>JBIIIW010000004.1:0-43291 GCA_044234345.1 Minisyncoccia bacterium
ACCTTATCAAGTGGTACTTCAAATACCTCTGATGCCACAGCTGTATGTACATCGTCCCCTTTTGTAAATATCTCTATTAGCTTCTCATCTCCAGAGAGGAATGCAGCAATTCTTAATTCTATTTGTGAATAGTCTAGGGATGCTAATACAAAACCTTTTTCGGCTATAAATGCTTTGCGTATTGCTCTACCTAATTCGGTCTTAGTAGGTATATTTTGTAGGTTTGGTCCTTGAGATGACATACGTCCTGTTGTAGTACCTGCCTGCATAAAGTGGGCATGCAATCTTCCGTCACTATCTACAAGGCTAGGTATTGTATCTATATATGTCGATAGCAGTTTCTGTAACTCTCTGTATTCAAACAGTAACGGAATCATTGGGTGTGTATCGCGTAGTTTTTCCAGCTCCGATTCCTTTGTTGATCTAGCACCACCTGTAGTCTTCTTTAGTCCTTTAGCAGTTAACCCCATCTTATCAAAGATGATTTCTCCTAATTGTTTTGGTGAGTTTATATTGAACTCTTCGCCTGAGTATTCCCATATCTTCTTCTCTAACTTTGAGAGTTCTTCGTGATATGTTTTTGATAGGTTGTTGAGGAAGTCTACGTCTATCTTTACTCCCCTATTATCCATCTTCTCTATGATTGGAATTATAGGTTCTTCTATACCTTCATATACTTTCTTTAATCCCCTCTTATCTAATTCAGAGAATATTATTTCCTTTGCGGTTTTGAAGTCATCTGTTTTTGCAAAGTTTAATACGTCATCAAGTTTTGGATCTGATATATTAGAATTTAGTATCCACAATGCGATTGCGGTTCTGTTAAGCTCGTCCTTATCTACTTCCTGCTCTTCCCTCTCTTTCTTCTTCTCTTGTTCTTTGGCTATCTCTATTTCATTTCCTAGTACGTTATTTAGTCTTGATAGCAGAGTTCTGAAGTCTAGCTCGGTGAATAGGTCTGCTAGTTTTACTAGATCTAGACTATCCTTAAAGTTTTCTGGTAATACAAAGTCTATTGGCGCATCTCGCCTTATAGTTGCAAGCATCTTACTAAACTCTGCTTCTTCCTTTCCTTCTTTAAGGAGAGTTATAATTCTGTCTGTTATTCCCACCTTGTTGAACTTCTCCTCTCCTCCTTTCTTCTCGAGTGCCTTATATATCTCCTCTATACTTCCGAATTCAGTAATTAGTATTGTTGCTGTCTTTTCTCCGATCCCTTTTATCCCTATTATGTTATCTGACGGATCTCCGCGAAGGCCTTTGTAGTCTGGTAATAGCAGAGGACCGAATCCATATCTTTCCTTTACTCCTTTTTCGTCATATATGATTGTGTCCTTTATACCCTTCTTTAATGTATATACTTGTACTTTCTTACCAGTTACAAGTTGTAGTGTATCCATATCTCCAGAAGCAATAACTATATCTATCTCATCATTGTCCTTCATCTTCTCTACTATCGTTCCGAGCATATCATCAGCTTCGAATCCTGGTTTGTCGTATATTGGTATATTGAATCCTTTGAAGACGTCTCTTGATCTCTTCATTTGTGACACTAGATCATCGTCGGCTTTTACTCTACCTGCTTTATAGTCTTTGTAAGCATCGTTTCTAAATGTTGGTCCTGGTAGGTCGTAACAGGCTACGATATAGTCTGGTTTTAGTTCATCTACTATCTTAATTAGCATTGTTGTAAGTCCATACAATGCTCCTGTTGGTTCTCCTTTTGCTGACACGAAGTCAGGTAGAGCATGGTATGCCCTATGTAATATTGCATGTGAATCTAGTAGTACTAGGCGTTTAGACATATTTATATTGTACCTTAAAATCTAGTAAGTGGTATCCGATCTAAAATCTATCTTTAAAACCTTAATTATTCCTTTGGTAGCGGTGTATATTACCCTAACATCCCCTTTTCTAATACGGAAAGTATCTTTTTCACCTTTTAGTTTTTTGATGTCTGCATTAGTGAAATCTTTAGAGTAGAGCTTTTCTAAAATATCCTTTATAGCTCTTTGTTTCTTGGGCTCTAGTTTTCTGAGAAACTTAAATATCTGATCCATTAAGAGTGTAGTTGTTTTAGGATTTCTGTAATATCTATTCCTCCTTTTTTGATATCATTGAAGTCAATTGTTGTTTTCCACGATCCATCATCCCCCCAAGTATCAATTGGAGTTAATTTAAATACAGGTTCTGAGCGTCTCATTACAAGAAAAGACTTACCATTACCTACCTCTCTTATATACTCTTCTGTATTGTCTCTTAGTTCTCTTAGACCAATTATTTCACTATTTATTTTCTTTTTAGACATACCCTAAGATTATCTTATGATAATCAATATTACAAGCTAAACTTTCTTGTTTTCTCGTCTACAAACTCGCAGTATATCTTTATGTGGTTATCGGGCAATATCTCCTTCACATTCTCCGGCCACTCTATCACTATCAAATTGTTTTTGTTGTTAACTAATTCCTCAAAGTTTAATACTTGTAATTCTCTTCCTTCATTAAGTCTGTATGCATCGATATGTATTAATCTCTTGAAGTGTTTGTGTTTGGTCTCATATATTTTCTGTATTACAAATGTTGGACTAGTCATGTCTTGTGATATGCCCAACTCTCTTCCTAGAGATTGAGTAAATGTTGTCTTGCCAGAACCAAGATTACCATACAGTCCAAGTATTACTGCTTCATTAGTTTCTTCTGGCAATGAGTTTAGCCACTCTCTTGCTAGTGTTTGTGTCTCTTCAAGTGAGTTGGTAATGATTATTTTCATATTTAAAATATATCACAGACAACATAAAACCGGCAGTCTCTCGTAAGAGGTGCCGGTTTTCGATTGTTGGAGCTATTTCCTTTTCTGGACAGCTCCCTGTATTGCGCGTATCCCTGGAGGGTTACCGTAAACGGTACCCGTGGGATACGTGATTGGAGCGTTTTCCAGAAAAACTGGATTGTTCCAGTGGTTGGTCCAACTCACCGAGTTGGTGAATCCGGGGACTGCCACAGGGATTGATTCTCCGTAGTAGCCGTTTAGAACAACGAATCTACTAGGAACCTTCTCGTAAACCTTGGTGACTCCACGAAATGTTGTTGAGGAAGAGTAGTGGTAATTCCCAGACGACTGCACCTGGGACTGCCCAACACCGATGAGTGGACTATCCCACGTCTTGTGTGAGTAATGGATGTTGCCGCATCCTGTGACCAGAAACGACATAACTGTGACGAAGAGCAAGGCGATGTATCTCATACTGTTTATATTATATCATATTTGTGGGTATAGTCAATAGCATTCAAAATTAGCATGTAGGATATAATAATCAGCATATGATCGAATTTGACGAGGACAAGCAAAATAGAAAAGTAAGTGATCTATTGAAAAAAGAGGAGGAAGAGATTGTTCAGTTTCTTTCTGCTAAATATAATGTCGGATATGTTGATCTAACTATTACCCTAATTAGTACAGACGCACTTCGTTTGATTGATGAGAAGACTGCTAGAGAAAACAAGATTGTTGCTTTCGCTTTGGTAGATAAGAAGATTAAGGTAGCTGCTCGTAATCCTGATGATATTAAGGTAAAGGAAGTACTTACTGAACTTGAGGGTAAAGGATATGCTCCAACTCTTCACATTTGTTCTACACAAAGTCTAGAGAAGGCTTGGAATGCATACAAGGATCTATCATTTGCATATGAGAGTAAGGCTGGGTCACTTCAGATATCTAGTGATGAACTTAATGATGTTATAGACAAAGTTAACAGTCTTCCAAGTATTGCTGCTATGCTTAATGAGACTCTAGCAATGAAGAAGAGCTATCGTGTATCTCGAATTCTTGAAACTATACTCGCTGGTGCCCTATCAATGAATGCATCTGATGTACACATAGAGCCTGAGGAGGAATATATTACCCTTCGATATCGTTTGGATGGAGTACTTGTAAAGGTTGTTGATTTCGACAAAGATACTTTCTCTCTCCTACTCTCTCGTATCAAGTTGCTATCTGGACTTAAGTTAAATATCAAGAAGGATTCTCAAGATGGTCGCTTTAGTGTACATATAAAGGATACTGATATTGAGATACGTACATCAGTACTTCCAGGTGCATACAATGAGTCTATTGTTATGCGTATTCTAAATCCTAAATCTATTGGTGTTCCATTAGAGGAACTTGGTATACCCCCTAAATTGCTATCAATCATACTGAAAGAGATTGAAAAACCTAATGGTATGTTGCTTACAACAGGACCTACTGGATCTGGTAAGACTACTACCCTATACGCTTTCCTAAAGAAAGTTCATAATCCTAGTGTTAAGATTATCACTATTGAAGACCCAATCGAATACCACCTACCAGGTATTGTTCAGACACAGACAAATGACAAGGGATATACATTTCTCGACGGTCTACGTTCTGCACTTCGACAAGATCCGGACATAATTATGGTTGGAGAGATCCGAGACAGCGAGACAGCAGCTATTGCTGTTAACTCTGCCCTTACTGGTCACCTAGTGTTCTCTACCCTACACACCAACAGTGCTGCAGGATCATTCCCACGATTAATAGATCTTGGAATCAATTCCAAAATTATGAGTTCCGCTATTAACATAGTGCTAGCTCAGAGACTAGTTCGTAAGTTATGTGAGTTCTGTAAGAAACCTGTACCTATAGACGGCAGTATTAAGGCAGAGATTGATAAGGTTACAGAGAGCATCTTTGACAAGAGTGAGATACCAACTGGTATATCTAATATCTATATTGCTGGTGATTGTGAGAAATGTAATCACACTGGCTACAAAGGTAGAGTTGGTATATATGAGGGTATGAAAATTAGTCCTGAGGTTAACTCTGTTGTTGAAATGAATCCTAGCGAGGCTGAGCTTGAGAAAGCTTCCGCTCCGCAAGGTATTTTGACTCTGAAACAGGATGGAATTGTAAAAGTATTGAAAGGAATCACTTCCCTACAAGAACTTGAGCGAGTTATCACTATACAAGACTAGTTACGAAGCAAAAGAAATTGACTGTCAATTGAATTTCTTAATTTATAAGGGTAATATTATATGTAGATCTTCGAGAAATCAGATGTATAATTCTCTAAACAATACTTTCAATGAGATCACCAAAAGTTAAACGTACTGCCAAGGATAATCCCAGTAAATACACACAAGGTGTATAACCAGAATGTCCTCAAAAGTACATCAGATGCCTTGAGCAAACAAGGTATATTGTTTAGAGAATTATGAATCCGATTATCAGCTGTAAAGGGGCTATACTTACCATCAAATTGACTGTACCAATAGCTTAGCATAGATTAATAATTATGTCAAGTAAAGAAAAATCAGGAGACAATACAGTAGCTAAAGATAGAGGTAATGATACTGGGTATCTTGATCAGACCTTGAGGCCTTCTAAGTGGCCAGATTACATCGGACAACAGTCGATTAAGGACAATTTACACATACTTTTGACAGCCGCGAAGGAGAGACAGCATCCACCGGAGCATATTCTCTTCTACGGTCCTCCTGGACTTGGTAAGACTACTCTATCTCATTTGATTGCTAAGGAAACTGGTGCACAAATGAAGGTAACATCTGGTCCCGCAATACTTAAGGTTGGTGATCTAGCATCAATACTTACAAACTTATCTCATGGAGATATTCTTTTTATCGATGAGATACATAGACTAAACAAAGCTATTGAAGAAGTACTCTACCCTGCTATGGAGAGCGGTGTTCTTGATATTATAATCGGTAAAGGTCCTTCTGCTAGAACTATACAACTAGAACTTCCTTCATTTACTCTTATTGCAGCTACCACTCGTATTGCTATGATATCTTCTCCTCTACGTTCTCGTTTTTCTGGAGGAGTATTTAAGCTTGAGTTCTATACCAAAGAAGAGATTGGTGAGATTATCAAGAGATCTGCAAAGATATTGGATATTGATATTCATCCTGATGCTATACGAGCTATTGCTGACAGGAGTAGATTTACCCCACGTACTGCAAACTACTTCTTAAAGAGATGTCGTGACTATGCTCAGATTGAAAAGAGTGCACTTACTAAAGAGATTGTAGAGAAGGCACTTAAGATGCTCGGTGTTGATGAACTAGGACTTAATGGTGCTGATCGAGATATATTAAAAACTATGATTGATAAGTTTGGAGGTGGTCCTGTTGGACTTAATACTATCGCTGCTGCCCTATCAGAAGAACAAGCAACTATTGAGGAAGTGTATGAACCATACCTAATTCAACTTGGTCTACTTGAGAGAACTCCTAGGGGAAGATCTGTGACTAGTAAGGCTTATGGGCATTTGAAGATTAGGGAGGATAAATAAAGACCGGTTTGACTTAACAAACCGGTCTGTGACTAACGCTTCTGTGGTCTTGGGATTTTTCTTCCCTTAGAGCCGGCGATGACTGCCATACAACTTCACCTCCTTATGGTTTGTTTTTTGGTCTTGGAATTCTCCTACCTTTTGAACCTGCAACAAGCGCCATTTTATTCACCTCCTTTGTACTGAATTTTCTACCTCTTCGGTCTAGGAGGAATCCTCCCTTTAGAACCAGCTACGACGGCCATATTAATCACCTCCTCTTATAGTTTTAGGTCTTGGAATTTTTCTACCCTTGGAACCAGCAAGTACCGGCATAACCATCACCTCCTTTCATAATATTGATGACCACAAACCTAACTCGATCAGATTTCTCTCCTTCACCCAGTCAGTGTATTCTTGATTTATTTCACTGACTGGCATTTTTCTTCCATAAGTAAATGGAGTATAGAATACTCCATCCCACTCGAGTGATCGCTCTGACACAGAAGTAGAACTTGTTGGTCTGTAAATTACAGTTGTTCCATTACCGATTTCAGCAGACAAACAATCACCAACCTCAGTATCTAGTTTCCATTCAAGTGTCCTGAGTATTGGCCAAAGTGTTTTAACTTGCTCAAACGAATAGATATTGATGAGTTTTGGAACTCCATTGAGGAGTGTGTTGAATGCTTTTATCATTCCACCTTCATCTGCAAAGATTGCTTTCCCTCTTTCGAGGGGGTTTGGCAATGCCCAGACTATCGTAGAACTTATAGGGACATCGTTTTCTGATAGTAGGTCCTCGAACATATACCACCTATCAACCGTAAGTGGAGATATTGCAGAAGAAACTACTGGATCAAATCCTTGTTTCTTGAGTTCAGATATTGTTCCCCATGCCCTATCAAATGCACCCGCTTTGCCACGCTGCTTGTCGTGATCTTCTTTGAAACCATCGATAGAAATGTTGATTGTCTTGTAGTGTGGGAGCAATTCTGGATGAGAAAGTATTGTAAACCCATTGTCTACAATACCAATTTCTGAACATGCATTTCTTTCGATGCACAGCTTCAGAAAGTTAGCTCCGTTGTCGGTCAGTATCCTGCCAGCAAAAAACAATGGTATGTGATGACTGGCTAACTCCTCGACAGCCATACTCCAATCCTCGATTGGTTTGTGCTCCATTTCATGAGACCAATAGCAATGACTACAAGCCAGATTACATCTAGCTTCTGTTGTAGCGATTACTCGCACTGGCTTTATTGAATCCAGTTTTTGATTTCTCCACCTTTGGATGAGAGTCATAATTTCAAATAGCTGTTTACAATACCTATTATTCATTATCTAAATTTTATTCTCTATTTTTAGGGACTTTTTGTGACTATATGATTAATAGCTATATTTATAGGGTTATAATCGGATACAATTTGCTAATTTTTATGTCATTTGGTATATTGATTATATGAATACCAAGTTTTATGAGCTATTAGGCCTTAAAGCTCAAGAAAGAAAAATACTTAAATATCTAACCCCTGACAGCAATGTCAGTGTCTCCGACATATCAACGGATACCAATATTCCTAGAATGACTGTCTATCTTGTATTGGATTCTCTCAAACACAGAGGTCTTGCTGATTACAAGAGAATTGGTAAGCGTAGATTTTGGAATAGGTTATCAGATATAGAGATTGCTAGACTCGTAAGCGAACTAGTTAGATCTGTGCACGATGAATCTAAGAGCGTTGAGATACGACACAATGATCAGTCCCAATTTGTTGTTTCTCATGGTTTAAAAAACCTGTTTAGTATCTTTGAAAGAATTGCTAAAGGTCATAAAGGTGAACGATTGATAGGTATGCAACCTACTAGTTCAATGAAGCATGTTGTAAAGAAGCTTTCTTGGTCTACCCTACTGCCAATACAACAAGCTATTAGGGATAACAAAATAATTGTAGAAGGTATGGTGCGTGAGGACTACTACCCTACTCTTCTTTCTCTACTAAATTCTGATGAAGAGAGGAAGAGTGCTATTGATAGTTTTTCCGGGAGATTAAATGATATGGTTTTTGTTTCTAATGAATACCTCAAGTCTGAAACAGAATTAATGATGTTTAAGGATGTTGCATTTTTGGTTAACTGGAAGGATGAAGTCGCGGTAGAGATAAAGAACACTGAAATGCTTAATTTTATGTATGAGTGTTTTAGTCTTGCTAGAGGTTATGGAAAAAAGGTAAATCAGAATGAATATCTTAAGAAGTTGAGGGAGAGGATATAAATCAATCCCACAACAGGGTTGTGGGATTGTGATTAGATTCATCCATAGTGTTCGTCTGCAAAATGCTTAGGTTGTGGTTGTCTAACCAACGGTCGTTTGAGGGCTAGTTTCCCTTCTTCGACAACAAGATAGGCTAGCACTTCTTCGTTTGGTTGCTCTACTTCCTCTGGAGGTGCTTTGAGTGCTTCCCTCCATTTCCGATAGTCTTCTAGTTCGGGTATACTCATATCTAAATAAATCATACACCAATATTACACATTTGGTAATAGTTGCTTGTATTCACATAATTTGCTTAAATTATCGTATGTCAGGACATAATAAATTTTCAAAAATTAAACACCAGAAGGCAAAGAATGACGGTCAGAAAAGTAAGGTTTTTGGTAAGCTTGTTCGCTATATTACCGTAGAAGCTAAGAAAGCTGGAGGTAACCTAAAGTCTCCAGGACTAGCTTTAGCTATAGAGAAGGCAAAGAAGGAAAACATGCCTAATGACACTATTGAGAGAGCTATCAAGAAGGCTACTACTGATAACAGTGCTGCTATGGAGCATGTTGTATATGAAGCATATGGTCCAGGTGGTGTGGCTATACTAATTGAAGCTCTTACAGACAACAAGAACAAAGCTGCTCAGGAAGTTAGAGCAATACTTGTAAAGAATGGTAGTGAGCTAGCTGCACAAGGAAGTGCATCATGGGCATTTACTAAGGGTCCTGAGGGAATGGTTCCTAATATGACTATGCCACTTGAGGATACTGATATTGAGAGTTTACATGCGCTTGTAGAGGCTTTGGAGGAGAATGATGAGGTACAGGAGGTTTACACTAATGCAGAGTAGGATATAATATTAATGGCACCTTTGTAGTCGACCGATCGGCGTTCGTAGGGTAAAACGTTCCGCCGGCAAAACTGCATTCAAGGTTCAGGCTACCGGTTATTGTGCCAAGGGCGGTCCAGGTGGACTGCCCTTTTATATTATATATATCGTATAATACAAACATGAAAATTCTAGGAATAGATCCAGGATACGATAGAGTTGGTATATCAGTTATCGAAGGTAATACCCTATTACACTCAGAGTGTTTTAGTACCAATCCAAAGGATACATTCCATACTCGTTTAAAAGAGATTGGGCAGAGATTAAATACCATAATTAGTGAATATGAGCCAGATGTAATGGCTATTGAATCTTTGTTCATTACAAAGAACCAGAAGACCGCCATGAAGGTGGCAGAAGCTCGTGGGGTTATCTCATATGAAGCCTGCTTGAAGGATATACCTATATACGAGTACAGTCCCCCTCAGATCAAACTAGCTATCACAGGACATGGTGGTAGTGACAAGACACAGATAATCAAGATGATTCCGCTACTTCTAAAATCAAGTAGCATCAAAAAGGATGCTTTGGATGATGAATATGATGCTATTGCAGTAGCACTTACATGCCAAGCGCATGTAAAAAAGGTTGTTTAGGTTTTTCCACAGTCTATTTGATTTGCAAAATATTAATAGTTTTGTTACAAATATCAAATCTTATCAATTATTAGATAAATAAGATTCAAATGCCAAAAACAAAAAAAGTTGTATCAAATGATACAGATGAAAAAGAGAAGGATGAAACGAAAGAAATACTTCTAGATGATGAGGATAAAGTTATTGACCCTGAAATTATAATTGGTGACTCTATTTCTGATGATGAGGATGGTGATGACGATATGCCAGACGATGAGGAAGTGGATCCTTTTGGTGATAGATTTGAGGAATAGCAAAAAGCCGGTACTACCGGCTTTTTCTTTACTTAACTATTATCTTTACGAATCTCTTCTTACCAATTCTTAGCGTTGTATCTGTACTTAGCTTTACAAATGCATCCTCTATAACCTCATCTGTTCCTGCATGTGTTACTGCTTTACCATCTATTAGCCTCTTCCAGTCTGAGTTTGAGCTAACTACCCCCTCTTTAACTAGCACTTCTCTTATCGGCACATCCTTTTCCACCTCTATAGTCTGTATATCCTCTGGTATCTCACCTTTTGAAAAGGTTTTGATAAAGTTCTGTTCAGCCGCATTTGCCTTATCCTCTCCGTGTACCATACCTACTATATTCTTTGCTAGTCTAATCTTAATATCTCTTGGATTAGATCCTGATTGTATATCATTCTTTATCTTCTCCACCTCTTCCATACTTACATTTGTAACAATCTCAAATCCTGGAACTATTAGCTCATCACTCCAACTCATAACCTTACCAAACATATCTTCTGGACTCTGATCTAGACTAACCATATTCCCCTCCGTCTTACCCATCTTCTTTCCACTAGAGTCTGTAAGTAGTTTTGAAGCTATGACAAACTTCTCTTTGTTCTTAATTGTCTTAAGTAGATCTCTACCTGTAAGCATATTGAATGTCTGATCGTTTCCTCCAACCTCTCCATCTACATCCATAGCTACGGAGTCATATCCTTGCATAAGTGGGTACAAGAATTCATGTATGTATATTGGCTTGTTCTCTTCTGTTCTCTTTGCAAACATATCTCTCTTTAGCATCTGATCTACAGTCATTAGTGAGGTCAGTTCTAGTACATCATTGAAATTCATCTTTGATAGCCATTCTGAATTGAATCTTAGTTCTGCCCTGTTTGATCCTTTGAATGAGATGAAGCTTGATGCTTGTCTCTGATATTGTTTACAGTTATCCAAAACTTCTTCTCTTGTAAGTTTTTTTCGTGTAGCACTCTTGTCTGTCGGATCCCCTATCATCGCCGTGAAGTCTCCGATCAAGAATATTATCTTGTGTCCTAGCTTCTGTAACTCTCCTAATTTCTTAAGAGGTATAGCGTGACCTAGGTGAAGTGTTTTACCTGTAGGATCAACGCCTAGATAGAATGATAGTCTCTCTCCCTTCATCATTTTACTCTTCAAGAATTCTTTGTTTGGGAATATTGCCTCAACTCCTCTAGAAAGAGTGCTGTCTATAGCTTTTTCATCTGTTACCACCTCCACTTTGGTATTAAAATTAAACATAATAATTTAAGTTATATTACTATGTAATGTACCATATTTATGATAAAATTTCTAAATGAGTAGAACTAAAAGTTTTTTCAAGAGTCTTAAGTGGAGGATTATAAAACCATTACTAGTATTATCAATATCATTTGGACTTATATCAGCCAGTGTCTTTATTATCTGGTTTTCTAGCCTACAGATACCTGATTTGAGTGCATTTGAGGAGAGAAAGGTGGCCCAGTCAACAAAGATATATGATAGGACTGGAGAAATATTGTTATATGACGTGCATACAGATGCCCGTCGTACTATCATCCCTTTTGAGGATATATCTGAGAAGATAAAGGAGGCTACTATATCAATTGAGGATGCTGAATTCTACACACATAAGGGTATCAAACCTACCGCTATATTACGTGCAGTTTTGTCTAACTTAACTCCAGGATCAGGTAATCTACAAGGAGGTTCAACCATCACACAACAAGTAATCAAGAACTCTGTACTTACAAAAGACAAGACTATTACTAGAAAGATTAAGGAATGGATATTGGCAATCAAGCTTGAGAAGGTATTACCGAAGGATCAAATCTTGTATACATATCTCAATGAAAATCCATATGGTGGAAATATATATGGTGTAGAAGAAGCTAGTAAGACATTCTTTGGGAAGTCTGCTAAGGATGTAACTCTTGCGGAAGCTGCATACATTGCTGCTATCCCCCAAGCTCCTACCTACTATTCCCCATACGGAGCTAACAAGGACAAACTTGATAACAGAAAGAATTTAGTATTGTCTCAAATGGAGAAGAATGGATATATCACTGCTGATGAAAGAGATGCAGCTAGTAAGGAAGTTGTGAATTTCTTGGAGAAGAATACTAGTGGTATTCGTGCTCCTCACTTCTCTCTTTATGTTAGAGAGTATTTAATTAACAAATATGGAGAAGCTATGGTTGAGGAAGGTGGATTGAAGGTTACTACTACTCTAGATTACAAGATGCAGGAGAAAGCTGAGAAGGTTATCTCTAACTTTGCACCAACTCTTGAGAAGTCATTCAATGCAAGTAATACAGCAATGGTTGCTATCGATCCTAAGACTGGGGACATATTAACCCTCATTGGTTCTAGAGACTATTACGAAAAAGGTTATGGTAACTTCAATATAGCAACAGCGTACAGACAGCCTGGTTCTACATTCAAACCATTCGTATACGCTACTGCATTTATGAAGGGATACACTCCTGAAACTATATTGTTTGATGTTAAGACAGAATTCTCTTCTGAATGTACTCCTGAAGGTAAACCTAAAAACCCTAATGATGGTGCTAAAATATGCTATTCCCCTGTTAACTATGATGACTTGTTTGAAGGTCCTGAATCCATGAGGAAGGCATTAGCACATTCAAGAAATATTCCTGCAGTTAAGACTTTGTATCTTGCTGGTATAGCCGATTCAATTAGAACCGCTGAGGCTATGGGTATTACAAGTCTTACAGATCCAAATAGATATGGACTTACTCTGGTGCTTGGAGGTGGTGAGGTTTCTCTTCTTGAACTAACTAGTGCGTATGGAGTGTTTGCGAATGATGGTCTTCGTAATCCATATCGTTCGATATTAAAAGTTGAGGATAGCAAAGGTAATATATTAGAAGAAGCATCATACAATCAAACTCAAGCTATAACTGTACAGGCTGCTAGACAGATATCTGATATTCTTTCAGATCCAACAGTTAGACTTGATTCTGTATCTAATGCTGTAGAAGGATTGCACAGACAAGTCGCTACTAAGACTGGAACAACTAACGATTTTCGTGATGTGTGGATTGCTGGGTATACTCCAAACTTAGTTGTAGGTGCTTGGGCTGGTAAGAATGACAACACAACAATGAGCAAGAAGGTGGCTGGCGCTATCATTACTCCTGTATGGGCTGCGTTCATGGCTGAGATTAATGATGATTTACCTAAAGAGAGCTTTAAGAAGCCTGAACCTACCCCAGACAACTTAAAACCTGTATTACGTGGTATATGGCAAGGTGGCGAGTCATATCAGATTGATACCGTGTCTGGTAAGCTAGCAACAGACCTTACACCTCCAGAGACAAGGAAGGATGTCGTGACCAATAGCGTACATACAATATTACACTGGATAGACAAGAAGAATATTAATGGGGATGCACCAAAAGATCCTAGAGTAGATCCTCAGTATGAGAACTGGGAATATGGTGTGAGGAAGTGGTTTGATACCTGGAAGTTATCTAATCCTGATTTCAAGGAAGGATATACCACTCCCAAACCAACTGCTTATGATGATGTACACACTCTAGCAAATAGTCCGAAGCTTAATTTATCTATACCAAAACAAGATGGTGCTTTCGAAAAAAATGTAAGAGTTAATGTTTCAATTTCTAACTCTGGTAAATATCCTCTTAAAAAGTCAGATTTATATATTAATGGTAAATATATAACTTCTAGTTCAATAAACCCTAATGTTTTGAGTTTTACACCACAAGATATCGAAGGTTTAGGAAGAAACAATATAATAAAGGTAATATCATACGATACGGTATACAACCGAGGAGAATCTAGTATTGATTTTGAGGTGAATAACTAATTATCTAATATCTACTATAACTAGTCCGAGGTCTTTGTGTAGCTTATCTATTATCATTTTCTTCTTAAGAAAGATTTCGTTCTTAAGACTGCTATTTGCTTTTATCGTAAGCACTGAATTCTTAATATTGATGTCTTTGATATCGATTCCGGCGTTAGTATATTTATTTACAACGTTAACTATACCCTCCCTCTTCCCTAATTCTTTTATGGCAACATTTCTAAACTTATCAAAGAAGTTTGATATCTCTTTCATACTATCTGTTCATTGGCATCACTATATATCTAAATGATGTATCTGATACTGGAGTGATTATAACTGGCTTGTTTAGGCCGTTAAATGTTAACGCCACACTATCTGAGTCTATGGATTGTAGACAATCTGTTATATATTTTTGATTGAAGTTAATATCTATAGCCTCCCCTGTTATTGCAGAGTCTAGGATTGTTATATTCTCTCCTATGTCATTATTCTTAGTCTTTAACTGACACTTCTTACTTGATGGATCAATCTTAATATTTATTTGATTGAATTTATCAGAGAATACATTTGATAGCTTAAGTGTATTAACGAGGTCTTGTTTCAGAACAATTACTTCTGTTGTACTAACCTTAGGTATTATTTGCTTATAGTCTGGGAATACTCCGTCGATAACTCTAGAAATTAGATATATTCCTTTATAACTGAAAGATATTTGGTTCTTATCCAAACTAACTTCTACTTCATCATTTATTGATTCTAATACCTTGATTATATCTGGTATGTTTTTGTATGGTATTAGGATTTGTCCAAAATCTTTAGTTTTTGATATCTTTACCTTCTTCTCTGCTAGTCTAAATGAGTCTGTAGCAACGAATATTACGAAGTCTCCATCACAATACACATAAACACTTGATAGTTCTGGTTTAATACTTGATACAGATGAGCTATACCATACTGATTTAAGTCCCTTAACAAAATCTAATGCGTTTAGTGAGAATTTATTATCTGTATCTACCCTAGGAATACTTGGGAAGTCCTCATGTGGTTGTAATTTGATTAATCCAGAGTTTCTTGTAGTGTTTACCTTTAGGCTTCCTTGCACTGTCTCTAGAGATACTCCCTTATCATCACTTGTAGCGTTATTTAAAAATGAGTTTATAACACTACTTGGTATGGCTACTATACCCTCTTCTATTGTCTTAACCGGTATAGATACTTCAATACCTAGATCTAGGTTTGTAGACTTAATGGTTAATGTATTCTTCTGTGAGGCATCGAATAGCAAACAAGACAGCACTGGTAAGGTCGCATGCTTTCCAGCTATACGATCTGTAAACCCTACAGCTTCTTTTATTTTTTCTTGTGCACATTCTATTCTCATATATTCTTTCTTTTTTATATAAATATTTAATACTACTATTATGCCTGTGGATATGGTGATAACTTGATTTTAATGTTATTTAAAGCCATATTTTTGGGTCCTAAACTGTTGATATCTTTTTGATAACTTAGATTAACTTTTAATCTATCCCCTATTCCTTAGTTTTACTCCTTTTTATCCACATTACAAGCATACTTATCCTTCAGTTATCCACAAGCTATTTACATCATAGCTCTAATCTGACTGATCTCCTCCATAAGAGTTGTATCAGTCTTAAGGTCTTCCTTAACCTTATTACATGAATGGATAACTGTCGTATGGTCTCGACCACCCATCTTGTCCCCTATTGATGGGAATGACACATTGAAATCCTCTCTTAGAATATACATTATCACTTGTCTTGGTTTAACAACCTCCTTCTTTCTTGTTTTGTCGTATAGGCTTTCTTCATCCACATTGTAGAAGTTAGCTATTAGCTTCATAACATCCTTTATAGATATATTCTTCTTTGGTTTAGTGTTGTTTTTTATTAAGTTCTTTATCTCAAGTAGGGATAGAGGACGATTCTTAAGTTGGGTTTGGCATACTATAGCGTTAACTACCCCCTCTAGCTCTCGTACATTACTCTCTACACTTGCCGCTAGGAAGTCTAATACATCAGTCTTGAGATCTATATTACTCAACAAGCTCTTAGCTTTGATTATAGCTATTCTAGACTCATGATCTGGAGCAGGAATATCGATAATCATACCCTGATTGAATCTAGACTTAAGTCTATCCTCTAATCCTGGGATGAAGTTAGGGTGTTTATCTGAAGAAAACACCAGCTGTCTATTGGTTTGGTAGAAGGTTTCGAACAAATGGAAGAGTTCCTCTTGGAATTTCTCCTTATTAGCGAAGAACTGGATATCGTCCATGATGATAACATCATATTTTCTATACTTATCCTTGAACTTCTGTGTGGTATTAGACTGTAGAGAGGCAAAGTATTCAGTTCCAAACCTTTCTGAGGTTAGATAGAAGACTTTTTTCTGAGGAAAATCCTTCTTTATATGATTCCCTATCGCTTGTATTAGGTGCGTCTTACCATGGCCTGTATTTCCGTAGATGAATAGAGGGTTATATGTTGATCCAGGGTTCTTTATAACAGATTTTGAAGCTGCATGTGCTAATTCATTGAATGGTCCTACGACGAATGAATCAAATACATATCTTGGGTTTAGGTTATCCTCTTTGTTTACATAGAAGTCATTTAGAGGCATTGATATTGTAGGGCTTACCTGAGGCTTCTTTTCAGCCTCCTTCTTCCTATCCCCTTCCTTAACTATCACATACTCTAATCCTCTAACTTGTTCATTCAATTGTCTCAAAGTTTTGAGTATTGTGTTGTGGAATTTCTTGAAAAGCCATTCCTGAATGAATGAGTTAGGTACTCCTAGGTATATGATACCTTCATCACTCTTAATTATGTATGTTCCATTGAACCAAGTAGAGAAATTTGCTTTAGAAACAGCAAGTTCTATATCGACTAATGCCTTTTCCCATAGTTCCGTATGATCTTTCATACAACAAGTATATACTCATTTAAAAAAGATAGAACTTGCGGAATGTAGATAAAAATGTTGATAAGTTGTGGATTATAATATATACTACTTTTACTATGTCATTTACATACAAACCAAAGACAAGAAAGAGAGCAAAGACACACGGATTCCTAGTTAGATCTAAGTCATCTACTGGCCGTAGAGTTTTGAAGCGTCGTCGTTCAATCGGAAGAAAGAAGATCGCTGTTTAGTTAATACTATATGTTGCCAAAGTCAAAGAGACTACCAACTAAGGCATTCAAACAAGTAATTGAAAAAGGACAATCATTTCATGGTCCTTTTTTGATTGTTAGGGCTATATTATCTAACTCCCCTACTCGTATATCTGTATCTGTACCTAAGAAGGTGGCTAAACTAGCTACAGTACGAAACCTACTGCGAAGAAGAGTGTATTCCATACTTTCGAAGAAGGAAGAGAAGATAAAGGAAGGATATGATGTTATTGTGATTTTGAAGCCAGGAGTAGATAAAATAGAGTTTGAAAATCTTAATGAGGAGATAGGTAAAATCTTTGTTAAATCATCGCTTTTAAAGTAGAATAGTCACATGTTGTCATATATATATCATACGTTCATTTTTGATCCTTTGTATAACGGTTTAATATTCCTCTTTGATTCATTTCCTTGGCTAGATGCTGGATTTGCAGTAATTATATTTACTGTAGCTGTAAGACTAATCCTCTTCCCTCTCTCTAAGAAGTCAGTTATTACTCAAGTTCGTATGAAGGAGATTGAGCCAGAGCTTAATCTAATTAAGCAGAATACTCCAGACAAACAGCAACAAGCGCTTAAGGTTATGGATCTATACAAGAGAAAAGGAGTTAATCCATTCTCTAGCTTCTTTCTTCTTTTCCTCCAGCTTCCTATCATCTGGGCCCTATACCACATCTTCGTAAACTCTGGATTACCTGTAGTTGATGCAACTAAACTATATAGTTTTGTTAGTGTTCCACAAATTGATATGACATTCCTAGGATACTTCGATATCAGTGTAAGAAGTATATTCCTCTCTGTATTGGCATCTATCGCTCAATTCCTACAGCTACACTACTCAGTATCAGCTAACCCACAAGGTAATTCATCAAGTAATCCTAATATGAATGCAGCTATGGATATGATGAAGAATATGAAGTATATATTCCCTGTCATGATCTTTATAATCTCATACCAAGTATCAGCTGTAGTTGCTATATATTGGACTATAAGTAGTCTATTTACTCTAGGACAAGAGTTGGTTGTTAGAAGACATATTAAGAAGCATCAGCCTCTTTAATTATTGGTTTAGATCTAGTGCCCAAAGAGTTAAATCTCTTTTGTTTGTGAAGTATAGGGTATCCTCGCTTGGATCTAGGGTCAGTTTTGTTGCGTCTATCAACTTGCTTGAGAGAGTTAATAGGTTAGCTAGTAGATGTACCTCCCCTGTTGTTGTGTCTAGGTGCCATATTTGATCTATGAATGATACTGAGCCCTTGTACCAATCATCTGGATACATTGCATCTGGTATCTCTGTTGGTACTGCACAATATACTTCATTCTTTCTGAGTGTACTCCATACACACTTATCTGATATGGTCTTAAATATTACCTCTTCTGACCTATTGTCCTTAATATTCCATACTGAGGTTACCATATTATTCATACTTCCTGATGTATACAGAACTCTACTTAGATCATGACTTACTTTACCTGTTAGACCGCGTATATTACTCAACACACTCTTCATTACCCCGGTCTTAGCATCTATTGTATACATGAATCCTGATGATATTGCTGATGCTTTTGTTGATAGTACTAATGTGTTTATCTCTGGCCAATCTACATTTACTTGAGTTAGTGGAAGATTAAGTATTTTAACCCTTGTCTTCTCATCAAATGATGATATATACCCCACCCCGTTACCACTCTCTATATTCCAAGTAAATACCTTGTCTCCATTTGGAGATACTGATACCTGATTTATATCTGGGGAAATGAACTTTCCTTTAAGCTCAAACGGGGTTTCTGTTGTGCTTGTGCCTGTCGAGCGCAGTTCGGTATAGAAACTAGATACTATATCTGTATCCCCTTTTAAATATCGAACTATGAATGAAGTTCCGTTCTTATTAGCATATGCTTCATATACCTTTGGTAGTGTTGTATTAGATATTTTTTTTATCTCAGGATATAGAGTATTTGCTTCATATACATGTCCTGTACCACGATCTACAAAGCGTGCGATTGATGAGCTTGCTGTTGAGCTAGCACTTACTCCGGCTACCGGGAATGTACTTAACTGACGCAGTTTTGGCAGCTTGTAGCTATTGTCTATCACCTCCTCTGTTGAACTAGCCTGATCATTGTTTGCTATATCTGTTGGTGATGGAGTAACTATATTCCCAGGTCTGTTGAATGGAGAGAAACCATCAGATATTGGGTTACCTTCACTATCCACTGTTACTACAGGGTTCTGCATGAAGAAGTACCAGTAGTATAGTGCCCCACCGATAGCTAGGATGATGAAGACTGTGATGATGTAGAGTGATTTTTTCATGTTATTTCTTTGGTTTTAGTGTTGCATCAATCTTATCTATTCTTGCTTGCATTATTTTTACATATTGATCTAAAGGCAACCCAGCATTGTTTGAGTTGGTAATAGCGTTCTTGATGTTTTCTGCATACTTTTTACTTCTCTCTGTTAGATTGTAAGTTACTGTAATGACACCATCCTCCTTACCTTTATTAAATGCATTTTTTAGTTGAATCTCCTCTTTTACCTCAGCAATGTAGAAATCCCTCTGTTTATCAAGTTTTTGAACGACATCATGACCTGAATTTGTCTTAAGTATCTCATTTATTCTCTCATTATATTGATTTTGTATGATGTTTTCAGAATCAGTTCTCCTTGGTGTGTTCCCGATCGTATTAGGCACAGTATTGGCCTTATATTGATCCAAACTTGTACCTACATCCTCGTCAGTGTTAATTATTTGAATCACCTTTGTAAAACTATAAAGACCATTATTCTCAGCTATTAGCTTACTCCTATTTACACTAGCTTCCAATGCTTTCCTTGCATTTTCCGCGTATTGTCGTACCGCTTCTTCCGCTGTGATTTCTTTAGATGCTACTTTTGCATCAATACCCTTTTTTTCTTGAGCTATACTAGAAATTTGAGATGACAATTGATTTATTTCTAATTGTTTTTCAGCGCTAAAATTTTTAAAATCTTGCTCTATACTCTTTTGAAATGCACTAACATCTTTTATCTGCTCGTTTGTATACGGTATCGGCGGAATATTACTATCAATATTCACCAATCTGGGGTCAATAGTTGCTAGTATTAGATATGATACCAATACCATAGCTAAACCAGATAATGCATTAGTTATTTTAGACCTACCATCCGCTATTTTAAAAGGTGTTTCGCTTGTAATGTATAGAAACCCTCCCCATATGATCATTACAATAGCTAAAAATACAGCTATAGCTATAGAGAACTTGTATATATATAAAATATAATCTTTAATATTGATACTTTCTTGCATCGTACCAGCCACACAGCCATTATCTTTATAGTCTAAACAAGGTAATGGTTCAAGCAATTTGTATTTATCTGTAGATGTGGCTACCTCCTGTGCCCTACTAACTAAAGGTATTACAGATATTATTACTAGTATAATTAAAAATATTTTTTTCATATTAGAATGTTATTGGTTCATCTATATTTTTCCTCTTACTAAAGGATATAGAGAAGCTATTACGCGCTCCTTGTAGAATATCATCTTGATTACGTATATCTAGGTCTATGTTTGACTTACCCTCCACATCCCCTTTTGTTCTAATGGTTATACTTCTGTTTTTCATTAGATTACTTTGCTCTATGTTGTTTATCATCCAAGTGTAAGTAACGTCTCTATTTGTAAGGTTAAATCCAAATGGTACAGATAGTATCTTCATCTCGGTATTCTTTAGTGTTACATCTCCAGATAGTGCCTTGTTATATAGTATTCCGTACAGTGAGTCCTCCTCGTAGAATGAGATTGATGGCTCGGTAGGTATTAGGGTCATACTACCCATTGTATATTGTGTCTGCTCCCTGTTTGTTATGTCCACTGTAATTTCTACATTCTTCGGTAAGTCATCTGCAGGTATTATTACACTCTGCTTTCCATATCCTTGTCCTCCATCTATATACTTACCTCCCCTCTTCCATGAATACACTAGAGTCTTTGGATCTATCATCTCAGTACTATTTTTAGCGATATGTGGTATTGCTGTTAGCTTAACTGAGTTCTGGTATACGAAAGGACTCTTGCCTTCATAGAACGGGTGAGCATATCCATAACTCTCCCATATTATATCTACAGATGCTGTCTTTATCGTAAGTATCTTCTGTACTTCTCTACCATCTGAACCTTTAATTACTGCATTTATTGTCATCTTTGTCCCTATCTTAGGTGCAACTATATCAATACTCTTCATTCCGATTCCTTGATTATATGTCTTACCATCTACAAGCCATACGATAGAGGAAGCATTTAGGTCGAAGTTATAGCTTTCGACAAATACTTCTATACTCTGCCCTGGTCTAGGATTAGATACATCAGTATCTATCGTTACTCCATCTATTGGAGTCTGTAACTGAGCAAAGGACACAGAAGAAAGAGTTAATAGTATAGTTAATATTGATATTTTTAATAGCAATTTCATTACCAATATTATATCACAACTAATTATACAAAATGCTGTGGGTATCTAAACACTACCCTGTATTCTAGGTGGTCTCACTCCAGGAGTTTTGTTTACCGGTACTCGTACGTTTCTTGGTGGTGTAACCCCAACCTTCTTTGCTGGAGTTAGTGATATACCAGTCCTATCCTCTATTCTAGTCATGATGACTACTGCAATTGTTCCAGCCAGTATAGTTGGAAAAGCTTGTACTGCTGGCACTAATTCTGCAACTATAGATATTATTGTAGTTGCTAATCTTCTTCCGTTTACCAAACCTAGACCAACCTTCCAGAAGTATATGGTAGCAAGTACCCAGAATATGGGTCCTACAGCAGTTCCGACAAACGGAATCAATGTGAGCAAATCAGCTAACCCTGCGAGTAGGGCTAGTATTGCGAACATTCCTCCACTAATTCTGTAATTTATTGGTTGTTTGCCTTCCATACTATTTTGCTGTTCCCTGACTCATTTCTAGGTCCTCCTTAGCCTTCTTCATTGCTAGTACCTGTGCAGGGTTTGTAGTTATTATCTGATCCTCTGTATACGAAGCTACCACCTTTAGGGCTACATGCTTAAGTCCTACGAAGAATATTCCCTCCCCTACATCTGATTCTAGTAGTAGATACTTTTCTTCATCTGTAAGATTGAATGTTCTCTGTATGTTATCAATAGATGATGGCGATTGCTTAAGCAATATCTGTATTGATGAGTTAGTGATGATTGGTAGACCATACGGAGACTTCAAGAAGTCATCAACGTCTTGAGTAATGGTCGCAAGTCCTAAGAAGTACTTTCTTCCTCTCTTTGCAAGGCCTAGTAGGAATGATGCTGTGTCTTCAGACTTCATCATCCACCATGCCTCATCTATTACAAGTAGTCTCTTCTTTAGGTTCTTTCTGATTGCATTCCAGATATAGTGAGTAACTATATACATAGCTACTGGCTTAAGCTCATCTTCCATATCTCTTAGGGAGAACACTACAAACTTCTTGTTAATATCCACGTTAGATGGCCTGTTTATGAATCCTGCCCATGTTCCCTTCGTATACTTAGACAGTCTCTCTACTAGTGATTCAGCACCTTCCATTCCAGCAAGTACAAGCTCGAAGTCTGATAGTAGAGGCGGCTCTATGTTTCTGAAGTCTGATTCAGGAGTAATATCCTTTAGAGCATATGTCTCACTTATCGCTCTGTCTATTATAGAATCCTCTTCTTGTGATAGGCCTCCTAGCATGATACGGAATAGTCCTACTAGGTTAATGATGTTTGATCTTAGTATATCAGCAGCACTCTCATCCTCTCTTGGCATGGGTAGATCGAATGGGTTTATATGATGTTCTGAGTTTAGGGATATGTTGAAGTACTTCCCTCCCGTAGCCTCTGCCATATACTCATATTCCTTTTCTGGGTCGATAACTATAACTTCAGTATCAAACATTAATGTTCTAAGTATTTCAAGTTTTGTACAGTATGATTTTCCAGATCCAGCTTTTGCAAATGTTACAGAGTTGTAGTTCTCAAGAAGGAATCTATCGAAGAGTACCAGAGATGAGTTATGCCTATTGATTCCATACAATATTCCCTTATCAGATGTTAGGTCGAATGATACGAATGGAAAGAGGCTTGATAGCGGTGAGGAATTAAGTTTTGAGTGTACAGCTAGTTGATCATCAGCTATGGGTAATACACTCTTGTAACCACTCTCCTGCTGGAACAATGCAGGCTTTAGATATACTAGCTTTGATTCTAGTATTGATTTTACTTCAGACTCAATCTTGTCCAACTCTGCACTACTATCACCAAATATAGTTATATATACTCCCACATCAAATATCTTCTCTTGTGCTTGCATTAGACTGTCTCTAAGTCCCTCTAGGTCCTGGTATGCAGTATCAAGCATCGGGTCTCTTACAAGTCCCTTGTCCTCTCTTGTAGATATCTGGCTCTGTACCTCAGCCACCTTCTTCTGGAAGTGTCTAAGTATCTTAGCTGTATCTACTGGGTGTATGAATATTGAGATATTGAATACCTTATCAAGATTGATTATCGGAGCAAACCAACTCTCCGAGAGGAATCTAGGATATGAGATTACGAAGAAGGTTCTAGCAACCTTCTCTCCAAGGTTTAGCTCCTTAGGGCTAATCTTAAGAGCTGAAGGAGCGATAACATCCTTAAGTTCAAGTACCCCAGCTTCATATATCTCTTGTGGCATTAGAGATACTATTGGATTTTCTTCTTTTTTTCCTAGTAATTTTGAAAATATACTCATTTTGTTTAATTTATTTGAATTGGCTTCTCTGTTTCCCCAGGATTGAATATCTTGTAATACAATTCTACCACTTCTTCTGTTCCAAGTTCTGCTACACGTATTCCACAGCGTACTAGTCCCTGCTCTACCACCCCCACCCTCTGCTCTAACTGACTTCGGTACTCTTCAAACTTTTCGTTTGGTAATACATTACTTTGATTACCCTTCTTTAGTAGATTAGATACTGGATTGTTGTTTGCTGTAAGTAATGGTGGCATATATGGAACTACTATGAAGAATCCCTTTGTCATTATCTCACTGTTGTCTACGAATGTTTTGATGAACTCTATATACTCTCTTGTCTGTATTTTCATTAGTTCAGTTACCTGCTCCTTGTATCTCTCCTCTAGTAGGGCTATGTATGGGCGTATATCTAGTCTCTTTGACTGTACGAAGATCTGTATTGAGAAATCTAGTGAGTTTAGGAAGTTTTGGAATTGAGATATTATGGCATTCTGTTCGTCAGCAGACTTAAGAGCGAAGTTAAGTGATGATGCTAGTACTAATGCACGCATAGAGCCATCCTTAAGGATCACTACTCCATCACGTATCTCCTGTATTGGTACGAACTCCTGTGTTGTTTTTGATGTTTGTGCCATATTATTTTTGATTTTTGTTAGTGTACATACTCTCCTTTATATCCAAACTCCATGTTAAATCCTTTAACTTACTGTCTGAAATCTTTGGAACCATGATTCCTGCATATTCCTTAGCTTCCTGTATTGCATTGTCAGTCTTCTTGCTTGGAACCTTCTTCCAGATGAATAGCTTGGCTGAGGTGTAGTACTTATACGCTGCTTCTACTACTAGTATGAATGGTTTGTTATTAACCTTGTAGAAAGCTAGTGCGGTTGAGAATGCTGCTACAACAACAATTGGTATGAATGAGTATACTATCGATGGTAGAAAACGATATATTGCGAATGATAGCCCTGCCCCACCAGCAAGGTATATAAATTGCTTTAGAGTTAATGATCCAAAGATCTTGTCTTCTACTTCAATGAACTGTGGAACTTGGTATCTCATGCAATTATTATATCATTATATTTGCTCTCTATATGGATCTAGTGTGTAAGGTTTCTTTTCTACTGGTGCTACATCAACTTTCTTTACTTCTACCTTCTCTACTGATACCACAGGAGTAGTTAGTATGTGATCTATACTAGGTGCTTCAAGTAGTTTTTCTGGATCTTCTATTTCTTTAAGCACCTCTTCCTTCTTAACAGTTACTGTAATACCAATCCCCACTGGGGGTTTTTCTATAGTGAACTTACCTACGGATTCGATTGTGGGTGGAGGGGTTTGGGGTTTCTCAATACTCTGCTTTTCTGCCGCGTCTTTCAATTGTATAGACTGTAGTGCTGACCTAATCCCTTTGAATATCTTTTCGTTTACCTCCCCTGCTATCTTTTCTGCTAAGTCTACATCGATACCAAGCTTTTCCTTGATGTTTGAGGTAAACTTGCTAACCGGGATTAAACCTAAAATTGTTAAACTCGTTATTTCCTCAAGTAGCCCTAATTGATCAATCATTAGATTATTAGAGTCTGATATTTCCTGTAGGAGTGATGTGGTTTCGACTGAAACCATAGCTCGCTGAAGTTCCTTAGGTAGAGATCTCATTTTCTGCTCAATTGTTTCGTAGTCAAAGTCCATAGTTTTTATTTAGTTTCTATTTTAGATTCATAAGAATCAATATTTTCCTGCATTTTTAGTATTATATCTAATTTTTCATCCCTCCTCGTCTTCCTATCGCTAAGTCTATTAATCATATTACTACTAGCGTTTGCTATACCTCCCTGTTTACCAATCTCTCTATCCAAGGCTTTAATCTCATCAGTAATTGTTTTCAACTCATCCTTCTCCTCGTTCAATTCATTCTTCAGTATTTCCACCTCTAGTTTTGCTGCGTCTGAACTTACACCCTTACCTACCTTCTCAGCCCCTTTCCTATTTGCTGCAAGTTTGGTAAATAGCGATGAAGCGTTCTCTGTTTTAGACTTCAACCTCTCAATGTAATCGTTCTTTCTAGAATTCTTCTCTTTGTTAATATTTGTTTTAACAACAGCAAACGCATCGTTTAAAGAGGCGATGTTGTTTCCATGCTTTTGTTTTAGTTCGGCAACAATATTTGGTGGTAGTTGGCCGTTACCATATCTTGCTCTAAGTCTATTTAGATTCTTTAATTCCTCCTCGTCTGCTTTAGTATTCTTCTTGTTGTATCCTAGTGACTCAGCGAACTCTACCCGCTTCTTAGTATCCTTCTCTAGTGATTCGTTATAGTTCTTAGCTATACCGCGTGTTGCTTGTAGTGCAATCTGGCCGAATCTAGATTTACCTGCAAAATCCTTAAATGCTTCTTTGTCAGCTAATTTACTTGCCCCCCAGCCACCTGTAGCTTTCCATGCACCACTTCCTAAAGCACCAGGACTTTTCTTTAGCCATCCATTTAGACTATCAGTCATACCACTTGACCATTTCGCCCCCGTTCCACCGGCAGCTATAGCTGCAACAAGCGGAGCGTTTATAAAAACTAACGCAATTACATATTGAATTACTGTACCAGCTAATGTTATTAACATAGTCTCCCCATCCCCTCCAGATACACCGTTTTTGTCTGGATTAAATATCGATGAAAAACCAGGACTACTTATAAACCTCATTGCTACATACATCATAAAGAGATATGTAGGCATAAATATCAGCTGACTCTTAAATAACTTCATTATTTTTTCTGACTCTTCTTTTGTGTTTGGGAATATCATAGACACAAAATATAGCGGCGACATTGCCATACAAAATACAAGGATTGCTGTACGGGCGATGAACATTATCGATGCTCCAAAGAAACTAAGTGCAGCAGTAATCATCATTATTACACCCATGAAAGTAGCAATAGATATACTAGCAGTCACACTTGTCGATTTTAATACTCCAGAATTTTTGTATATTGTAGGTATTTTAAGACTATTCATAAATACGTTAGATAGTCCACCAGCGTATGACTTAGTTAAACTAGCCTCTTGAGCACTTTTAGGAACCAGGGCATGGTAGAACTGTAGTGATATTAGATTTGAAGCATCAATAGCTGTCTTAGCAAAAAATAGACTAAAGTTTATTAGAAGTCCGGCAATAACTATCTTACCAATCAATTCTCTGATTCCATTTCCACCAACACCAAGAATGGTTGATATTGAAACATATAGAAGCATGAAGATTATGAATATACTAGATATATTACGTATAACCAACCAGACTTCTTTTAAGGCGCCTATTTTTTCAAATACGCCACTTAAGTCTGTTGTGATTTCAACAGATAAGCTTAGAAGTAGCCCACTCACAAATACAAGACTTGATGTGATTCCGAGTAGTATGTTTAGTAAATAAGCAATACCATCATTAACCACATTAATCCCTACTTTTTCGATAAAGGCCGTTTGCGCCATGGCTGTGGCGGGAATAAGGACGCTAGACATTACTGTTAGAATTATTATTGCTATAAAAATTGTAGAAAGTATCTTTTTCATATAGTTATAGTATCTGGCATATTTGCAGCTTTCTTTCCGCGTCCGCCTTCAAAGGAGCAGCCTCAACCTTGACCGCATCCAAATCCTCTTTAGACTTCTGAATATCCTGAGGCGTTGTCAGTCCCCTACTCTGTAGTAGTTCTGAATACTTCTGACTAGGTGCATTTAGATCATTTAGTGTTCTAGCTGCATTTGCTCGGTCCTGTATCTCTTGTAGAGTTTTTAATTTTGTCTCAGCGTCTTGTAGAAGCAACAAAAGATTTGTAGCCTTAGATGATACCTGAGATATTACTGTCGCATTTATCTCTGCGATATTTCTCTCTATTGTCTGTCTGTCAGACGCGTATCTATTACTAGTGTCGTTTAGCTTTTGGTCGAAACATGATAGTGCGTAATCATAATTTCTTCTTACACCAAGCATTACCTCCAATGCAGCTTCCCTGTTTGCTTTGTACTCTACAACATTTTTCTTAAATGCATCTACATTTTTTATAAGCTCATTTTTAATACCCTGAACTTGAGGATTTGATTCCGCATTAATATCTGAAATAGTTTGATTAAGGTATGATGTACCGCTTGAATCTCTTGAGCTTACTCCAGCAAGACCCTTTTGTAGAACTTGTGTTACAAGTTGTGCGAATAGGGCGTTAACGATTTCATTTATTTCGTCGGCAATTTCTAGTTCACGAAGTGGTCCATTAAGATTGTTTTGTAATGATCCAGAGATAACTGAACCTGGAGTTTGTACAGGACAATCAAGCTTTGTTTTTACTGGTTTAACCTCTGCAGGCATCTCCACTCCATCCGAACCCAACACACCAGGCCCATTAACTGTCGCTTGTAACTCCCTATTGTATTTAGCGGGATCTCTTGTACACTTCGGATCTCTCCATGACAAGAAACCATTACCGGCACCTAATTCATCTCTTTGTTGGGCCTGAGCATTAGCTACTCTCCAAGATAGATCACTTTCAGCAGTTAAATATGCACCATAGATGTTGTTCTGTGGTTCAGTTGTAAGTGATACGAATGCAGGCCATCCTCCCTGCCTGAAATCACCTGCTGTGAATCCATTAATTGATGCATTCTCTACTGCATTTCTAGTGTTTCTGATTATTGTACCAAGTGTACATGTATATCTTCTAGGTATATTTGGTCTATATCTAAACGCTAACGCAATACGAATATCGATACTGAATGGAGAACATAGTGCAGAAAGATCACCATTTCTACTTAGAAATTCTCCTGTTAGTTGATCAGCTACATCAAGAAAGAAAGCTCCAGGGTTTTGTAGGAATGATGGACTACCTTCAAAACCAGAGTTTATCCAGCTAACTACACTGGTAGTTATTTGTCGTATTATCTGTTTCAGTAGCATAGTACCAAGTCCATCAAGCGTGAATTCCTTAAATTGAAGAGAGGCATTAGAGAAAACCAAAGCCCCCGTATTTGCTGCTGTGATAGTGTTTTGTACTAGGTTGGGTCCTACCTCTGTCACAGTCCATTGGGCATTACCCTTCTTTGGTACTACAGAGAAAAACAATGAAAATACTATGATTCCAAATATTATTTTTTTATTAAAAAATATTTTCATATATTCCTAAGTATTTAAAATAGCTTCTTATTGCTATAATGGCATCATACAAATTCTTCTCCACTACCTGGTAGTATGACAGTGCTTGTATTCCTTCTACCGGGTTAGCGCCTGAATCTCTAAATGACTGAGCTACAAACAGACTACCATTCATTGCATTAACTAGATCTAGGTGCATCAATGACATTGATTGAGGAACACCAACCTTTACCAAAGCATTAACTATTTTTCTATAGCTTTCGATACTCGGATCGATTTCCTTAAGTATCTCAGTATCCTCCTTCTCTAGTGATTCTTTTACTATCACGGCTTCATTACGAGCGTTAACTGCATACTTTTTAAAGATCGCACTTACCTCCTCCCCGTACTTAATGACACCCTCATTTCCATTATCTGGTTTTACAACTATTTCACTGATAACATATTTTGCTGGTTGTGATAGGACAATGTTACCTGCAACTTTTTTAGCCAACTCTTCCTGACTAGCCTTATCCTTCGACGCACCCAATTGTCTTAATTCTAGATATCTAGCAAAGAAGTCTCTACTAACTATATCTATTGGTTCTAGCTTCTCTGTTGCACTTTTAGTTACATCTGATGTAACAGGAGCCTTTGTTGCACTAGGCTTACTCTTTGGATCATTTGGATTTGTACCGAAAAGTATCTCTTCCCAATCCTTACTACCATCCTCATCTGTATCTACTTCCTGTGGACTAACTATAGTTCCATCCGCAGAAACTACGTCCTTAGCTACATAAGCTACTTGCTCTTTTTTGCTTTCCGCATAAACAAAAGCTCCTACAACAAGAAGGATTGCTATACAGATAAACAAAACATTTTTCCAATTATTTTTCAAATGGGTAGTATCATCGATACTCCGTAAATTATATCAAGAGATACAACTATTTCCTACGATTTTTTTCCACATTTCGAGTGTTATGTTCTCAGCTCGCAGATCCTTTGCCCATCCTTCCCTTTCCCATAGTGTAGATATGATATTTTTATCAATTCTATCCTCTAAATTTCGTATAACTACCTTTCTTTTATGTGCAAAACCAGCTTTAAGTACTTCAAAAAAGTATTTTTCATCTATATTTGATTCGGTAAAGAAGTTTTTCGATATATTTTCTATGGAAATGACTGCAGAATCTACATTTGGTATGGGTCTAAAGAATTTTCTTGGTACAGTGGTAATATATTTAGCATTTCCATATGCTTTTATTGAAATTGATAGAATACTCTCCTTTTCGTCTACAATTCTCTTAGCAACCTCTTTTTGTAGCATTATTACCATCTTTTGGGCTGGATTTGATGTTTCCAGGAACTTTCTTAGGAATTCTCCAGTGATATAGTACGGTAGATTGGCTAGTAATATATATCTTTTTGGTAGCTTATTCTCATCAAACTCTAGAATATCACCATGTACTATCTCTAATTGACCATTTTTTACCTCATTTACGAACTTTTCATTAAGAAATGGTATAGCTCGGTCATCCTTCTCTACAACAGTAACTTTTGCACCAGTATCTAGTAGTTTTTGTGTCAGAACTCCCTTTCCAGGGCCAACTTCAAGCACAAAACTGTCTTTTGTTACATTTCCTGCATGTACCATAGCAGAAACTACATTTGGAGCGTGTAGAAAGTTCTGTCCTAGTGATTTTTTAGCTACAAAAGTCATATATTGGCTTTAGCATATCAGAAATCAATAAATATTGCCTTTATACCTCTTGGAGCCTCGGTATCTCCTACTGAAGTTATGTGCTCATCCCCTATATCACTTATGAAGCTAGATGGAGTATTTACTTTCTGTGCACCGAATATGGTTCTAAGTTGGGTATAGCTTAGGAATATCTTCTTTCTTGCTCTTGTCAGGGCTACATAGAAGAGTCTTCTCTCCTCTTCAGCTTGAGATTGACTTATCTTCTCCTCATTCATCCTTTGGTGTGGGAATAGGTCTTCTTCCATACCTGCAATGAATACATAATCGAATTCAAGCCCTTTAGATGCGTGTACAGTCATCAGTTTAACGGCATTATTGTCCTTCTCCATCTCATCTTGATCTGTTGCCAAAGCAGCATTCTCAAGAAGCTTCTCTATAGCCTCCCCTGGCGGCAGAGAGTCGTACTGACTAGCAACTGATACGAGTTCTCTAAGGTTCTCAAGCTTCTCCTGTTCCTCCATACTACCGTTTTTGTATACATTCTCTATTCCAGACTCAGTAATTATGAATTTAATTAGATTAGATGGTGTATCTTTCAACGCCACCCCCTTTATTCTCTCTAGTAGATTTGTAAACTGATCAACTTTAGCTCTAAGACTCGGTCCTAGTGTGCTCGCTTGTCCAGTTATCACCTTCATTATTGTAGCCTTACCAATTCCTCTAGGTGGGACATTAACCACTCTTACTAGATCATTGGTACTATCCCTATTCATACTTGCTTTTATGAACGAAAGTACATCCTTCACTTCTTTTCTCTCGAAGAACTTAACCCCTAGTACTTGATACGGAATGTTTTTGTTTAGGAATGCTTCTTCCAGTACTCTGGACTGGAAGTTTGCACGGTAAAGAACCGCTATTTCTCTAGGGTTATTACCATTTTGTATGAGTTTCCTTGCCTCCTCCGCTACCATCCTTGCCTCTTCTTGCTCAGTGTATGATATTAGTAATTCCACCTTCTCTCCCTCTATGTTTTTGGTGAATAGGTTTTTGTCAGGTCTCATTACGTTCTTCTTGATGACATTGTTTGCTACTGCAAGTATTGTTTGTGTTGATCTATAGTTTTCTTCTAGTGTAATTATCTTAGTCTCAGGATATGATTTTTCGAAATCTAGTAAGTTTTTTATATCTGCTCCTCTCCAACTATATATACAATTATGCACAGCGATAGAATCGGCAATATAGTTATGTACTTTATCTATATTTAAATCGTATACCTCACCCTCGTATTGTGTTTTTGTAATCTCTATAACTTTCTCTTCTATAATTGAGCCATTTTTGAATACAGCAACAAGCATGCCAGGTATTATGTTAGATGCTGGATGGAAATACATACGTTTCTCCTTGGCTATCACACTTCTGATGACAGTAATATTGCTATCTATCTTAGTTATTTTTTTTACAATTTCCTCAGCTTCTCCGTAGTCTAATTTGGTTATCTCCAGCCTCCAATCCCCACGCTTTCCTTTTCTGGGTTTAAAACCACTTTCAACTAACTTCTCTTTTAGCTCTATGTCCGAAGTATTTATCGATACCCTACTTATACCCCAGGGATTTGCCACACTCCTTCTCTTATCATCAAACATCTTTAGGTTAAGGTTAACCCTACTCCTAATCGTATTTGTGTTAGTTGTTCCCTGGGGAAGATAGTGGGGGTGATTGAATAGCAAACCAGTATCAGCGAACAGTTTCTTAATATTCTCCTTTGTATCTACTTCACTAAAAAGTCTATCAATCTGTTCTTGCGAGACAATTACTCCCCTGCCAGATGTCTTAAAGATCATACTTGGGATTCCATATTTTACAGAAAGTAATGCCTCCCAATATCTTGCATCAGATTTTTCTTTACATATTCTCAATACCCACATTTTATCAGCATTCTCTTGATTGCATCTCACCTGAAGCCCTGTAGACTCTATACCTTTTTTTACAGACCTCACACTCTTTGCCATACCTATACGATACCCCTTATCTCTTCTGTACATAAGATATACGTAATATGAGTCTCTCTCCAATGCAAGCCTACTAAATACTATATGATTAGGTGTTAGTGAAATACTTTTAGTTTCAGTTTTGATTGTCAGCATGTCACCACTATAGTCTTTACAGATTACTTCACTTACCACCCCCTTACATACATCATTACTACCAGCAAGAGACGTAACTTCATCACCAACTCCAATCCTAGATACATTTTTAGTAGTATTATTTAGTTGTATCTGTGAGTTTGGTGGTAGGCACTGGTCCACATCACCCACTACACATATATTCCTGTTCTCTTCTGCAAGTAGAGATGCAATCTCGTATTGTACTTTGTTTGTATCCTGATACTCATCAATATGTATGTACTTCCATACTTTGCTATAGTGTTTTTTAACTTCAGGATATGTTTTTAGAAGGCTCGCGGTCTTAAGGAGTAGATCATCAAAGTCCAATGACTTCTCTTTAAGTAGTATATCCTCATATTTTTCCCAGGCTTGACCAACTACCTTCTTAAAGTAGTCGCTTGTATGATTTGCTCTGTATTTTGCTACTGTAACACCATCACCCTTCTCTCTAGATATGGTATTTAGTACTATTCCGGGCTCATATTGCTTGATATCCATTCCCATTTCTTCAAGAGCTTCTTTGATAGCTCTCTTTGAGTCACTTCTATCATATATTGTGAAGTGTCGGGTAATACCAAGCAAAGAAGCATTCTCCTTTATGATATGTACTCCAAGAGCATGGAATGTACTTACGAAAGGTCTCTCGTTAAATGATATTGGTATGTTAAGTGTCTTGTCTTGCTCGATTAGATGGAAGACTCGCTCACGCATTTCCTTCGCTGCCTTGTTGGTAAAGGTTATAGCCAAAATCTCTGAAGGTTTAACTCCATTTTTAATTAAATTAAGTATTCTATGAGTGATAGTTTTGGTTTTTCCAGCACCCGCACCCGCAATTATTAATACAGGACCCTCGGTAGTTTCAACGGCTTCTCTTTGTCTTTGGTTTAAATCTAAATTTGCTACATTTGATGACATAAATACTACTATATCACATATTCACACCCCCTGTTGACTTTAAAATTGACCTAGCGTAGGCTAAGTAGATACCTTATTGATAGAGGTATAAAAATGGCTCAACAAAGCCATTTACTGAAAATTCTGAAGCTACAGATGCGTTGTATAGACGCCATACAGACCTTGCCGAAAGACTATTTATATTATGCAATATTTATCTAAATCAGCGACAATTAAATCAACAGCCAGAACAATGCCTTTTGTAAAAAAGGTTGTTACCGTTTCTTTTATATCTCTATCAATTTTTTCATACAGTTTCTTCCCTAAGTCTGCTAACGCAGGCTTGTTTTCTATCTTCTCAGATCTAGGTGGCGACAAGGCTTCTGCTAAGTCAATTGAGACTACAAGCAATGTTAATTCTCAGAATATGATCCTATTGGAGGCAGCAGTTAACTCTGATCCGAATCCTTATAAGAATGATGAGGGTAATATTTTAGCCTACAATAACGCTATTTCTGCAGAAATCGGACCGTCTGGTACGGTATCCGATGTGGATAACAGAGTTTCTGGGGTGATCAGTCTATATACAGTAAGAAGCGGAGATACCCTATCTCAAATAGCGGATATGTTCGATGTTTCAGTAAATACTATCATTTGGGCTAATGAATTGGGTAAGAAACCTTCTATTAAAGAGGGACAGAATCTAGTTATCCTCCCTATTTCAGGCATAAAGTACACAGTTAAGAAGGGAGATACCATCAGAGGTATTGTTCTTAGATATAAGAGTAATCTAGAGGAAGTTCTTGAGTACAATGACTTAACATTGTCTTCTACCCTATCAATTGGTGATGTGGTGGTTATACCAGATGCAGAACCTACAGCTATAGTTTCAAAAATTGCATCTAAATCAAAAACAGTTACAAACAAGGCTCATGATACAGATGGACCATTCTATCCAGGATACTACGTTAAGCCTGTTACTGGTGCTCTAAAGTCTCAAGGACTACACGGATATAACGGTATAGACTTTGCTGCTCCAGTAGGATCTATAATACGTGCATCTGCAGACGGAGTAGTTATCTCAAGTATTTCAAACGGAGGATGGAATGGAGGTTATGGTAATTACGTTATTATCTCTCACGATAACGGAAGTCAGACACTTTACGCTCATACACAGAAGAACTTCGTTAAGGTTGGTGATGTTGTAGAACAAGGAGAAATGATTGCAAAGGTAGGTATGACTGGTAAGACAACTGGTCCACACGTACACTTTGAGATTCGAGGAGCAAAGAATCCATTCTAAACAAAAAAAGACCTCGTTACGAGGTCTTTTTTTGTTTACATATGCTTCATGCAAGTCTGTGCAGAAGGATTTGCTTCCAATCTCTCCTTCTCTATCGGATCACCTGATACTTTACATATTCCATAAGTTCCCTTCTCTATTCTCTCTAGTGCATCTTTTACATCTCTGTATTGTGGCTCTAGTTTGTCCATCACTATCTCATTTTCTTCTAATTCTTCAAACTTGTCTGCAACTTCGTTATCGTCTGCACTGTCAGTCTCAATATTTCCTGATGTAACATTCCATTCAGAACCATTTGTATCTAGTTTTCCAATTGTCTCAAGTTCACCCTCAAGCAAAGCTTTCTCTTTTAGTAATTTTTCTTTGAAATGCTGTATATCATTCTTGTTCATATGCTAATTCTATCTTACATATGTTTGTTTTTCAATACGTTCTAATATAGCTGGTATTACCCTCTCTGATGTAGTTACTAATATATTCTCTTTGTCTATGAAGGTGTATAGGAATAGCATATTACCGTTTGAGCTTATGAACTGACGAGTATCTCTGTTGGATATAACTTTGTCCTTAAAATTCCCCCTTAAGTTAAATAGTGCATATGAAGGAGTTCTTACAGTATCTGTAGTGCTTGCTGTTGAACTTGCAGCTTCTGTAACTGGCTCTGGGAAAGATTTGTATCTAAAGTCGAGTAGATCCGCCAGCTCCTCAGCCATATTAGGCTCCCATCTAAGCATTCCTGAATAGCTATTCTGGAAGAAGTCAGTCGTTAGTATTATAAATGGTATGTTCTCTCCCTCAACTGAGTACACTCCTGTCATCCACCTGTCTGTAATTGCTCTCTTAAGCATATCTGACATAGTAAAATCCATATTGTTTACAAAATCTGACCCCAGTACCCTGTTAGTACTAGAACCTACACTGTAAGTGAGTATAAATTCACTAATTTTACCTTCGTTAACTGGCAGGTTTTTGAATTGATCTGTAATACCTTTGAATAGTTGTTCTTTTTTGATTGAACTTATCTTAACAATCTTTTGTGTATCTGGAGATATGATACTTGGTACATTCTTCTGTACAGCTACAACCTGTGGTTTTGATAGCGGACTCTTTAGGTATAGGTAATATCCACCAATAACTCCTCCCGCTATAAATACGAGACTAATTACTGCAATAAATACCTTCTTGCCTACGTCTGAGCTAGGTTTGTTAGATATTACACTTGTACCAGTCTTCTTCTGTCCCTCTGCTACAGCCATTGTCATAACAGATGTCTTCTTGCGAGCTAGTGCCTCAGCAACATCACTCTCATACGTACGTATTGGCTTCTGTCCAACACTTTTCTTCTCTGGATCTACCTGATTGTCTAGTATATGAAGAGGATGATCCTCTGTCTTGGGTATAGCACCACCCACAAACGAAGTAACTATTGGAGATTTTTTTTGATCCTCGTTCATTTGAGATAATTATAGCACGATAACTTATTACTCTTGTCCTGAAAGATCTGCAATATCATCTGCAACTGTTCCTAAAGTTGCATCTTTTGGTCCTCTTCTTTTACCAAAGTTCATTTTCCCTCTTCCTTTGTTCTGGAATCCATTTCTGTGCCCTATTAGATACTTCTGTGGGTTTGTGTCTAGATCAAAGAAGTCGTCTACCACCTCTCTTAGCTTTGTTGATGTTGATTTACCGAATGACACTACTTCCACCTGACAACCTTCGTTTACTTGTAGGTACTCTACTAGTGGAGCAAAGTCTCCATCCCCTGTTAGGAGTATTACTGCATCAAGTTTCGGTGCGAGTTTTACTGCATCTATTGCAAGACCTACGTCCCAATCTGCTTTCTTAGCTCCACTACCAAATATTTGTAGATCCTTTGTCTTTGTCTCGATCCCCATCTTTGTTAATGCTTCAAAGAATGCTTTCTCATCCCCTGCTTCTGTTGTTATCACATATGCAACTGCACGTATTAGAGATCTCTCTCCTACTGCATCTTTTACTATGTTACCGAAATTTACTTTTGAGTGATATAGGTTCTTTGCACTATGATAAATATTTTGTGTATCTATAAATACGCCCACACGCTGTTCTTTATGTTTGATTACTGACATATAAAAATTAACTAACTAAATTATTAAAATTACACACTAAAACACATATTTAAAAATATACTAACAGATAGATTATATCACAGAGTGTGACTATTTAGCCTTGATATCTAGCTTCTTCGCAATACTAGCGTGACGCTTGGGGTGCTTCTTCTTAAGATAGTTCATATGTGACTGTCTATCAGCTACCATAGCTAGAAGTCCTCTTCTTGAGTGGTTATCCTTCTTGTGCTTCTTTAGGTGTCCTGCTAATTCGTCTATTCTTTTTGTAAGGATAGAGATCTGAACTTCTGGAGAACCAGTGTCCTTGTCGTGTATTGCTACACTCTTTATGATATTTGTCTTCTGTCGTGTTGTTAACATGATGTGGAACATAGTAGCACAAATGGGTTTAAAGAGCAAGAGGGGAATAAAAATGGGCCCCTGCAGTGTATCGCAGGGACCCTAATTACTCTATGTGGGATCTATTAATCTTCTTATTTGTTTTGTACCGGCCCCTTAACTGACAAGGGGTTGTTGGTCATCTTTCCTCCATACCCTCTAAGGGTTGCTCTTTTGTGCGTTGAATGCGTACCTTTGACGATGACTTTGTCAACGAAGCTGTTAATTTATCTTAGCGGCAACAACTCAAAACCGCGAATACTGAATCTCTTCATTTTTTGCATGGTTTACCGGTTCTGGCGAAGACGCCGGAGTCGAATCAGAATTTAAGCCGACAGGGGTAATTTTTACCCCAAGGAGGTCCATTGGTCATGGGCGCCTTTCAGGCAATGGCTATACTAAGCCATTTCGTTTACTTACTTGTATTACTACAAGCTTGATCCTGTTGGCGATGCCAAACATTTGAAGATCAACTGTGTATATCCTACCATACCTAGTTTTTTTGTCAAGTAAATGTAAACATTGAATATACTGTATACTTTAACCATGTCGCAAAATCTATTATCCCTAAAAACAGAGTTTCTACAGTACGTTGAGATAGAGAAGGGACGGAGTTTGAATACAGTACGTAATTATGATCAATACCTAAGCCGTTTCCTAGACTATACTAAGCTTAAGGATCCAAAGGATATTACTGATTCAGTGGTTCGAGACTTCCGTATATGGCTCAACAGACAAGAGACTAAGAGTGAAAAAGGAAAAGCATTGACCACGCTTAAGAAGAAGACACAGAACTACTACCTAATAGCTATACGTGCATTCTTGAAGTATTTAGCTAGACAAAACATCACTTCCCTATCACCAGATCGTATAGAGTTAGCTAAAGTACCTGAGAGATCACTGGATTTGATAACTATAGATGAGCTTAATCTCATAATGAAGGCTCCAGATACATCTACTCTAAGAGGATTACGAGACAAAGCAATGCTCGAGCTACTTTTCTCTACAGGACTTCGTGTTTCTGAGCTATGTTCTCTTCCTAGGGATATAAACTTAAAGTTAGATGAAATGTCTATACGTGGTAAGGGAGAAAAGGTTAGAGTTGTCTTCATATCCGACGATGCTCGTATAGCTGTGCAAAAATGGCTCGACAAGAGAGACGATATGGATGATGCATTGTTCATACAGATCAAAGAAGGAGAGAAATTAGCCAAAAACAAGGATTCATTAAGAATTACATCTAGATCTGTAGAGAGGATAATTAAGCAATATGCTATTAACTCAGGAATATCTAAGAAAGTTACGCCTCATGTTATCAGGCACTCATTTGCAACCGACTTACTACGTAATGGAGCTGATCTACGCTCTGTGCAGATGCTATTAGGACATGCAAATATAAATACTACACAGATATATACCCACGTTACGGATACTGAGCTTAGAAAGATACATAAGAAGTTTCATAGGAAGAGTGAGTAAAAGAAAAACTGTGCAAATTAATGCACAGTTCTGTTCTACTTTCGAAATAATTTCACGTAGTAGTACGTAAGGATCAAACCAAATGATGACGCTATGACACCAAGCCAAGCTAATGCTTGTCCTAGGGTCGAATAGTGAATCAATCCAGAGAAAAGTGCCATACAAATGACTTCAAATCCTTGGTATATTGCAGATTTCACTGAGAGAATAGTTGCCCTGTCACGAGACTCAATTTCCCTATTCAGCATATTCATCGTAAAGGGTCCTAAATATCCCCTTACTAGGTTTTGGCACAAGACAAGAATAATAGACCATTTAGATACAATCAGACCCATAGCAATCATAGGAATGGTTAGTATCGAGATTGATAGTATTATCCCGTATGAATTATCAATTTTCTTTGATATATCATTTGCATAATGACTAGATACTGCTGAAACTATGTTTAGAGCGAAGAAAATCACTCCAAAGTATTTTAAATCCACTCCTACCATCTCAAAGTAGGGATTGTAAGTAAAAAACCATAGTTTAGAAGACACACCAATGAGTGTCATGAATACTATTATCCATAGTATGTTCTTCCTTACTAAGACAAAGTTAATCTTGCTATATATGTGTGACCAAAATTCAACCTTGCTTTCAGATGTTGTATGAATTTTCGGTTCAATGAACTTCAGAGAGACAATCATTGCACCTAGCATTAGGAATGCGTCAATCATTATCGGGATACGCATATCAATACTCGCTAACACACCTGAGATTAAGCACATCAGTGCTGTCATTATCATTGCGATTGATGAAGATTTACCCTCTACATTTCTGTAGGTATTTTCTAACTCTGACCCACTAATTTTTTGCTTCAGAGAGTCGTAGAGAAGTGCAGTATCTGCACCAGACACCATGGAGTATCCTATGGCCCACAGTGCATTACCAATCCATAACTGAATATGCTCCGTGGAAGTGGCGAATGTTACTAGTTCGGCGAATAAGATAAAACATGCAATTTGGATTACACGTGCCCTCCCCCACTTATCCGCCAGAATACCCATAGGTATTTGAAGTAGGACAAGAATTACGACACAACATGCTTCACACAGATATACTTCTGTTAGAGGCATGTTGCACGTCTTTGTCATAAAGAGGATCAATATTGGCCCTCTCATTGTCGAACTGCTAAGTATCTTGAATAGGTAATATATCAGTACATTACTTTTCATAACACGATCTACCTTTTTGTTTGTGTCGCTTAAAGAGCAAATCACCCTTTCACTAATGTGAATGTGATTCTAGATGGTAAAGAAAATCTCGGCCACCTAGCCGAGACTGTCTTTTAAAACTTGTTAACAAATTAAGTTAAGAGAGATAAACACAACCTTGGCCAACTGGCGAATTAATATAGGAAAACTTCCCCGCATCTGATACGAGTTCAATCTTTCTATAGGTTGTGTGTGAATATAAATTCATAATTAGTAGATTAACACTTAAATCACACTCAGTCAATGATTTGTATAGCTTGTTTCTGATATCATATCTCCATGAACATCATCTGTTGGAATGTTAATGGACTAAGAGCAAATACTAAAAAAGGAGGTTTCCAGTGGCTACTTGAGCAATCTCCAGACTTCTTCTGCTTACAGGAGACAAAAGCTCATCCAGATCAGCTAGAGAAGGAAATACGTAACCCTAAGGGGTATTATTCGTATTTTGATCATTCTAAGATGAAGAAGGGCTATAGTGGCGTTGCTATATACTCAAAGTATGAGGCTGATAGCGTTGAGTATGGATTTAATACTCTTGGTTCAGAAGATTTAGACAAGGAAGGACGATTTATAGCCATATTCTTCAATAATACGAATCTTCTTGGTAAGAAATTCGTACTAATCACCTCATACTTCCCTAACGGAGGTAGTGGTCCAGATAGATTAGACTTCAAAATGAGGTTTTATGATGAGTTCTTGAAATATATTAACGCAAAGAGAAAACAAGGGTACGAAATTGTATTTTGCGGTGATGTAAATACAGCTCATACGGAAATAGATTTGGCGCGGCCAAAAGCAAATGAAGAAAATACAGGTTTCCTTCCACAAGAAAGAGAGTGGATTGATCAAGTAATTAATTCAGGATATATAGATATTTTTAGACAACGAAACCCAAACAAAATTGGTGCATATACATATTGGGATATGAAAACATTTGCAAGAGAAAGAAATGTTGGATGGAGAATTGATTATTTTTTTATTAGTCCTGGTATTTTAGAAAAAGTTAAAAAAGCCAATATTCTCAACGCTATTTTAGGATCTGATCACTGTCCAATAGAGCTAATTTTAAAATAAAAGACAAATATATTTTGTTGTCTTTTATAAAGGACATGAGTTATCCACATATTTTATTTGTATGTCCTTTACATGTCTTTTATGCTTGCTATAATAATCCCAGATCCGAAGAACTTTTAACCGAGGATCAGTTCGTTCGATAGCTCTTTTAACAACTTGTGTGGATGGGTAGTAACAGCTCTTTTTTTGAAGTTCAATTATGAAGAGAGGTAACCCATATTCAGCTTCTTTTGAGGCACTGCATAACTTCCCAATCAATAAATTTATAGAAGTTATATGCAAAACCTCCAATTAGGTGGTATGTGGTCAATTTCGCGAGTTCCCTGTGATCTGTGGATCCAGCATGACTCCTTCGCTATTTAGGAACTTCTGTGTTCGTGGGTGTGAGTAACAGCCGTTAGTTATTTGTAGAATGGTCTCAATCTAACCTCGAGATTATCGTACAGGTAAACACGGCTGTTTTTGTATATAAAAAACATAAATGGCTATGTTGAGCCATTTATTGTATGTTACACATGAAATGTTACTTATGAAACGTGGTATTTCTTCCTTATCTCCTCTAGATTCTCATTCTCTACCTCCTCCTTCTTGATTTGTCCTTGTTTGCCAAGTGTCTCAAGTTCTTTGTCTGGTAGAGATATTAGCTCTAATGCCCTCTTGTCTAGATATTCAGCCGTATTTAGCTTAGGATCTTCCAGTACTTCCTCTAGTAATGCATTGAGTATGTACCCTATTTTAGGTCCTGGTGTTACATGTGTAACCTCCATAAGGCGTTTACCATCAGTTTTAAGCATACCAACTGATACTGGATCTACTAGAGCTTCCTCTACCATAGACTTGTACTTTCGAAGCCTATATGGGTTTTCCTTTGGTCTACCTGTACCAATTCTGTCACATATACGTATATTTATTAGATCCCATATGTTCTCTCTCCCTACGTTACTTATCATTCTTCTTACAGCGGATAGAGTAATTGTCTCTGTATCTGAGAAGAACATATGCCAACGTACCATCTTTGTTACTTTATCTATGGTTTTAGTTGGAAACTTCATCCTCTCTAGTATCTTCTTTGTTACACGTGAACCAACAACCTCATGCCCGTAGAACGTTATTTGATTAGTTTCATGTGAAAATCTCTTAGTCTCTGGCTTAGATATGTCATGGAACAAGGCTGAAAGACGTATATCAATCGGCCATTCCTTGTCAGCTGCATGTTGTAGGGTTCTAAGAAGGTGTTCCCATACGTCATATGCATGAGCTTGGTTCTGCTTAACATCCTTGGCTTTTACAAGTTCAGGGACAATATGCTTCAATAATCCTAGCTCATCAAGTGTCTCAATCCCCTGTTTTGGGCTATTGGACATTAATATTCTGATAAACTCGTCTCTTACACGTTCAATAGATATCTTCAATATTAGATCAGAATGGCTAATTATAGCCATTCTTGTATCATTGTTAATCATGAAACCTAGTTCTGTAGCCAGACGAACAGCTCTCATCATACGTAAAGCGTCCTCTTCAAATCTAGCACTAGCATCCCCCACTGCCCTTATGGTTTTGTCTTTAATATCATTAATTCCCTCAAACATATCTACAATGTCCTTTATTGCCCCATTAGACAAACTAATCGCAATCGCGTTAATCGTGAAATCACGACGTTTTAAATC
>JBIIIW010000036.1:0-3812 GCA_044234345.1 Minisyncoccia bacterium
AATCCACCATTCCGTGTTCCATAAAGAATTTTATTTGCTCCGTTATCTTCAACTGACTTTTTAAATCGCTGAACTAACTCTTTAGAAGCAAGAATTAGATCTTCTTTTGTATCAGGCTTTTTAATTATAGAATAAGAACCTGCCCTGTATATATCATTTCCTATTTTATACCATCCACCTAAACCGAGTGGGTCAACATCAAAATCGTACCCGTCAGCGTCGTATTCTTTATAAATCTTAATAATCTCCTCAAGACTCTTTTTATTACCCCATAAGACTTTCCTAAAATCTTTTTTGGTTGGTTTTATCTTATTATCAAAAGCGCCTCTGAGAAGAGAATTAACCTTTTCACGAAGTTGAGAATTGTGTTGTGCCACCACAAATACTTCTTCCCAATTAGCGGCAACAGGCAGATCTCGAAGTAACTGTTTGGGTAAAAAAATTAAAGGTTCATTTTTTTCTGGGTGCTTAGGTAATTTATATCCTTTATAGGAGTATTCAGATTTAATATTTAGTTTTTTACAAAAATTCTGAGTATAATTGCAAAAATCTTCTTCGAGAATATTAATAGTCATATCACTGATTAGATCCGGTCCGAAACCTTCTTCGAAAATTCCTATAATTTCAATTATTTCAGGGTCAGTTATTCCCAAATTATAGAGTTCTAAAGCGGAAGTAAATATCTTTTCTGCCTTTTCTCGGCCAATACCAGCACCATTATCATTATCGCTTCCGTAGCCAATTGATAAACCAACAGGTTCTGGAAAAGTTAGCATTTTAATTGCTGTCCTTTTGGTTCTTTTACTTTCGCCAAACTTAAGCAATGTTATTATCTTTGAAAAATACGAAACTAATTTTTCTCTTGATCTATTAAATTCTTTAATTTTTATATTTATTAATAAAGATGGGTCTATAAACAATTTAGTATCAACACCAATAACAGCATCAAAAATACCTTCGTCTGAAATTTTTTTTGACTCAATATTTAAATATTCGCTAAGTAAAAATGCCATTTATTATTTATATACTTTTTAGAAGTTTGTTAATTTCTTCTTCCTTATCTAAAATCCTCTCAACTATTTTTTTTGAAGAAAATTCTTCTTCCATTTTCTTGCCTCTTGGATTCTTAAAATCAAGGTTCCAATTCTCAGCTTTTATATCTTCGATCAACACTTTCCATGCATTATCATTTTCTTTTCTATCATTCCACCAGCTCTTAACAATATCAAATTCTTTGTCTGTTATAGGCCTATTTTTTGTATACGATCGAAGACCAGCAGGAAGTTGCATTTGGTAATACCAAATCTCTTTTGTAGGTTTACCTTTAGTAAAGAATAATAAGTTTGTGTTTACCCCTGCATATGGATTAAAAACTCCGGCAGGTAAACGGATAATTGTGTGTAAATTACACTCAGTAAGTAAATGTTCTTTTACTTTTGATTTAACACCTTCACCAAATAATGATCCATCCGGTAAAACAATACCTGCTCTACCTCCAGCTTTTAGTAGGTGCACAAAAAGTATTAGAAATAAATCTGCGGTATCTTTTGTACGAAATTGTGATGGAAAATTTAATTCTGTTCCATCCGTTACATTTCCTCCGAAAGGTGGGTTCGCTATAATTACATCCACTCTATCCTTTGGACCATATTCTGTATATGGACGAGAAAGCATATCTCCCCGCAAAATTGTGGAAGGGTCTTCAACTCCGTGAAGAATCATGTTTGTAATAGCAAGTATGTGAGGAAGTGGTTTAAGTTCTACACCATGAATATCACTGTGAAGTTTTTTCTCATCCTTAGCGGTACTTACACCATTACGCATATACTCAAGAGCATTTACCAAGAACCCTCCTGTACCACACGCTGGATCAAGCACTTTATCTCCGAATTTAGGATCTACCATTTCTACAACAAATTTTGTGAGCGGTCGCGGCGTATAAAACTCTCCTGCATTTCCTGCGTTTTGTAAATCCTTCAGAATCTTTTCGTATAAATCACCAAACGCATGACGATCATCAGATTTATTAAAATTAATTTCATTAATTTTATTGAAGACTTTACGAATTAACGTACCATTCTTCATGTAGTTGTATGTATCTGAAAAGATATTTTTTATGAGATAACCTCTTGTATCTGTTGGTGAGACAGAGAGGTTTCGAAGTGCTGGAAAAAGTTCCTTATCTATAAAATCGGCTAGTTCAGTTCCCGTTATACCTTCCTCGTCCTGTGCCCAATTTCTATAACGGAACTTTTCTGGAATTGGAGATTTATATTCTGGATCAATAAGTTCAAGATTCTTTTCTCTATCATCAAATATTTTCAAGAAAAGCATCCACACGAGTTGTGATATACGTTGAGCATCACCATCAAGACCTGCATCTTTACGCATTTCATCTTGGATATTTTTTATAATTGATTGAATTTGAGACATTATATTTATTCTGAGTAAAGACTACTTTCTATATTCCTAATAACCTCCATATACTGCTCCCGACCGCCAAAAATTTCTTCAACTATTTCGATAGGTGTACCAAATTCAGTAAACGGAGAGACGATGAGGTCTTCTATACCGTCTATTGCTGTAATACCTTGATCTGCGTATTTCGCAAGCAATAAGTCAATTATCTCCTTTGCTTTGCCTTCATATTTTGCAAAATAGTCATTTTTTTCTACCTTTTTAACCCTTTCTTCACGGGTCATTGGCTCTTTACCATATGCAACATGGAGAATAAGATCGAAGACATCAAGATCTTTTCCTATCTCTTTTCTAAGTTCTTCAAACGCAACACCTCTATCAAGGAATTCGCTAACAATTACATCTTTACGCTCTGACTCTTTCCAACGAGTTAGAAAATCATCGATAGATGCAAATTCTGATGTAATAGTTTTCTTTGAAAAATCTTGTAGAGATTCTGTAATAAGTTTGCCTGTTTGTGGATCAATGTACTGAACTATTCTGTGTACAAGATAAAAATCAACACCATCTTTGATACGGATCTTCTTAGGTTTTTCTTCAGTCTCTGTTCCATCAATAAGGATATCTAATTGGGGATCACTTTCTCTTATTTCTTGCTCTGATTTTGTTTCTTTTTCTATATAGTCAGATACATCAATAGAAGTATTACCGTCATGTTCGTAAACTTTTACTGGATCACCATCAAATGCTGGATCAGCAAAAAGTCTTGTTGCATTACGGAAATCCATAATAGTGAAATAGTATTTACCATACTGTTCTTCCACGCGAGTACCACGACCAATAACTTGCTTAAACTCTGTCATGGAATTCATGGGAGCATCAAGAACAATGAGCTTAACTGTCTTTGTATCTACGCCAGTAGAAAGAAGTTTTGATGTTGTTGCAATAACTGGGTATCTTGATTCTGGATTTATAAAATTTTCTATTTCTAATTTACCAACATGGTCATCTCCAGTGATTTTTACTACAAAGCGAGAGTTCTCCTTTACTTTTTCAGAAAATTCATTTACAAGGCATTGTCGCATTCTCTCTGCGTGAGCAATATCTACACAAAAAACAATTGTCTTCTGATAGGTATCAGTTTCTCTCATAAAATCTGCGATGCATTTAGCTACTGCTTTGTTACGAGAATCTATAATTATTGATCTATCAAACATTGATTCTGTAAAAATCTCATCTGGAACAAGGTCGCCGTCGACATCGACAAATCCTTGTGGTGGTCTCCATTCGTCATTATTAAATCTATATCGGATCACCTTATATGGCGCTAAGTATCCATCTTCAATACCTTGCTTTAGAGAATACGAGTAAATAGGTTCACCAAAATATTCTTC
>JBIIIW010000019.1:0-9238 GCA_044234345.1 Minisyncoccia bacterium
CCACTGCCCTTATGGTTTTGTCTTTAATATCATTAATTCCCTCAAACATATCTACAATGTCCTTTATTGCCCCATTAGACAAACTAATCGCAATCGCGTTAATCGTGAAATCACGACGTTTTAAATCGTCAGCAATACTTTTACTGAAACTAACCTGATCTGGGTGTCTGTGGTCATTATACGAGCTCTCAAGGCGGTATGGAGTTACTTCCACAATCTTCAATGTCTCATTTTCTGTTTCTTCGTTTACTACGCCGACAGTTCCGTATGAGTTTTCGTAGAATGTTTTGTTAAACAATGGAATTATCTGTTTAGGTGTTGCATTAGTTGTGATATCCCAGTCCTTAGGTGTTCTTCCTAGTAATATATCCCTTGTGCACCCACCCACAAGAAAAGCTTCGAAACCTGCTTTCTCTAGTGTTTCGACTATATTAACTACTTCTTGTGGTATGGCACTTTGTTTCATGTCTATATACTAGCACAAGTATATATTTTTTCATTATTAAACATGTGATATACTGTTATGTAACATGATATCAAGAGTTCAGTTGAAGAATATGGCTATAGATCTAAGAAGGTCTGGTAAGTCGTATTCAGAAATTATAAATGAGGTTCCAGTATCTAAAGGAACACTTTCTATATGGCTTAAAGGAATATTGTTATCAGAAGAACACAGAGAGGCTATACATAAGAGGGTAAGTGACGGAAGGCTGAAGTATAGGCAGAGGCTGATAGTATCTTTAAAGGCTAAGAGGGTATTTAAGGAGGGAAGTATATCAAGAGAAGCGGAGGTCTTCTTTAAAAACAATATATCAGACCCATTCTTTAGTGCAGGCATACTATTATATTGGGCGGAGGGGAGTAGATCTGGTAACTATTTCTCATTTACCAACTCAGATCCAGATATGGTTGCTCTAATGGTGCGTTGGGTACGAAAGTACATGCCTTTAGAGGGGGAATCTATGAGGTATAGGTTATATATGAAGGGAATGTATTCAGATATATCTAAATATGAAGACTATTGGTCTGGTGTGTTGGGTATAGGGAGGGGGGATATGCAGAAAAGTGTATACTCTCCGACTCCTGAGTATGTTATTAGAGACAAGAGCTATGTCGGTAGTATGAGAATGACTATAACTAGAGTGGATTGCCTTAGAAAAATGTTGGCTTGGCAAAAGCTATTAATACAGTATTATAATCAAGTAGGTTAGTTATATGCACCCGTAGTGAAATGGATATCACAAGTGCCTTCGAAGCATTTATTGGGGGTTCGAGTCCCTCCGGGTGCACAAATAGGGGAGATTGGAAAATAATTAATTTAGTATATAATATCAAAATCGCGGGTATCGTTTAGTGGTAGGACACGTCCTTGCCAAGGATGAGGTAGGAGTTCGATTCTCCTTACCCGCACAAAATTTATACACATAGTCTGTGTAAAACTGTGGATAACATTGGGGATACTGGGTATAAGACAGACAAAATATGGCCTATATTCGTGTCCTTTGTCTTTTTAAGTTGTAAACATGTCTAATTCGGCTCTATGTGTATAAGTAGGAAAAACATCAAAAGGCAGTTCGTTAAGTTTACAATCTAGGTCATGTCTAATAACTGTCCTACTCCAATATCTGTCCAGATTTTGGCTTTTAAGATCCATATGCTAGTATAATCTTTGTAACGGAGCGTGGTGTAACGGCTAACATTCCTCTTTTGGGAAGAGGCGACTCCGGGTTCGAATCCCGGCGCTCCGACAATAATTTGTTTGTGATATAATATTCTTATAAAATTTGTTTTTTATGAGAATTAATAAGTCCCCATGGATACATCAACTAGATCATGAGAGAAAAACTATCTCTCTTAATAAGGATTTAGATACAGATATCGCTATTATCGGTGCTGGAATTGCTGGTATTTCAACAGCATTCTTTGTTTTGAAGTACACAAACCAAAGGGTAGTATTGTTAGACCAGGGAAGACTAGCTCATGGAGCAACAGGACACAATGCTGGTCAGGTTGTCGCCCGCTTCGAAAGACCCCTAGTTGATATAGAGAAGGAGTTTGGCTTCGACAAGACAAAAGATGCAATACAGTCACTAAACTCAACTTGGCTACTTATAGACGAAATGTATGAAGATGCGAAACTTGATATAGTGTTCTCCAAGACAAAGGGTAATATAGGTTTTTCAAATCTGTACCAAGTTCTACGAGCTCTTGCGGATTTAGAATTGGAGGTTGGGTCTGGATTGCATCAGAATACATTTTTGGTTAGCGAAACTGCACCATTTGTCGACTCAATACCTAGGATATATAAGAATCTATATAAATTAGTCCCACAATCTGAGATTTTGAATATAATGGAGACAAAGGACAAGGGTTTCCATGCTCTATACTCAGATCAAGCTGCATGTATGAACTCAGCCCTATTCTGCCAAGAAATAGCTTTGTTTTTGTTAAAGAAGTACAGCGACAGATTCTCACTATATGAAGAAACTAGGGTAAATAAGATAGTTTTGAAGAAGAATCATGGTCTTCTTGATGTAGAAAAAAACACTATAAACGCTAGTAAGATAATATTGTGTACTAATGGATTTGAGAATTTTGATATACTTAATGATGGAGGATTGACTATCGACAAGAATTTTCATCACTTAGTTGGAGGAACGGTAGGGTATATGTCTGGCTATCTAGAGAATGTTAACAAGCCGCCAACAGCTATAGCATATTGGACTGATGAATATGACCCAACAGATTCAAAAGCAGAGTATTTGTATCTAACGAGGCGACCACATGAATATGGTGATAAAAAGCATAATCTAGTATGTATGGGTGGACCAGAGATTGCATTAGATGATAAAGCGGAATACATGAGAAATTACGACTATCCAGATGAAATACCTACAAAAATAGACCAATTCATCAAAAAGGAATATGATGCTGATCCAAATATCAAGATTGATTATGAGTTCACTTGGCATGGACTTATGGGGTATACGCCTAATAGGATTAGATTAATAGGAGAAGAGCCGAAGAATAGGGTATTGCTATATAACCTGGGATGTAATGGTATAGGAATCATACCATCTATATATGGAGGGCGTAGAATTTCTAGAATTGTATCAGGGGAAGATCTAAAACCTTCTATTTTTGATCCAAAGTAATGGTATAATGCATCTATGATTAAGAAAGTTGTAGATTTTTTTGATAAATTTGAGGATGGGGTACGAGGAAGTCTAAGTCGTTTCCCAGTTGTATACACGTTGATCGGTAGTGTGGCTATAGTATTGTTCTGGAGAGGTATATGGCATACAGCAGACATACTACAAGCTAAAGGAGGAATACTGGGTATCCTGTTCTATGAACCTATAAGTATGATTATTACAGTAGTAATCCTATTGTCCACAGGATTGTTTGTTTCATACTTCATTGGAGACACAATCCTCATCTCTGGTCTCAAGCAGCAGAAAAAGAGTGCGGATAAGACAAAGAAAGATATAGAAGAAGAGGAAAAGGAGATTGTTGCCTTAGAGGATACTATATTGGAGATAAAGAAGGAGATGGATGAGATAAAGGAAGAGATAAAGCATAATCATCCAGACACAACAGGGAATAGTGGCAAAAATTAAAAATTCTTGCTAGTATAGATCAAGTTCTTAAATAATGAATAAATGCGGGACTAGTTTAATGGTAGAATAGAAGTTTTCCAAACTTTTGGCGGGGGTTCGATTCCCCCGTCCCGCACCATGAACGGATTTTTAAGAGGAACACTTATTTTTCTTTCTATAATCTTAATTGTTATACTTCTTAGTATAAGATTGAATAGCCAAGCTACCCTAACTAAGGTTTTGGCTAAAATGGAGCAATTTTGCTCAATAAAGGAGAACTCTTGTGATGTTGGTAACTATATTATGGCTAGAAACGGAAGGGTATATACATTTACAAGTGAAGTTGATAAATATAGGGTTGTAACGATCAAATTACAAAAAGATGGATCGTTGTATGTAAGTAAAAGTGTAGAAGGGGAGTAGTAAACAAAAACACTGCTGGGCGCGACCATGCAGTGTAGTAAACCTTTTCAAGTACTTGGAAATAGTCTTTTCATAGCCCAGTCCCATCTTTTTCCACGAACAATGCCGTGGTAGCCGACAATACGCTCTTGGTCTCTACTCAGAATCTTGGGGTATTTTTTATTACCCTCATCTGATAATAGATACTCGAGCTCGATCTCGTCCATTGTGGTCTCGTCATAGCGTGAGACTGCATCGTGCAGGCATTCGAGATTAAATCTCTTTTTGCCATGCAGACCTACCAGACCATCCGTGATGTGAACACCAGGATGCTCGTGGTGATTTGCATCGCTTACGATAGCTACATTCTCCACTCCCTTTGCAAGGGCTAGTAGAGCAATGGCAAGTCCAGCTGGCATTTCCTCTTGGGCACGACTCAAGTCGTTAGGAAATGTAGGAGCCATGAGGTCGGTCAGGACCACATCAAATTCCTCCTTCCCATAATCTAAAGCCTTTAAAGCCTTTTCGTAATCCCCGAAAACTGTCAGGGTGTGTCCGGTCAGTTGGCGCTTGGCCATATCCTGGTGGAGGGCAGAATCGTCAAAGATCATGATTTTCATATGTTTTTCTGGTTTCTTGTCATTCCGTGCGCTTCCCGACAGGGTTGCTATAAACATGGCTGTTTCAAGAACTTATCTTTCTGCAATCATTATAGCAGACTGTCAATAAGTTGTCAGAGAATAATGTAATTATAATATTGTTATATGGCTATAAATATATATATTATAGCTACATATAATATTTTGTCGGTAATAATTGACAATAATAGGATGTTTTGATATGGTGTATACATGCAAATAAAGAATCCTAATGTTCTACAGAAACTAGAAAAGGCTGGTTTTAACGCAAAAGAGGCTCTGGTGTATGTTTCCTTGCTAGAATTAGGCGGAGCATTCCCCTCTAAGGTTGCAGAGTATTGTGGACTTAAGCGTAGCACAGTATATAACGTACTAGTAACGCTTTCTGTACGTGGATTGATAAACGAAATCAATAAGAGAAATAAACTATACTATCAAATTGAGAGACCTAGTAAGATTGTTAGGTTTGCCGATAGTAGAATTAGAAGGGCAGAGGAGGAGTCAGATCAAATGAAATCAATATTACCAGATCTTGAGGGAATGTTCGGTTCACTTGGGACACGACCAAAGGTCGCATATTTTGAAAACATTGAAGGAATACTTGATATATACGAAGATATGATTACAGTCGATAGGAAGTATGAGTTACTAGCTTTTTCTAACGCAAAAGAGCTGGAAAACGTTTTTCCAGCAAAATTTTTTGAAAAATTTAGAAAATCTAAGGAAAGAATTGGTATCACGACAAGAGGTATTATCCCAGACACACCAGAGGATAGAGGATACAACGAAAAATTCTTCTCTGGGTATAGAGAGAGTGTGGTTCCTAAGATACGCTACGTTTCAGCAGACAAGTTCCCGTTTAAGGGCGAGATAACTCTCTATGCAGGTAAGAAGATTTCAATAGTTAATTTAAATAAGGAGTACCTGACTGGAGTTATTATAGAAGACGAAACGATATTTAACATGATGAAAATGATTTTTGAGTTATCCTGGGAATCAAAGCAGGTTAAAGAGTAAACAAAAAACCGCTATATTAAGCGGTTTTTTGTTTAAGTTTATTCGTATTCTATTTTACTGCATCCTTCAAAGCCTTAGCAGCTCTAAACTTCGGCACCTTCATAGCTGGAACCTTGATTGTCTCTCCGGTTCGAGGATTACGAGCATCACGAGCTGCTCTTTCCTTTACTGAGAAGATTCCTAGACCTGCAATAGATACTTCCTCACCTTTCTTTAGAGATCCGATGATTGAGTTTAACAAAGTCTCAACAGCTTGTTCAGCTTGTACCTTTGTTCCTCCTAGTACTGCGTGTACTGCATCTACAATTCCTGCTTTGTTCATAGTTATTCAATATTAATTAATAATGATTTCTAACCTCCATATAATTATATATTAAGGGGTTTTTCGCGCAATAGGGGAGGAATTAGACAATTTTACCTAGCAAAGTCAATAACTCTAGTCTCTCGTATGATAGTTACCTTAATTTCTCCTGGATACTTAAGATCCTTTTCAATCTTAAGAGCAATATCTCTAGCCATATTCTTTGCCTCTAGGTCAGTAACCTTCTCTGGAGTAACAAATATACGTATTTCTCGTCCTGCCTGTAGGGCATATGACTTCTCTACACCAGTAAAGTTATTAGCTATAGCTTCAAGGTCTCCTAGTCTCTTTAGATAGTTCTCTATACTATCGTGTCTAGCACCCGGTCTAGCTCCAGATATAGCATCAGCAGTCTGAACTATACGTGATTCAACTGTTTCATAAGGATATTCTTCATGATGAGCTTGCATTGCTTTCACAATTTCCTCACTAGCACCGAATTTTTGTAATATTCTCCTACCTATCTCAACATGAGTACCTGAAACCTCATGATCAAGAGCCTTACCTAGATCGTGTAGAAGGGCACCAGCCTTAGCTACAGGAACGTTTGCACCTATCTCTTCAGCTATCATCCCTGCAATGTGTGACATCTCTATTGAATGCTGTAAAACATTCTGACCATAACTTGTTCTGAAGTGTAACCTTCCTAATATTAGAATGATGCGTGGATCAAGACCTATAACTCCACATTCGTATGCAGCTTGTTCTCCCTTCTCCTTAATTATCTTGTTTATACTTGCTTTTGCCTCTTCTACCACCTTCTCAATCTTTGCAGGCTGTATTCTTCCATCCTTAATCAGTTCCTCAAGTGCAACCTTAGCAATATGTCTTCTAACAGGGTCGAATGAAGATATAGTTATGAAACCAGGTGTGTCATCTACGATAACCTCAACACCAGTAGCTCTTTCAAAAGCCTTTATATTTCTACCTTCCTTACCAATTATCTTACCCTTTATATCATCACTAGCTATAGCTACAGATGTAGACATAACATCAGAAGCAACTGAATTAGCTAGACGTTGTATAGATACAGAAAGTATCTCCTGAGCCTTCTTTTCAAGAGTTTCTTCACCACTTTGCTCAAGTTTAGCTAGACGAGCAAGAAGATCCTGTTCTGCATTCTTCTCAATATTCTTAATTAGTGTCTGACGAGCCTCCTCAGCTGTCATGGCAGCAACTCTCTCTAATTCCTTAGCTTTATCAGACTCTAACTTATCAGCTTTTTCTCTAATAACCTTTATCTCAGCCACCTTTAGCTTGATTTGCTCTATCTCCTTATCAATATCTGTCTGTCTCTTATCAAGCAAATCCTCCTTTTTAATCAATCTGGCCTCAGTCTGTTGTATTTTGTCCTCCTTTTCCTTAGATTCAACTCTAACCTCTTCAAGAAACTTAGCTGACTTAACTTCTGCCTCAGTTGTTATTCTAGTCGCTTCCTCCTTTGCAGTTAGAAGCATCTCCTTAATCTCTAGTTCCATTGACCCTTTCTTACCTAGAGAGATAATTAGGCGCAGATAATAGCCGATACCAATACCGGCAATACCTGCGATACTTAAAAACAAAGCTACTAATTTTAATGACATGCGAATCGTTCGCCTCAATCAGAACCTAAATAAGTGTAATCAGAAAATATCCGGATAAAGTCATAGGTATGACACTCAATTTCAATATCTTTAAAGGGAACAAAAATTAAATTTATAACAAAGTTACAGTATCACGATTAGAGAATCTTGTCTATGATTCCATACTTAACTGCCTCATCTGCATTCATAAAGAAGTTTCTATCAACATCCTTCTCAATTTTAGACAAAGTTTGACCTGTATTCTTAGATAGCATCTTGTTAAGACTCTCGCGTGTCTTAAGTATGTGTTTTGCGCTGATCTCTATGTCAGACGCTTGTCCTTCAGCACCTCCCAGTGGCTGATGTATCATTACTTCAGAGTTTGGTAGGGCAAATCTCTTACCTTTCTTTCCAGAAGAGAGTATTAGTGCACCCATTGATGCTGCTACACCTACACAAACAGTAGAAACATCGTTTTTGATGTTATTCATTGTATCAATGATAGCTAGTCCAGCTGTTACCATTCCTCCTGGTGAGTTTACGTACAAAGTAACGTCCTTCTTAGGATCCTCTGCTTGTAGGAATAGGAGCTGAGCTATAACTATATTAGCTACATGATCGTCTATAGGTCCTGCAAGGAATATTATGTTCTCTTTTAATAGCCTTGAGTATATATCGTAGGCTCTTTCACCCATACTTGTCTTCTCAATTACTGTTGGTATTAACATTGTTTCAAATTTAAAATTAAGTAATGTTGTCATAATACCTCATGATTCATTTTTCGCAACATATATATGAAACAGGGTATATATCCTATTTCTCCATACTTTTGAGTACCTCGAGGTATAGATCCTCCACTATTTGTTCTTGCGCAGCTCCGGATTTGGCATAATGATCAAGCCCTGGCGCAGAGTTAATCTCTAGAATCCAGTAGTTACTAGGTTTTTCACTAATATCACCATCAATCATAAGATCTACGCCACAAAGTCTAAGTCCCATGTCCCTTGTCAGGTTAATAGAAACTTTTTGGAAATCCTCATGTATCTTGTCGGTTACATCAATAGAATCACCTCCGGTTGAAAGGTTTGCATTGTCTAGCAGGTATACAAGCCTATCCTTCTCAATTACGGACTTAAGTGTTAGTTTTTGGTGCTTAAGTTTCTCAATCATTCTTGGATCAGAGAAATCGATGCATGTGTCTCTATGATCAATAACAAACTGTTTCTGCTTAGCTTTCAGTAGTTTCTCAATACTTGATCTACCATCTCCTGTGACATTAAGGGGAATACGCTCATATGCAGATATAACTCGGTTATCAAGTACCACAACACGATAATCCTTTCCACGTACAGGTTGTTGAACCAAAGCAATACGATCCTTTTCAAAAACTGATTTTATCGCACTATATAGTTCAAGTTTGTTGTGTACAAGTGAAACGTTGGTACCCTGACTACCGCTATTTGGTTTGACTATAACAGGGAAGCCAAGTTTCTTAGCATATCGATACGCTCCATCAATATCTCTGTGACTCATACCAACTCTCTTACCAAATGATTTCTTGAAGAATGTCCTACTACCTGGAACGATAGGGTATCCCATATCTTTCATGAACATATTTGCATAGTCCTTGTCTTTTGCAATTTCTGAAGCTCCAAGAGA
>JBIIIW010000027.1:0-4632 GCA_044234345.1 Minisyncoccia bacterium
TTAAGATCAATACATGAACCACGGAAGTACCTTCTCTTACCACTCTTAAATGTAATTTGACCAACAACCTGCCATCTAGGTTCGACAATAACAGTTGCACCTATTAATGGAGCAATCTTTTTTAGTACCTGACCTAGGATTGGGGTAATATTCTTTTTCTTCACAAATTTTATAGATTCGGCTAATTATGTGGGTCTGTATGATGGTAAGTCAAGCGATGCGGTTTCATGGAAGTATCAGGTGTATATATTCTAGAGAAACACTACTTTTAATTAATCTAAATAGGTATATAATTGTTACATGAAATTACAACGATTTTTTGTAGAAGAAAAGCTAAGTGGAAAGGACTCAGTAGTTATTACCCGTGAGGCACTAGTGAGTCAATTAAAAAAAGTTTTTCGGTTTGTAAAAGGGGATGAGATAGTACTCTTTGATAATTCTGGCTTTGACTATAACTTTATAATCGAAGGTTATGAAGGAGACAGTGTTACACTAACTCTAAAAAAAGTTACAGAAAACATTGTGCTACCTCTTAAGGTTACATATCTATTTGTTTCACTTGTTAAGAAGGATAACTTCGAATGGATTTGTCAGAAGGCAACAGAGCTTGGAGTTTCTCATATTATTCCTCTAGTTTCTGAAAGAACTGAAAAGAAAGATATTAATATTGATAGAATACAGAAAATTATTATCGAAGCAGCAGAACAAAGTGGAAGAGGAACACTACCAGTACTTTGTCCAATTACTGATCTAGAATCTGCACTACTAAAGTATGCACATATAAAATCTATTGCATGGCATACACTTGCACCAAAATTTGTTCCACGAGATCTAGAAGAAAATCTTGGAGCATACATCGGTCCAGAAGGTGGTTGGTCACCAGTAGAAGAAGAAATATTTAAGAAGCACGGAGTACATGCACGTTCACTTGGTCCACAAGTATTACGCTCTGAAACTGCAGTGGTAGCAGTTATTTCTAAACTAGTTTTCTAGTTATTTCTGTGACTGTAGAAAATCGTATACTCTCTCGTTAGACAAAACTGTTTCAGCATATGTGTATGCATGATCATGATCAGCATCACTATAGTGATCCATTATATGTTTCACTTCAGCTTCAATGTCTTTAGGATCAACTACAATTTTCTCTTCTTGAGCAATCTTGTTAATTATCAATTGTAGTTTTGCCTTCTTCTCTGCATGAGGTTTCCACTCCACTCTAAGATCCTCAATTGTCTTCTTAGCATGCTTTAGGTAATCCTCAAGTGTTACACCCATGCGCTTTATATCATCAGTAAACTGAGCTTCAATTCTCTTTGTTTCACTGTCTATCATTAGATCAGGTAGTTCAATTTCTGTTGCATTAATCATTGCATCAGATATTGCAATTCTCTTCTTCTCGATAGCGCGCATTTTCTTGTCTTCTAGTAGGTACTCCTTAATCTTCTCCTTTGCCTCAGGTGAATCATGATCATGTCCTTCGTGATCAGCATGAGACTTCTTAATTTTCTCGAGAGCTTCCTCAACCTCCTTGTCAGTAACTTCAAAAGTTTCATCAGGTTTCTTGTTCTCTTCTTTAGCTAGCTTTGTGTAGTTACACAATTTAAATTCAGGGACAACAGTTGTAGTAATTTTAAACTCAAGAGGGTTATCAAGCGCTAGTTTTGTAACAGCTATATCAGGTCTTCCGATCGCATCAATTTTCTCTTCAGTTAATATTTCTGGATATGCTTTTGATATTGCAAGTTCAGCCATTTCTTCAAGAATAGCGGCATCACCAACTTTAGATACTAGTATAGCTTCAGGAACTTTTCCTTTTCTAAATCCATCGATACTAACTTGATTGTTAATATTCTCTAGTGCCTGCTTTCTGAATACAGAAAACTCAGAACTAGGTATTGAACCAGTAATCTCTACCATTGATTTAGGAAGCTTATTCACTTTTACCCCTTTTGTTATTTGTTTTGACATAGTTTTCAAAGTCTACAATATAAACAAAAAATCCGCCAGTTAGCGGATTTTTTGTTTAATGTTTTTAAATTAGAAACTGTAATCAATATCTTTAAGCTGAGCATCAAGATCTGACTCGATAACTGCAGCTTCACTTGATGTTCCTGTTGTTTCTTCTGTATTAACTTCAGGTGTTACTGGAGTTGTATTTAACTTCTGTCCGAAGAAATATAGGGCAGCGATTATGATAACTAGTACGATTACTAGAGCTCCAAGAATTGGTCCAACTTTCTTGTTCTCCTTTGCTACTGGAGGCATTCCATTCATCATTCCACTTGCATTTGTATTTTGTTCCATATTTATTTGTTATATTTTTTTAATTTGTTGATTCTGGAGTCTCTGTTGCTGAAGGTGTAACCTCTGCCTTCTTTTCTGGAGCAATGTATTTAACTACTTCCTTGAATGCATCACGAGCCTCTTTAACGGCTTTGATAGCTTCATCACCAATCTGTCTTGGCTTTGCTAGTTCAACATCAGCTGTTGCTGATTCAACTGCAGCACCATTTGAGTTTACTGGAACATACTTTGCTAGAGCATCAACTGCTGTTCTTGCCTTTGCTAGTTTTTCCTCAGCTACTGCAAGTGCTGATTTAGCATCTGCCATATCCTTACCAGCACCTTCTAGTACTGAGATTCTCTCACTAATTCTACCCCTAATGTTTGTAAGGTTATCAAGAGTGATTGTTAATTGCTTAACAAGGGCATCCTTTCTAATCTTAAATTCATTTATCTTTGCTGTATTCTTTATCTCTCTCTTCTCATCCTTAAACTTCTTGAATAGCTCGGTTGATGATGCACGTATCTCTCTCTTCGTTAGAGGGGAAGTAGATGCATTGTTTCTCAAAGCCATTCTATCATCCTTCAATTCAGCTTTCTTGTCCTTAATCATCATTGATGTGGATGCTTTAAGGTCACGAACCTCTCCCTTTCTCTCATCTCTTACCTCCTTTCTCATCTCTTTGTTAAGCTCAATCTTCTCATTGATCTTAACTCTATCTTCAAGCCTCGTTTTATCCTCTGGCTTGATCTTGTTCTCTATCTTCATCTTGTTACCAAGATTTCCTCTATCCTCTACCTTGTTCATTACTGGCTTAATACCTGGAGTATTGCTCTGCTCTTCTTGAGCCATAGCACTGTTTGTTGTCACAAAGACTAGTGCTAATAGCAAAATTGTTAAATTTAATTTTAATTTCATTTTGTATTAATTAACTAATAAAGGTCTATAACCTTATAGTCAATTATACACTAGCTGGCTCAGATGCAACACCTGTTGATTGTATATCAATCTTCCAACCTGTTAGCTTTGCTGCCAATCTTACATTCTGTCCTCCCTTACCTATAGCTAGAGACTGTTGATCTTCAGAAACATGCACAACAGCACGCTTTTCTTGCTCATTTAGGTCCATTTTTATGATTTTAGCAGGAGAAAGAGCTTCCTTTATGAAGGTATTAGCATCCTCATTCCATTGTATGATATCTATCTTCTCACCGGCTAGTTCACTCATAACTGTAGATACACGTACTCCTCTTTGGCCTACCAGAGAACCAATTGGGTCAATATGACTGTCTGTAGAGTGTACAGCTATCTTAGAACGAGCTCCAGCCTCACGAGCAATAGCTTTTACCTCAACGACACCTTGAGCTATCTCAGGAGCCTCTATTTCAAACAGTTTTGAAAGGAATTTAGGATGAGATCTAGACAGTTTAAGCATAATTCCCTTAGGAGACTCTTCTACAGCGTATAGGTAGGCACGGATTCTCTCTCCTTGCTTGTAGTGTTCATTGGGGATCTGGTCTTCATATGACACTATACCCATAGCACGTCCCATATCTACGAAAATAGCACCTCTTTCGATTCTCTGTACTGTTCCAGATACAATATCTCCTTCTTTCTTGCCATATTCTGCCAATACTGATGTCTTCTCAGCTTCACGGATCTTCTGTATTATCACTTGCTTAGCTGTTTGAGCAGCAATTCTTCCATAATCACCCTTTTCCTCAAGAGGGAAGATGATTTCATCGTCTATCTTAGCGTCTTTCTTGATCTTCTTAGCGTCGGCTAGCAATATATGGTGTTCTGGGTTGAATCTTACGCGGATGTTCTCTTCAGCCATATTCTGGATATCCTGTTCGTCTTCTTCATCCTCCATGATAACTTTTGACTCATCAACTACGATTTTAACCTGGAAAAACTCTACTTTTCCTGAGTTATTGTCGAAAATCGCTCTAACAATCTGGCCTTTCTTACCATATTCCTTCTTGTAGGCAGTAGCTAGGGCTAGTTCAATAGCCTCAAGCATCTTTTCCTTAGGAATACCTCTCTCATCCTCTAATTGTTGTAAAACTGAATGAATTACTTTTAGATCAAACATATATTTTATTGATTTTTTTAAAAAAATAGCTCGCCGACAGCGAACTTCTTGTAAATTAATATAGCACATAATGTGTATGTGTACAAGTGGATAATTATATATTGTATATGTGTGTTAAAATATACGTATTAATAGTTATATTAAAAATCTATGCAACCTGAACCAGAGCACATTGTAAACAAAAGAATAATATTACTAGTTTCATTGGTCATTCTTGTGGGGATCATTAGTCTATTAGGTGTTTTGTTCAAGT
>JBIIIW010000005.1:0-40136 GCA_044234345.1 Minisyncoccia bacterium
CAACACCAAGTACTAATACATCTACATACACTAGAAACCTAGAGCTAGGTAGTACTGGAGAGGACGTACGTAATCTACAGAAGTTCCTCAACTCAAAAGGATACACCATATCAAGTACAGGAGCAGGTTCACCAGGTAATGAATCTACATACTTCGGACCAGCTACACAGAGAGCTCTAATACAGTTCCAGAAGGACAACAATATTAGTCCTGCGAGGGGGTATTTTGGAGAGATAACCAGAAGAAGAGTACTAGGAAATTAAATTTCCTTCGGAGCGTATCCTTCCGGAGCATTCCTCAAAAACCATTCAATGTTGTTTCTATCAAGTAGTCCTTCTTGTGCACCAACATACTGAATTACAGACATAGGATTTACAGGAGCCCAAGTTAGTGCTTCCAGTGGAGTCTTACCTAGCATTAAAGCTGCAATGAAAGTAGAAGAGAATGCATCACCACAACCTGTTCTCTCTAGTGGATCTTTTGGATCTGGATATGGTGGCATGAAGTAGAAATGATCACCATCAAGCATGTAAGCGCCTCTAGGACCATCAGTAATTAAAGCTATCTTAGGACCATTAGCATGTATCTCGGCTAATAGGTATTTAATGTCTCTAGAATCTGTGTGTAATATTCTCTGTGCTTCCTCAACATTACAAATGAATACTTCAGTCCTACTGTATATATCCTTAAGCTTACCAACTCCTAACTTTATCTGAAATGTGCCAGGTTGGAATGCTAGTTTAATATCTTTGTTTTCTTTCAGGTATGAAGATATCTCTTTATGATACTCAAGCGAGTTCTCTCCCAAAGAACTTAGATACATCCATTTAGGAGCTCTCTTTATCTCCGGTAACCTATACTCATACTTAGTGTGATTGATCAGGATTGTCCTATCAGCTTCAAACCAGAGAACAAAGTGATAGTTTGTAGGCATTCCTTTATGTCTTTTAACAAATCTCGTATCAACTTTTTCTGAAGTAAGGTTAGAGATACAATCCTTACCATTGCTATCATCACCAATCTGAGTAATCAGTGAAGAAGATATACCAAGTCTGGAAACAGAAACAGCAGCATTAGCAGAGTTACCAACTCCCTTAACAACTTTGACATACTCGAAAGGTACTTTGTCACCAAACTTCATACAAAGCTCACAATTCTCAGTATCTACTCTACAATGAACATTTGCTTCCTTGAGACGGATGAAAGCATCTGTTGTAATATCCCCAATTGCCAAAAAATCTATATTTTTATCAAACATATGTGGTAATATTATAGCATGAACAAAACTTTAAAAGAGTGCATTACTGAAGCAAGACAGAAAGGGGTAGCGATAGGGCATTTTAATGTTTCAAACATCGAGGGTTTTTGGGCTGTTGTAAATGCAGCTAAGGAAGTTAATGCTCCAGTGATCATTGGAGTATCAGAAGGTGAAAGAGATTTTGTGGGAACAAAGGAGATATATTCAATAGTTAAGTCATACAGAGAGAGAACAGGTCAGTTGGTTTATATAAATGCAGATCATACGTATTCATTCGAGAGAGTTAAAGAGGTTATAGATATCGGTTATGATTCTGTGATATTTGATGGTACAGAATTGTCTTTCGAAGAGAATGTAGCTATTACCAAGAAATGCGTTGAATACGCAAGGAGCGTTAATTCAAATATTCTAATTGAAGCAGAATTAGGATTTATAGGGAAATCATCTAAAGTACTAGATTCAGTTCCAGAAGGAGTAGGTAGACTGACTGAAGTTAATGAAGCAATAGATTTTGTTAAAGAGACTGGTATAGATATGTTGGCTCCTGCTGTGGGGAACATACATGGAATGGTAAAGGGAGGAGAGCCAGATCTAAACATTGTAAGAATTGAAGAATTATCTAAAGCAATAGGTGTACCACTAGTTCTTCATGGGGCATCAGGTAACTCAAACACCGATATTACAAATGCAATTAAGTCCGGTATATCTATCGTGCATGTAAATACAGAACTTCGTGTTGCATTTAGATCTGGACTAGAGAAATCACTTAAAGAAATGCCAAATGAGGTATCACCATATAAGTATTTAAGTGGGGCTAGGGAGGTAATGCAAAAGGTGGTGATAGATAAGTTGAGATTGTTTAATAACATAGTATAATATAACCATGTCAAACATAGAATTTGAAGGTGATGTAAATCAGGGTACACAGTTTGCGCCAGGAGCTAATCCTTACGTTCAGAATACATCTGGAGGTATGGCTGCTTGGCTAGTTAAGAGGGGTATTATTAGTGATGAGTCACAAGCTAAGGGAATATTATTAGGGTTAGTTGTTGTTAACTTGGTAGTAACAGCAGTAGTAATTTATTATTTTATTTAAACATAATGACCAAAGAAACAATCAAGGTTAAGTTACCCGTAACAGTATATGTGATAATGGTTGCAACAATAGTTGCTAATGCAATATCTACATATATGATTATTACTTATCTATCTCAATAGTATGCACACAAACTACAGTAAAAAAGGATTTACACTAATAGAATTACTAGTTGTTATCTCTATAATCGGTGTACTTTCTTCTGTAGTGATGGCGAGTTTGGGTACAGCTAGAGAAAAAGGAAGAGTCGGAGCTGGACAAAGAGCTCAGTCATCAATCAATGGGGCATTTGGTGGAGAAGCTATAGCATATTTCGATTTCGAAGATGGAACTATAAGAGATACATTAGGTTCTGGATATACGTCAACGATCCCTGCTTCATGTAGTATCGTTAACGATTCACCAAACAGTGGAGGTAGAGGATTATCATGTCCTGGAACAGGTGTGGTATTTACTCCAAGTTCCGTTGATGCTGCTGCCACAGACGAAGGGCAGTCTTTCAGTATTGCTCTATGGTACAAGCCAACAGGTAATCCGACACCATCTCAAGGTTATCTAGCTGGTAGAATAGGGTGCCATATGGGACCTTACGTTAGTACAGGTAATGTACTGGGAGCCACCGTTTGGACTGGATCTGTGTGTCCCTCTGCCAATTACGATGTGTCATCTGGTGGTACGGTCCTTCAGTTAAATAGGTGGTACTATATAGTTCTAGCTGTAGATTCTGTTAGTAATACCGCTACTCTTTACCTAGATGGTAAACAAGTGGGTATAAATTCAGGTATCGCGGGATCACTACTTACATATACAACAGCAAGTGGTTACTTTATAAACGGACTTAGTCCAAATCCTGCATCTACACCAGCAACTTTTTCTCCAGTAGGCGTAGTTGATAAGGTAGGATTCTATAGAAAAGCATTAGGCACTGCGGAGATAGAGGGTAGATATCTTGCAGAGAAAGATCATTTCATTGCTCTAAATGAACAAAATTAAAATATCAAATCTTAAAGGATTTACACTCATCGAGCTACTCGTAGTTATTTCTATAATCGGTGTACTTTCTTCTGTAGTGATGGCGAGTTTGAGCACAGCTAGAGAGAGGGCAAAAGTTACGACAGTTAAGCAGCTAGTTCAGCAATATAGAAACTTGCTTGAGTTAGAAATAAGTGATACTGGTACCCCTAGTAGACTATATGTCTCTGTGTGGAATCCAGTCGGAGGCACGACAATAGCTCAATGTAATTCTAATATGCCAGCCGGTTCACCATATAGAGGACAAGCAGTTGCTATTTGTGAACAACTAATAAATCTACGAATCCACCCTACATCCTTTAATTTAAATGTTGGTCCTGGGACTGGTGGTATGGTATACACAATTCGATCAATACTCTCTACATCGTTATGGCATTATTTCTGTATGAATAGTAATGGAGAGGTAACAGATCGAGGAACATGGGGGGTTGGGGGTACTAGCACGTGGGACCAGAGTGCATGCGGACTAAACTAAAGTATAGTAAGGTATTATATTCGTAATGTTAAAATGAAATTATATTTAATTAAAAACACAATAAAGGATTTACACTCATCGAGCTACTTGTGGTTATTTCTATAATCGGTCTGCTTTCGTCTGTGGTTATGGCGAGTTTGAATACAGCTAGATCAAAAGCTCGTGATTCAAAAAGAATACAAGATATTAGACAGATACAATTAGCACTTGAATTGTACAAGAATGATACAGTGTCATATCCATCTAGTGGAGCCTCCAGGACAAACTCCTGCCGAACTTCAGTTAATCTGAATACGCCTTTTGGTACGTGTATAGATATTAGTACGGGAAGTTTTAATACTGTTAATGATACTAATTACGAATATGCTATTTACCTGAGCCTAGAAAATAGGCGTACTTCGGGTAAAGTTATACGCTGGGATAATACCCCTGGAGCCGGTACCACAAATAGTCCTGGCGCGCCAATTGATTTCAACTCTAAACCCTACAACTACTGTATCGTGGGCCCAAAGAAGTAATTTCCTTGCCTTTTTACCGATTCTGTATATAATATACCTCAAATGATTACATTAAACGCAGAGCTAAGAGATATGAAGGTTAAGCCAGAAACCTTAAGAGAAGCCGGAAAGATTCCTGCTGTTTTCTACGGACCAAAGGAAAAAGCTACATCTATCACTATTTCAACAATTGATTTTATTAAAGCTTATAAGAAGGCAGGAGAATCTTCAGTTATAATCCTAAAACAGGGTAATGACGAGCACGAAGCTCTAATACATGACATCGATGTACACCCAGTAACAGGTGCACCAAGACATGCAGACTTCTACGTAATCGAGAAGGGTAAGAAGGTTAAGGTTAATATTCCTCTAGTGTTTTCAGGTGTATCACCTGCAGTTAAGGACAAGGGAGCTATTCTAGTTAAAGTTGCTCGTGATCTAGAGATCGAAGCATCACCAAGAGAGCTGCCTCATGAACTAACAGTAGATATATCATCACTAGTAGAGTTCTCAAGTACAATTACAGCAAAGGATATCAAACTTCCAGCAGGAGTAACTCTAATATCAGGTGCAGATGAGATTGTTGCTTCAGTTTCAGAAGCTAAAGAAGAAGTTGAAGAAACAAAACCTATCGATATGTCAGCAATTGAAGTTACAAAGAAAGGAAAGGAGGCAAAAGAAGGAGAAGAAGTTGTGGAAGAGGAGAAGAAATAGCAAAAAGGACCGCAAGGTCCTTTTTTGTATGTTACAATATATGCATGAAAGTGAAATCACTATATATTTTAATATTGTTTTTTGTCATATCTCCAATTTTCTCATTTGCACAGACCACTGAGACTACAGACCAGAGAGAGGCTAGACTAAAGAGGGAATTAGCACAGGTGGAGAAGGAGCAGGCAGAAACAGAAAAGATACTAGCAGAGACACAGAATCAAAGTGCCTCAATCACACGTGATATTACTATACTAAGTACTAAGATAAAGGCAGCACAGCTTAATATAAAGGCTAAGAATCTAGTTATTGAAGGTCTAGGTAAGGATATAAATAACAAACAAAAAAAGATTAACGATTTAGAAGGAAATATCAGTAGAGGAAAGGAGACATTGACTCAGATAATGAGAAAGACAAATGAGATAGATTCTATTTCCCTAGCTGAATTTTTCCTTGCTAAAACTAGCCTATCTCAAGCATTCCTGGATATTGATAATTTTGAATCAGTACAAAGTTCATTAAAAGATACATTCGAGAGGATAAGAGACAACAAGTCACAAACAGAGACAGAGAAAAACACATTGAGTAAGCGTAAGGATCAAGAGGTAGATGCTAGAGCTGTTATAGAGTCAGAGAAGAAGAGTATAGAATCAAATGAGAAGGAGAAGAAACGCCTACTTGCTATAAGTAAAGGTAATGAAGCTGCATATTCAAAGGAATTAGCACAGAAGAAGGCAAAGGCGGCCGAGATTCGTGCAGCACTGTTCTCTCTACGTGATGCAGCAGCAATCCCATTTCAGTTGGCTCTAGAGTATGCAAACGAAGCTTCTAGATCAACAGGTATACGCCCAGCATTTCTACTGGCAATTCTTACCCAAGAATCAGCTCTTGGTAAGAATGTTGGTTCTTGCTACTTAACAGATCCAAAGACAGGAGCTGGAGCTAGTGTAAAGTCCGGAAATACATTCCCTAATGTTATGAAGCCTGGACGTGACGTAGAACCATTTATACGAATTACAAAGGCATTAGGACTTGACTACACCAAGACTCTGGTGTCCTGTCCTCTATCAATCGGTTGGGGTGGAGCAATGGGTCCAGCTCAGTTTATAGCATCAACTTGGTCTTTATTTGAGAACCAAATAGCTAAGAATCTGGGAGTTAAGGTTGCTAACCCTTGGAATCCAGAGCATGCATTCATGGCTTCATCTATATATCTAACTGAGCTAGGTGCAGTATCTGGTAGCTATACAGGTGAAAGGAATGCAGCGTGTAGATACTATTCAGGAAGAGCTTGTACAGCAGGCAGTATCAATGTCACCTATGGAGACCAGGTAATGGCCAAGGCAGCTAATATACAAAAGACCATGATTGACCCTTTACAGGGATTATGATAAAGTCTATTTTATAAATATATGAAAAAAGACATCCATCCAAAGGAATACAGACCAGTAGTCTTCGTTGATAATTCAAACGGAGTTCAGTTTCTTATTTCTTCAACTATTAAAACTAAGGAAACAGTTAAGTTTACAGACGGAAAAGAGTACCCTGCATACCATGTAGAAATCTCAAGTTCATCTCATCCATTCTATACTAACCAAGAAAAGACACTTGATAGTGCAGGACGTGTAGAGAAGTTCAAGTCAAGACAGTCAAAGGCAGTTTCAAAGAAGTCTTCCACAAAGGAAGCTTAAATGAATCTAGAGGAACATAAAAAAAATCATAAGACAGCATTTCTTGCTGAAATATATGAGAAGCTTCTAAAAGACGAAGCTGATATATTATCTATGATTGAGAAGGATCCTTCTATGAAGGAATTAGCTCAAGCTGACCTTGATTCGATTGCAGAACAGAAGAAGAATACAGAGGAGCAGATAAAGGTAATTGTTGAATCTGAGAAGGAGGAGATAGAGAACCCTACAGAGCTCATTCTTGAAGTACGTGCTGGAGCCGGAGGAGATGAGGCCAATATCTTCGCGCGAGAGCTTCTAGAGATGTACGAGAGATATGCCGAGACTCAGGGATGGTCTACTAAGATAATTGACGATCTAACTCTAGAGATACGTGGCAAGACAGTATACGAACTATTAAAGTTCGAGACTGGAGTTCATCGTGTACAGAGAATACCTGCAACTGAGAAAATGGGTAGAGTACATACATCAACCGCTTCAGTTGCTATCCTACCAATACGTAAGAAGGTTAAGTTCGAGATCAATCCAGCAGAACTACATATAGAATTCTCAAGAGCAGGAGGTAAAGGAGGACAGAACGTTAACAAGGTTGAAACTGCTGTACGTATTCTCCATATACCTACAGGACTCGATGTACGTGCTACTGCAGAGCGTAGTCAATCAGCAAACCGAGAAATGGCTATGAGCATACTTACAGCTAAACTAGCAGCTTTAAAGGAAGAAGAGGAAGCAAAGAAGTTTAGTGCTAATAGAAAGGGGCAGATTGGTACAGCAGACAGATCCGAGAAGATCCGTACATACAATTTCCCTCAAGATCGTATAACTGACCATAGAATTAAGGAGTCTTGGAGTAACATACATACCATTATGGCTGGCAAACTCGATGACATTATCGAAAAGTTGCAAACTGCCAGTAAGTCTGGTGTTGTAACTGAAGGAGAGGAGGTGACCGATTAAAATTTGCAAATTACCCCTCTATTTGTTACACTCTCCTATACAATATTTATGTCAACAACAACAAACAATCCTAAGATAGAAAGCATGTTTAAGGCAGGTGCTCATTTTGGTTTTTCAAAGACTAGAAGACATCCTACAGTTGCCCCATACATTTTCGGTATTAAAAACAAGGTTGAGATATTTGATCTAGAAAAGACTGAGGTTTTGCTTGAGAAAGCTAAAGCATATGTTGAGTCACTAGCTAAGGAAGGTAAGTCAATACTTTTTGTAGGAGGTAAGAGTGAAGCTCGTAACGCTGTAAAGTCAGGAGCACTATCAATTAACATGCCTTATGTTGATGGAAGATGGATTGGAGGTACACTAACTAATTTTATACAAATCAGAAAGAGAGTTGAGAAGCTTGAGAAGCTAACTACTGAGAGAGAGAAGGGAGAGCTAGCAAAGTATACAAAGAAAGAGAGACTTCTTATCGATCGTGAGATTGCTAATCTAGAAAGATTCTTTACAGGTATAGTATCTATGAAGGATTTACCAAAGGCAATCTTTGTAGTTGATCCTAAGAAAGAGAAGACAGCAGTTAAGGAGGCTCAGGATATGGGTATTACAGTTATCGCTCTAGCTGGATCAGACTGTGATATTAAGTTTATCGATTTCCCAGTTGTAGGAAACGATTCATCACAGACAAGTGTTAACTTCTTCGTTCAGGAGATTTCAAAGGCATACTACGCAGCAAAGAAGGCATAGTTTTAGTTTGTAAGTGTATTATTAGTTTTAATATAAATAATATGATCACCACAGAACAAATAAAGGAATTAAGAGACTCAACTGGTATTTCAGTAATGCAATGTAAGAAGGCATTAGAGGAATCTGGTGGAGATATGGAGAAAGCTCGTGTAATCCTTAGAAAGAAGAGTGGTGAACTTGCAGCTAAGAAGAGTGATAGAACTTTTGGAGCAGGTATAGTACAAGCATACGTTCACTCTACTGGACGTGTAGCTGCTCTAGTTGAACTTGTATGTGAGACAGATTTCGTATCTGGAAACGAGGAGTTTAAGACTCTTGCTCGTGATATTGCTATGCATGTAACTGCTGCTAATCCAAAGTTCCTTAACAAGGATGAAATTAAGGAAGAAGACAAGAATACAGCAAAGGAAGTATTCCTAAAGGAGATTGCAGACAGTGGAAAGAAGGTTCCAAAGGAGATGGAAGACAAGATTCTTGAAGGTAAGCTATCTACATACTTCGGAGAGCAAGTTCTACTTAATCAGGCATTCATTAAGAATCCTGAGATAACTATAGAGGCACTAATTCTAGCTGCAGGACAGAAGTTTGGAGAGAAGATAGCTATCGCTCGTTTCCACCGCTTTGCGGTTTTGGAGAAATAACATGTCAGTATTTTTTGATGCTTCAATAATATCTTTCTATATATCGTTTTTTGGGATCGTGGGAATGATTGCTTTTAAGCTATCAGAAATAAAGACAGGTAAAAGATCATTTATATCAAGAATATCAGACAAGAATAACCATAAGGTTAGAGAGTACTATCGCACATTCAGAAGATATGTATCATACATAAATCGAAGAAGTGCACTTGCACTTATTCAATGGATTGCGTATCATATTCTCACATGGGCACGTAATGCTTATATATGGGCTTACAAGAAGGCCCATGCCCATGCACCTTCAAAGAGAGTTATAGATATGGTTCGTGGAAGAGGTGAGGTAAATAGAAATGGAGGTTCATCATTCTATTTAAAGAGTATTTCAGGAGAGAATGTTGAGGAGGTTGTGAAGAAATAATGTTTGCCATCTTAGCTCAGTTGGTAGAGCAACGCTTTTGTAAAGCGAAGGTCCCCAGTTCAAATCTGGGAGATGGCTCCAAAGAAAGTTGTGGATATCTATATTAGGCACATGCTATACTTCAAGCATGAAATTAAATAAAGGATTTACTCTAATAGAATTACTAGTTGTTATATCTATTATCGGTCTTCTATCGTCAGTCGTATTAGCTAGTTTAGGAGTTGCAAGAGAGAGGGGAAGAATTGGTGCTGGTTTACAGTATGCTGGATATGTTGATCGTACTGATAACCTAGGTCCTATGTCTTTCGATTTTGATGCTATAACTGGAGGTACAACAATGTTGAATGAAAGTGGAAGTATAAATGGAGTTGTTACAAATGCGACAATAAGTTCTGATGTTCCGGCAAGTGGAATGGGTAACTCGCTATTCTTCCCATCACCGAGTCCATCACCGTATCATGTGTCTGTAAGTTTTGGAGCTAACAATAACCCAGATTACGCACCTAATACTAAGGGTTTCCAAATGTCAGCTTGGATTAAGACAACATCAGCTAATGCACAGAATATTATGAGTATTGCTGGAGATGAAAGATTGGTTTTAAATAATGCTCCAGGAACACTTACTTTCTATTACCGAACAGCAGGAGGTGTACAGACCATTGCAACAGCAGCACCTAATCTAATAGCCCAGAATAAGTGGTACCATGTTGCAGGTGTTGTTGAACCTGATAGTACAGGAACTATGTATGCAAAAATCTACATAGACGGTAAATTAGTGGCTAATGCTGCTACGGTTGGCGGGGCACTTACTGGACTATATGATAACGACGTTTGTATAGGATACGATGTGGCAGCAGCAGTTCCATGTCATACCGCTGGAGGATACCAGTTTATTGGCTATATCGACAACCCACGCTACATTAACTACGCCCTATCCCGCTAGTAAGTAGCCTCTCACCTATATTTTTGCTATATTTATCTCATGAAAGAGGATAAAGGACATCTACACCCATTAACACAATTTACACGAGAAGTTGTGGGTATTTTCTCTGAAATGGGATTCGTAGTCGAACAGGGTCCTGAACTAGAGGATGAATATCATAACTTTGATGCTCTAAACATTCCCAAAGATCACCCATCTCGTGATATGCAGGATACATTCTGGATTAAGACAGGAGAGAAGGATAGCAAGAATCGTCCTGTAATGAGAACTCAGACATCATCAGTGCAAGTAAGATTTCTTGAGAAGAACAAGGATAATTTACCTTGTGCAATTATCGTACCTGGTAAAGTATTTAGAAATGAAGCAACTGACGCAACACACGAAGCACAGTTCTCACAGCTAGAGGCATTGTATATAGACAAAGATGTATCACTAGGGCATCTGAAAGGTACAGTAGAACATTTCCTAAAGAAACTATATGGTAATGACGTAGTAATACGTTTTAGACCTAGTTTCTTCCCGTTCGTAGAACCAGGAGTTGAAGTAGATATGCTCTTTAATGGTAAGTGGCTTGAGATGGGTGGTGCAGGTATGGTACATCCTAATGTTTTGAAGGCGGCAGGTATAGACTCTGATGTATGGAAAGGATTTGCATTTGGATTCGGTATAGATAGGTTAGTAATGAGACAGAATAATATTCCAGATGTGAGAATGTTGTTTGATGGTGATCTTAGATTTATTAATCAATTCTAAAATGAAAATCCTTAAATCCTGGTTACAAAATCACATAATAGAAACATTACCAAGTGATGAGAGTATCATTGAAGCTTTGACATTGAAGTCTTCTGAAGTTGAAGGAGTAGAGAGAGTGGGAGATTATACTGTATTTGACCTTAAGGTTCTCCCAGACAGAGCACACTACATGCTCTCACATAGAGGAGTTGCATATGACCTATGTGCAATACTTGGATTGAATGATAAGAATGGAGAAATATTCAACATGGATGTGTCTAAAGAAAGTTTTGTAAAAGTTACAAGTAATCTTTGTGTTAGATATTCAGCTCTACGCATATCTAATATACAAAACACCGTATCGCCTGACTGGCTTAAGAAGAATCTCGAGGCTATAGGTGCAAGATCTATAAGTACTTTAGTAGATGCTACTAACTATGCAATGTTTGACACTGGTCAACCATTACATGCTTTTGATGCAGACAAGGTTGTTGGAGATATTGTTGTAAGACTTGCATTAGAGGGAGAAGTAATACAAGTATTAAGTGGCGATGAAGTTAAGCTAAAGTCACATCAACTTGTCATAGCTGACGATCAGGGTCCACTTGCAATTGCAGGAGTTAAGGGAGGTAAGAGAGCTGAGGTAACATTAGATACTAAGAATATAGTACTTGAAGCTGCTAACTTCAATCCAGTATCAGTGAGAAAGACATCGTTTGAGGTTTCAATACGTAATGATTCATCTAAGAGATTTGAGAATGAGATTACTCCAGAGTTAACCATTAAGGGTATCTCAGTGTTCCTAGAGGTTCTTAACAAATCTAATGTTAAATACAGTATCGATGGATATAATGATATATACCCTAATATACAGAAAGAATGGAATGTTACCGTAAGTCATTTAAATATTGAATCAATACTAAATTACAAGATAGCTAAAGAGAGAGTAATAGAGATACTGAATAAACTTAATTGTAAGGCTGATGAAGAAAACGGAGTATATACAGTTACCCCACCACCAGAGAGACTTGATATTGTAATACCTGAAGATGTAATTGATGAGATTGGAAGAATCAATGGTTTGGATATGGTACAAGGTATAGTACCTAACCTAAAGACCAATAATGTATTCTCACAAGAGTATCTACTCATAGAAAGGATAAAGGATTACTTCGTAGAAAAAGGATTTAGCGAAATACAGACTAGATCATTTACTAGTAAGGGAGATATAGAAGTGTCATATCCTATGGCATCTGATAAGGGGTACTTGAGAAGAGACTTAAGAGAGAATATGACTAAGGCAATTGAACTAAGTGTAAAGAATGCACCATTACTTGGTTTGGATGTTATTAAAATATTTGAGATTGGTAAGGTATTCCCAAAGACTGGAGAACAACTAGATATTTGTTTTGGTATTCAATATGTAAAGAAGATTAAGAACAAGGATCAAGTAATAAAGGTTGAGTTAGAGAACATCATTAAGGAATTAGAGGGAATTCTAAATACTAAACTCAATGTAAGTTATGTAAGTAATATTGCTAATGTAGAGAAGGTGGATAGGTTAAGTACTGATCTGAAACTTGATTCAATTAAAATACAGAAGGGAAGTAGGGTACAGTTCTCTCCATTCTCTCAGTTCCCATTCATAACTCGTGATATAGCTATATTCGTCGATCCTAGTGTTACAGAAATGGATGTTAAAGAAACTATCATTAAGTCCCTACAATCTACACTGGTAGTTAAGGGTCCAGATATATTTGATAGCTTCGAAAAGGATAGCAAGAAGTCTCTAGCATATAGAATGATATTCCAAGCGAGTGATAGGACTTTAACTGATGCTGAGGTAGCTAGCGTGATGGATCAGGTATATTCTGCTGTTAAGGCTAGAGGTTGGGAGGTGAGATAAAACTATTTATCGCATTACAATCAGCCTACTGTCAATAGTTATTTAACCTCTAAAATTTGGTATAATTTAGTGAAATAAATAACAAAAATATGGCTAAAGATCCAGAAAAAAAGAAAGATAATTATGGTGCTGATTCCATCCAGGTTCTTGAGGGTCTAGAGCCTGTACGTAAGCGTCCAGGTATGTACATTGGTACTACTGGTCCTGACGGTCTACATCACCTAATTACAGAGATTTTTGATAACTCACGCGATGAAGCGATGGGTGGTTATGCTAATCATATTGAAGTAGCGCTACTTCCAAACAACAGAGTGAGAGTAACTGATAACGGACGTGGTATACCAGTTGATGTGCATAAGGCTACAAAGGTTTCTGCTCTAGAAACTATCATGACAGTTCTTCATGCTGGAGGTAAGTTTGGTGGAGACGAGAGTGGATACAAGGTGTCTGGAGGTCTACACGGAGTGGGAGCGTCTGTAGTTAATGCTTTGTCAGTATATACACAAGTTTGGGTGCATAAGGATGGAGATATATATACTCAGGAATATTCTCAGGGAAAGAAGAAGTATTCTGTTAAGAAGGTTGGTAAGACAAAGGAACATGGAACTATAGTTGCATTCGAGCCGGATGTAATAATCTTCAAGGAAGTTAAGTTTGATTTTAATCGAGTTGTAAACTCTCTAAGACAGCAGGCATACCTAGTTAAGGGTCTTAGAATTACAGTTATAGATGCAAGAGAAGCAAAGGATTTGGAGGTAGACGAGACAGTGACATATCTAGAGTCACTTAATCTACAAGTTCCATCACAAACTTTCTATTTCGAGAATGGTCTTACATCTCTAGTTAAGTTTAATAACCAGATACTAAAGCCGATTCATAAGAATATTTTCTATGTAGAGAAGAAAGTTGAAGGTGTTGAGTCAGTTGAAATTGCATTACAGTATGCTGATGATATATCAGCGCGTATTCTTGCATTCGCAAACAATATTTATACACCAGAACACGGAACACATGTTACTGGATTTAAGACTGCACTTACTCGTACCCTTAACAGCTACGGAAAGAAGAATAATCTAATTAAGGATGGAGAGGATAGCTTTACTGGAGATGATGCTCTAGAAGGTCTTACAGTAGTTATCTCTGTTAAGCTTAGAGAGATTCAGTTTGAAGGACAGACAAAGGCTAAGCTTGGATCAGTTGAAGCTCAGAGTGCTGTATCTACAGTATTCGGAGAAGCATTTGCCGCATTCCTAGAAGAGAATCCTGATGATGCTAAGGCAATGATTATGAAGGTGATCCTTGCTATGAAGGCACGTAAGGCAGCTAAGGCTGCAAAGGACAGTGTACTTCGAAAGGGTGCACTAGAAGGTATGACACTGCCTGGCAAGCTTGCAGATTGTCAGACAAATGATGCATCTGAATCTGAGCTATTTATCGTAGAGGGAGACTCTGCGGGAGGTACTGCAAAGACGGGACGTGATCGTCGCACACAAGCTATTCTTCCACTAAGAGGAAAAATTCTAAACATTGAGAGAGCTAGACTTGATCGTATGCTTGGATCTGAGCAGATTAAAAACCTAGTTCTTGCTTTTGGAACAGCGATAGGGGATACATTCGATATTTCTAAATTGAGATATCATAAGATCATTCTTGCAACTGATGCCGACGTTGACGGAGCTCACATTAGAACTCTAATCCTTACATTGCTATATAGATACTTCAAACCACTTATTGAAGGAGGGTATGTATACATTGCTCAACCACCACTATACAAGGTTAAGAGAGGGAAGGAGATAATGTATTTCTATTCCGAAGAAGAGAAGAACAAAGCTCTTGGAAAGGAGATTGCTGATCTTCAGGAGATTGAAGAAATCCGCGATGAAGTTGTTGAGACCCTAGAGATTGAGAAGGAAGATGACAAGAAGTCACCTAAGATATCTATACAGAGATACAAGGGACTTGGAGAGATGAATGCTGAGGAGCTATGGGAGACTACAATGGATCCTGAGAAGCGTATACTAAGACAAGTTAATATTGATGATGCAGCAGATGCTGATAAGGTATTTGATATGCTCATGGGAACTGATGTTCCTAGTCGTAAAATGTTCATTCAGTCTAATGCTAAAAAGGCTACCATTGACATATAATATAAAATGGTATACAATATTAGAGTTATAACTAATACAAATATTATGAAAAAAACTATCATTTTAGCTATATTTGCTCTAATGTTTGCAATTGTTCCAAACCATGCCAATGCAGGGTTTGATTTCGGTAGACTAATTGATCCAGCATGTTTCTTTGCTTGTGATAACGAACCTAGGGTAATTAACAATACAAACAGTAATAATGTTAATAGCAATGTTAATTCTCCTGGTGCGGTAGTTAATGGAGTGCCTGTATATAATAACGTAACTCCGATCTATAACTACAATAATGATAACTACACTTCACAACTAGGAGTTTCTTGTTATCCAACTTCATCTCGTGCAAATGTTGATGACTCTGTAACATGGAGAGCATCTGCTTTTGGAGGTAATGGTAACTATTATATATCTTGGTCGGGTACAAATGGTCTTAGTGGTAATGGATCAAGTGTATCAAAGAGATATAGCTCGGGAGGTACAAAAAGTGCTTCTGTGATTGTTAGTTCAGGTAATCAAACTGTTACAAGAAATTGTAGTAGTGTAGAGGTTTATGATTACAACGATAGCTATAATGATAGAAACTATCGTTATGATTACGATTATGACTATAACAGAAATCGTAACAATAGAAATTACGACTATCCGCTAACAGTTAGTTGTTCTGCTAATACTACTTTTGCTCCTGTTGGAACATCAGTAACTTGGCAAGCATATGTATCTGGAGGTAATGGAAATTATAGATATAACTGGTATGGAAGTGATGATATACGCGGTACATCTAGATCACTTGATATTAGATACAATGGGGCTGGTACTAAGACAGCATCAATTACAGTACGCTCAGGTACACAGAATGTAACTCAGCAATGTTCAAACTCGGTCCTTGTGGGTATACCTACTGGAGCATATACAAATCCATATCCTACTACACCTGTATATACAGCACCTGTAATTAAATATGTTAAGGAGCCGGTTAAGGTTGTAGAGAATGAGAGCAAGACTATTACAACACTCTCATCACTATTCTCTCTAGAGAATGTTCCATGGGGTTGGGTAGCGGTACTGGTGATACTAATCCTATTCTTTACAGTTATATACTTGGTTTATAACAAGAACAAGATTTAATAGATAATAAAAAAGAGCTCCGACCTGGAGCTCTTTTTTATTATCTATACTCTATCCTTAATTTCCTTAATTATTCTCTCTATAACCTCTCTTTCATCTACCTGTCCGATCTGTCCCTGATCTCTGCTCTCCAATGTCACTTTACTAACCGCAATATCCTTGTCTCCTATGATGATAAAGTATGGAGCTTTGCATAACTTAGCTTGTCTAACCTTCTTACCGAATCCTTCATCTGACAGATCTATTTCAACTCTTACAGATTCCTTCTTGAGTGCATCATATATCTCTACCGCCTTCTTATGATGATCTTCTCCAACTGGTATTACCTTAACTTGTACTGGAGCAAGCCAAAGAGGGAAGTTACCAGATGTATGTTCTATATATACTGATATAAATCTCTCAAGAGAACCAAGTAGAGCCTTGTGTATCATAACTGGTCTCTTCTCCTTACCATCTTTGTCTGTGTATGATAGTCCGAATCTCTCTGGCTGAACGAAGTCTAGCTGTATTGTCGCACACTGCCACTCACGTCCTAGTGCATCTGTTACTAGATAGTCGAGCTTCGGTCCATAGAAAGCTGCTTCACCAGGTCCCGCTACTGTATCGAGTCCTTCTTCCTTTGCAACACGAGATATAGTATCTTCAGCTAATTTCCACATCTCACTACTACCCAAGAACTTATCACTATCGTCTCTGAAAGAAAGTCTTACCTTGTAAGTAAGTTTAAGAGCAGAGTACAATTCTTTAATCATGTTTATAATATTCCTAATCTCATCTTCTATATGAGTCTCTTGGCAGAATACATGACCATCATCTTGTGATAGGGAACGAACACGAGATAGTCCATGAAGTTCTCCATGCTTCTCATCTCTGTAGTTAGTTGTGTTCTCCATGTATCTAACTGGTAGATCACGATAGCTCCAAGGCTTACGGGCGAATAGCTGAGCGTGGTGAGGACAGTTCATAGGCTTTAGCATAAACACATCACTACTCTCTGCACTTGTAACCTCAAATCTCTCTGGATACTTGTCATAGTGTCCTGAATGCTTGTATAGCTCTACACGAGCCATATGTGGAGTCCATACTCTCTCAAATCCATGCTTACCTTGTAGCTCTTGTGAGTATGATCCAAGTACATCTCTAAGTACTGATCCTTTAGGTGTAAACAATGGTAGACCACCTCCTACAAGTTCAGAGATTGTGAATAGGTCCATTTCTTTACCAATCTTTCTATGATCTCTCTTCTCAGCCTCAATTCTTGCTGTCTCATAATCATCAAGCTCTAGCTTAGTGTGGAATGCAAGACCATATATACGTGTAAGCATTGTCTTGTCAGAATCTCCTCTCCAATATGCACCAGCTACTCTAGATAGCTTGAATGAATCATTAGGGATATCCTTCGCTGGATTATCAGTGTGTCCTCCACGACATAGATCAGTAAAGTTACCACAAGTGTATACTGTGATTTTCTCTCCCTTCTTCACAATCTCTTCGATTAGTTCAAGTTTGTACTCATTGTCCTTAAACATTGCTTGAGCTTCCTCAGCACTAATCTCTTTGTGAGTAAACTTAGTCCAAGACTTTAGATGACCCTTCATCTTCTTCTCAATAGACATTAGATCCTTGTCAGATACCTTGATATTGTCAGGGAACTTGAAGTCGTAATAGAAGCCATTATCAATAGCTGGCCCAATGGTGTTCTTTACTCCAGGGTATATCTCGGTAACTGCTGAAGCAAGCAAATGGGCTAGTGTATGACGAATGTGTTCTATATTTAATTTTTCCATGTGAGTAACTTTAACATTTTTATGTATGTATGAGGAGGGGTTGACTAATTACAAATATTATTATATTTTTACTTTGAATTTGAACATTTCCAAAAACAATGGACGAACCGTCAAGTCGCTCGATGTGATCGAATTCAAATACAAGTATGTTGAGGATACCTAATGACAAGATTAATGTTTCTGGTGCCACTTTGCACCCAGAAACTTTCATTGAGGTGAAAGCTGAATTCTTTGGGCCTCATATTTCCATAACACTGTTTTTCGGTAGAAACGACATTAATGATCCTAAAACTCTTCTGTATCTAGCATCTCTTCTTCCCGAGGCGCTAGAATGCAGTCTGAGTCTTACTGAGGTTTTAAATCTTGCTTTTTTGAAACCAAACGAAGGTCGGCTGAGTGAAGATGTGTTTTCTACAGTTGCTGAATTGGCTTTTCTAAAGTCGCTCAAGCGTATGTCATTCTCGGTCCAGCCTAGTATGTTTGGAGAAAAAGGAATCGCAGGATGTCTTGTTGATTTTGGGAAGCCTAGGCGCAAAATATCTGCGACTCTACATGGCGTCGACCCAGAGTTGGGCGTTTTGTTGTTTAAGTATTTTTGTTGATCTAGCCTTAGTAACCTGCGCGAACCAACGCGCAGGTTATTTTTTTTTTAATTCAACACCTTCACCCTCTCTATAATCATACTCTTCTGTCCATTCCTCTCGGACATCTTACCTTTCAATGCCAAACACTTATCAGGAGTAAATGCTGTTCTAAATTCAGCTAATACTTTAGGGAATACAACAGTATCTAGCTCTCCAGTAAAGTCAGCAACTTTAACAAATGCCATAGCGTCACCTTTCTTTGTTGTGATTGGTCGTATCTCTTCAATTATGCAAGCAATAGTTACTTCAGCTCCGTCCTTAAGTGTTTCAATTGCTTTCTTTATATCCATATCTCGCTTCGATATGACATCCCGGTATCTATCTAGTGGATGTCCAGAGATATATAGCCCGAGTAATTCTTTCTCCCAAGCTAGTTTCTCTCTTGGATCTACATTCGGTACTTCAGCAAGTTTAAGACTTGGTACACTAGAAGTATCTGACATTAGACCGAATAGGGAATCCTGGTTATCAGCTTGTTTACCTTTCTCTTTGTTATGAGCTAGTAGGGTTTCGATATTAGCAATCAATACACCTCGATCTATACCAAAACTATCCAATGCACCAGACTTGATGAGGGCTTCCAGTGACTTCTTGTTCAAGTTCTTGTCTTTAACCCTATCAAGTAGATCTGTAAGATCCTTGTATCTACCATTCTTCTTTCTCTCATCAATTATCGCAGTTGCAATACCTTGTCCAAAGTTCTTTATCGTAACCAAACCGAATCTAATAGTATCTTTAGATCTATCCTCATTGTTTTTAATAACCGTAAACTGGCTATAGCTCTCATTAATATCAGGAGGAAGTATCGGTATACCCATACGCTTACATTCTGAAATAGTTTCAGCAATCTTCTCTACATCTCCTGAGTCTGCACTAAGCACAGCTGACATATATGTGGCAGGGTAGTTAGCCTTCATGTATGAGGTCTGATACGCTACACGACCGTAACTTGCAGCATGTGCTTTGTTGAATCCGTACGCAGCAAAAGGCTCAATTAGTTTCCATAGAGTATTAGCATTCTTCTTACCCATACCATGCTTGACGAATCCAGAAAGAAGTTTTTCTTTCTGCTCTTCCATCTCTTTTGGAATCTTCTTACCCATCGCCTTTCTGAGTTTGTCTGCTTCAAGCCAAGAGTATCCAGCAAGCTTAATAGCGATCATCATAACATCGTCTTGGTATGTGATAACTCCATAAGACATATCAAGAATATCCTTCATTCTAGGATCTAGATATTCTACCTTCGATGGATCATGTTTTCTCTCAATGTATTGAGGAATTGATTCTAGAGGACCAGGGCGGTATAGCGCCACCATAGCATTGATATCATGTATTCTACTTGGCTTAAGTTCAACTAGAAACTTTGTCATACCACTACCATTCAACTGGAACAGTCCTGTAGTCTCTCCACGGGCAAGCATCTCAAATGTCTTCTTGTCATCTAGTGGAATGTTCTCGATATCTATATCAATATTATCAATCTTCTTAACTCTCTCAACTGCATCTGCAAGGATTGAAAGGTTCTTAATTCCAAGAAAGTCGAACTTAAGTAGTCCAACTCCATCCTCTCCCACAGCATGCATATCATATTGAGTGATGATCTTACGTATTGGATTACCATCAGCATCTTCCTTGCTCTTGGTATCGTACTGTAGTGGTACGTGTTCTGTAAGCGCATCGGGTGATATAACAACACCGGCAGCGTGCACAGAAATGTGTCGTGCACATCCTTCAATCTTCTTAGCCATATCGATAATTCTTCTGGTATCAGGTTCTTTCTCGTATGCTTCCTTAAGTTCTGGTACTTCCTCTAGTGCACGATCAATAGTCATAGGGAAGCCTTGAGCACCAAGGGGAATTAGTTTCGATATACGATCAGCTATGTCATATGCAAAACCCATGGCACGTGCAATATCACGAACAGCTCCTTTAGCCATCATAGTACCGAATGTACCTATCTGAGCCACCTTGTCATATCCATACTTTTTACGAGCGTACTCTATAACCTCATCACGACGGTTATCAGCAAAGTCCATATCGACATCGGGAGCAGAAGGACGTTCTGGGTTTAGGAATCTCTCGAAGGGAAGTTTGTATGCAAGGGGATCAACGTTTGTAATTCTTGTAACATATGTAGTTAATGATCCAGCAACAGATCCTCGAATGTTTGTAAGTATTTTGTTTTCGTGAGCGTAGCGTAGTAGATCAGATACCACGAGGAAGTACTGAGCATATCCTTTGTCTTTGATAACCTTAAGTTCATACTCCAACCTATCAACTACTTCCTTGGTTTCTGTAAGTCCTCTCTTTGGAATTCCTTCATATGCAATTCTCTTAAGTTCATCATCATGTGATAGGCCGCTCTCTACTATGAAGTTAGGGAAGTACCACTTACCAAGACCAATATCTAGATTACACATGTCGGCAATCTTAACTGTATTGTCCAATGCTTCTGGTATATCTCTAAACAGTTCTTCTGCTTTGTCGCTACTTATGAAAGAGAAGTTCTCTTCATCTTCACCTTCCATTGAGTTACCTTTGTCAGAGAAGTCACCAGACGTATTAACTAGCATTAGAGTATCGCGAGCACTCTTGTCCTCTTGGTGTAGATAGTAGACATCATGAGCAGCTACAATCTGAGTGTTAGTCTCCTTAGCTAACTTTATCAACTGCTGCATAAGCCCTTCGTGTCCTTGTATCTCAGGATGACGAGTGATTTCTAGGAAGAAGTTATTATCTCCATATACTTTCTTGTAGTACTCTATATACTCCTTAGCTTTCTCTACATTCTTACCCTTCAATGCTTGTGATATCTCACTAGAGAATGATGGAGCGATACATACAAGGTCCTTACAATACAATTCAATTATCTCCCTATCGATTCTAGGTTTGTAATAGAAACCGGTAAAGTTAGATTCTGTAACTAGCTTTATGAGATTCTTGTATCCATCGTAGTTTTTTGCAAGTAGCACTAGCCTAGTTCTCCTGTTATCGATACCGGCTTGCATATCCTTCCTTGTACGAGCCGCTACATAGAAATCTACACCTAGTATTGGCTTAATACCTTTCTTCTTGGCTCTCTGATAGAACTCAATAGCTCCGTATAGGTTACCAGCATCAGTTAATGCTAGAGCATTCATTCCATTCTTAACTGCTTCATCAACAAGATCATCAATCTTAGGTAGGGCATTAAGTAGAGAGTAATGACTGTGGGTGTGTAAGTGGATAAATCGAGACATGTAGGTAGTATACCAAATATATATTTATGTTAATATATATGTATGAAAATTAATATAACTAAAGGATTCACATTAATAGAGCTTCTTGTAGTTATTTCAATCATCGGTCTACTTTCATCTGTTGTGTTGGCGAGTCTAAGTACAGCGAGAGGCAGAGCGATTGATTCTAAGTTGATACAGTTGGCTGGGCAATTACAAAATGTGTTTGCTCTCGAGCTTCTTCAGTCAAACTCATACGCTAATTTTAACAGGCCAAGTTGGAGAGCTACTCCGTACCCATGTACTGATACCCCTAGTGGTCCGAATTTTACAGGAATATACGCAGCAGACTTTATAAGGATATGTAGTGAAATTGTTACAACAAGCCAAAGCTTCAATCCACAGCCACAGGGTTATAATTTCTGGACAGGTCAGAATGTTATACCTTTCAATGCTAATACCTATAGTTTCATGATATATCTACCACACGCAACTAGAGTCGCTGGGTCCGAACAGTATTACTGTGTAGGTTCTAATGGTAAGAAAACTATCGGTACTTCAGCAGCTGTTTCGCCATCTACCAATTTTTGGAGTCGCGGAGGTTGTGTAAATGATCCAACTCTATAATATGAAAATTAATAAAGGATTCACATTAATAGAGCTTCTTGTAGTTATCTCAATCATCGGTCTACTTTCTTCTGTAGTTTTGGCGAGTGTAAATACGGCGAGATCTAGGAGCAGAGACTCACAAAGAATACAGAATTTGAAGCAGCTACAGAATGCACTAGAGATATATAGACTTACTAATGGAGGATATCCACCCACACCTCACTGGTATGGTAATTCACCGACGGCTTGTTCTGGAGCTACTGATAACCCTATTTGGTACACTAATACAGCCTCATGGATACCAGGATTAGTACCAACGTATATCTCATCTCTACCGGTAGAGCCTAGAGCCAATGCCTGTGCTACATATCTGTATATGTCTAACGGTGTGGGATATAAATTATTATCAAACGGAACTATTGAAAATTATAATCCCAGCTACCCGCTTGCTGATCCAGGATGGGGAGGGGCTGGCCCAACATGTACTAATCCTAGGGGTAGTTCATATTCAGTATATACTAGTGATTATAGATGTCAGTAGAAAATTTGTAGGACGATATATAACATGGGTCATCTAATCTGTATCAACGAAGTAGGGAGTGGGCATAGTTTTTTTATGATACAATATCATTATGAAAATAAATAAAGGCTTCACATTAATAGAACTACTAGTAGTAATATCTATCATTGGCCTACTTTCGTCTGTAGTTTTGGCGAGTGTAAATACAGCAAGAGGGAATGCTAGAGATTCACAGAGGAAGCAGACACTATTACAACTTAAGAATGCGGTAGAATTGTATTATCTAGCTAATAATGTATACCCGCCAGTTGCTGTTACTGGATATTGGAATGGTTATGCGGCTCCAGGTACATGTGATGATGTGGGAAACGATTGGTACAGACAATCTAATAACTGGATAACTGGCTTAGTACCAAACTATATTTCAGCCCTACCCATTGAGCCAACATATACAAATACAGATACCTGTAGTGGGTATATATACTCTTCGAGTGGAAATGCATATAAGATAATGAGCTACCTAGAAGTTGAGGAAGGTAGTATTGGTGGTGGAAAACCTTTTTCTAGAATGGGGCCTAATTGTCCAGGCGCAAGCTTGCCTGATTGGTGGGACACAAACAATAACAATATAAATGATGATGCAGGGCAACGTATTTATGCAGTGTATGGAGGAGCAGTACCTGGTTTAGAGTGTTCATAAAATATGAAATACACTCTAGGTATCGACGAAGTAGGACGAGGTCCAATAGCAGGTCCAGTTGCTGTTGGATCTTTTGTATTCCTCAGCAAACAAGCAAGCCGTATATTCAAAGGAGTTAAAGAATCCAAACAACTCTCTGAAGAGAAAAGAGAAGAATGGTACAAGAAGATTGTACTAGCTAAGAAGAATAGGATGATAGATTTCTCTGTCATATTTCAATCAGAGAAAGTAATAGATACCAAAGGGCTATCATTCGCTATAAACAAAGCACTTAAGATGTCATTAAGTAAACTCAACCTAGATCCTAAACAAGTTAAGGTACTACTTGATGGGGGACTTAAGGCACCGAAGGAATACATAAACCAAAAGACAATAATACAAGGAGATGCTAAAGAGAAGGTTATAGCCCTAGCATCAATATGTGCAAAGGTAATGCGAGATCGCAAGATGAGACAGTGGGTACTTAAGTATCCACAGTATGCACTCGATGTTAACAAAGGGTACGGGACAAGATCACACTACACAGCTATTAAGAAATACGGACTAACTCCACTACACAGAAGAAGTTTTCTTAAGAAGTTATCCACTTGAGATAAAATATGGATAAAATACTTTCGTGACATTCGTTACCAATAATATATACTATGTTTACACATGTCATCCAATGTAGATAAAATTAAAGAAATACTAAGTATAGAGGATATAGTTAGTTCATATATTAAGCTTGATAAGGCAGGGAAGAACCTTAAGGGCAAATGTCCTTTCCATAATGAGAAGACCCCATCATTCTATGTATCTCCAGAGCGTGCCAGCTACTATTGCTTCGGTTGCGGTGCGAAAGGAGATATATTCAATTTCGTTGAACAATTCGAAGGTCTAGACTTCATGGGTGCATTAAAAATGTTAGCTGAAAAAGCAGGAGTAACTCTAGAGTTTAATCAGAACAACAATGAACAGAAGTCAGAGAAAGAGAGACTAATTAATATAATGGAGGATGCTACGAAATTCTTTGAAGAGAATTTAAGGAACTCTCAGGTGGCAATAGACTATGTTAAAGGTAGAGGAATCAATGAAGAGACAGCTAAGAAGTTTAGAATTGGTTACATACCATCAGACTGGAGACTGCTATACACACATCTACAAGCGAAGAAATATAGTGATATTGATATAGAGAAAGCTGGATTGATTAAGAAGCCTGAAGATGGGCAAAAAGGATATTATGATAGATTCAGAGGGAGAATAATGTTCCCAATCGGAGACTCTAGCGGAAGAATAATCGCATTCTCAGGAAGAATATTAGTCGATGATGGTAAGTCAGCTAAGTATCTAAACAGTCCTGATACAATTCTTTTTAACAAATCTACAGTATTGTATGGAATTGATAAGGCAAAGCAAGATATTAGAATTAAGAACTACTCAATACTCGTAGAAGGACAGATGGATCTAGTGCTCTCTCATCAAGTGGGGATTAGAAATACAGTTGCTGTATCTGGTACTGCTCTTGCTGATACATTAGTGTCCAAAGACAATGCAGTTAATAACCTAGGTATTGTTAAGAGACTATCAAATAACATAATACTTGCATTCGATAGTGATAATGCTGGACGTAAGGCTGCCATGAGATCAGCTCGTATAGCTTTGAGTCTTGGAATGGACGTAAAGATAGCAGATTTACCAGAAGGTAAGGATCCAGCAGATCTAGTACTTACAGATCCTGAGCTATGGAGGAACGTATTGCGTAATTCTAAACCTGTGGTAGAATTTCAAATTGATACTGTGCTTTCACAAAAGCTTGATCCACGTAAACTTCCACAAGCATTACGGGACAATGTATTTCCATTTATAGCCCCTCTTACAGGAGCGATGGAAAAAGCACACTATATAAAGTTAATAAAGGAGAAGACAGGTATTTCTGAAGAATCAATTCGTGAGGACCTACTTAAGGTAGAAGTCCCTAAGAGTGATTCAGATATTAGTATTAATGAGTCAGTGGTGGTTAATACCATTTCAACTAGACGTGACGCTATATCAAGAAAACTTTTCGGTCTCTTGTATTATTTAGAAAAAAATCCAATCCCAAACATTGATATTGATGGATATAATTCCACAATCAAAAAAATCGTAGGGGAAAAGTATGAGAGTTTAATTAAGGGTATAGAAGCATTTAAAGAAGAGTTAATACTCGAAGCAGAGGTGGGTATAAGTGAATCAACAGATATATTAAAGAATCTAAATGAACTAATCTTCAATTTCGAAGACGATGTTGTTAGAAGAGAACTATCTGAGTCAATGAATGAACTTACTAAGGCAGAGAGAATTAAGGATGAGGTGGCTGTAGTTGATTTAATTAAAAAAATTGATATCTTGGTTAAGAAAACAAACGAACTATCAAAAAGGAGAAATAATATTTAATATATGAAGAAAAAAATGAAGAAGGTGGTTAAGGCAAAGAAAGTAAAGAAAGCTATTAAAAAAGCGCCTAAAAAGGCTGTTAAGAAAGTTGCTAAGAAATCTGGAGCAAAGGAGAGTAAGTCAAAGGAGTTTGATACTAAGGCTAATAAGCTAATAAACAAGGGTAAGGAGAGAGGATTCGTTACATTTGATGAGATTCTTAAGGAATTTCCTACAATAGAACAAGATATTACTTTCCTTGATGAATTGTATACAAAGTTCTCTGTATCAGGAATCGATGTTCTTGAAGGAGGAGGACTACTTGAGGTTGAACCAGAGGTAGCACAACCTAAGAAGTACTCATATGGATCTCGTAGTGCTGATGCATCATATGACTCTATTCAAATGTATCTTAAGGAGATTGGACAATATTCTCTAATTTCTGCTGTTAGTGAGAAGGATCTTGCTAAGAGAATTGAACAAGGAGACAAGGAAGCAAAGAACCTACTTGCTCGTGCAAACCTTAGACTTGTAGTTTCAATTGCTAAGAAATATGTTGGACGTAGTCCAGATCTAACACTTCTTGATCTAATACAAGAGGGTAATCTTGGATTGTTCAAGGCGGTTGATAAGTTTGATTGGACAAAGGGATACAAGTTCTCAACTTATGCTACTTGGTGGATACGACAAGCTATCACTCGTGCTCTAGCAGATCAGAGTAGAACTATCCGTGTTCCAGTACACATGGTTGAAACTATAGCCAAGTACAAACAAGTAGTTAGAAGACTAACTCAAGATCTAGGACGTGATCCACTAGCTGAAGAAATTGCTACAGAGATGGGACTTGATGTAGAGAAGATATACAACATTGAAAAGATTGATCAAGATGTAGTATCTCTAGAATCACCAGTAGGAGATGATAGTGATGATGGAAAGTCTACACTAGGAGATTTCTTGTTTGATGACAAGATACTTTCACCAGATCAAGAATCATCAAGAAGAATACTACGAGATCAGGTTAATACAATACTTAACGATTTGTCTGATAAGGAGAAGAAGATTCTTGAGATGAGACATGGACTTAACGATGGGGTAACACATACTCTAGAGGAAGTAGGTAAGGAGTTTGGAGTTACAAGAGAGCGTATTAGACAGATTGAAGCTAAGGCTCATGAGAAGATTAGACAGCATGATAACATTAATAGATTGAGGAATTACTAGTTATACAAGAAAGACCGAAAGGTCTTTTTTGTATGGATAAAATCTTAATGAAATTTTCATTTGGATTTTATCAGAATTTTATTTAGATTTTATCTCACTCTGGTAAAGTTTGGATATGGTTCATAAAAACTGGAGGAAATATCTAATGGAGGAAAGAATTAAATACAGAAATATAGGACCTATAAAATGTCCAGCCTTTAATAATGAAGAAATCTACTTTAATCGTTACGGCTTTGATCATATTGTGTATAAGGCTGGAATTCCAAGACCTATAGATGAAGTTGCAAATAGATTCAGTCTTTTAACTTATGTGCCAAATATACTTAAGAATCTAGGGAGTGTGGATAGCGAAGAAAAAAGAATTAAAAGTAGGTCGATTGGATACTTTTGGACAATTAAGTATAGCCTTCATTCAGGTTTAAGGGTCCGTATAATCATAAGGAGACTAAATGATGGTCAGCTCCATTTCTACAGTATTATGGATGAATAAAACACAAAACCTCCCGAAGGAGGCTGTGTGAATTCTTGCCATCAACAATAGTGTCGAATTGAACCTGCTTAGGTTTCCCTAATGATTCACAAGGATTATGCTTATATGCTATCAAGTATATTTTTCTTGTCAACAAAGTGTATAATATGCTAATGAGTAATACAGAATTCGAGGCTCTATACAAAAAACTAAACAAGGCTCAGAAACAAGCCGTCGATACAATAGACGGTCCTGTTATGGTAATTGCTGGTCCAGGAACTGGTAAGACATCAATACTTACTCTCCGTATAGCAAATATCATTAGTAGGACTGATACAGCTCCTGAGAATATACTAGCTCTTACCTTTACTGACTCCGGAGCCTATGCAATGAGGAAGAAGTTGGTAGGTATCATTGGTACACCAGGATACAAGGTTAACATAAATACATTTCATGGATTTTGTAATGAAGTTATTAAACAATATCCAGAGAGATTTCCAAGAATCATTGGTTCTACAGCCATAACTGAAATAGATCAGATAGCTTTGATGGAGAAGATAATTGATAGCAATAGTTTTGAAATGCTTAAACCTTATGGAGATATATATTTCTATGCTAAGCCGGTATTGTCTGAAATACGTAATCTAAAGAGAGAGAATATCGGAGTTAATGATTTCGAGAAGATAATCCTAAAACAAGAAAAGGATTTTAATGATAACCCTGACAAGGTACATGTTAAGGGTGCCCACAAGGGGAAGATGAAAGGGGAGTATGTGAAGCTCAAAGAGCAGATTGATAAGAACAAAGAGCTATTGTTCTTGTACAATTCATATGAGAAGTCTCTTGAGGAGAACAAGTTCTATGACTTTGAAGATATGATAGTGGAGGTTGTTAAGACGCTTAAGACAGATAGTGACCTATTACTAATCCTTCAAGAAAGCTATCAATATATCCTAGCTGATGAGCACCAAGATGCTAACAGTGCACAGAATGCAATTCTAGAGCTACTCTCAAACTTTCATGATAGTCCTAATATATTTATCGTGGGAGATGAGAAGCAAGCAATATTTAGATTCCAAGGGGCGACACTTGATAACTTCATGTACTTCAAGAAGCTATACAAAAATGCAGTTGTAATTAGTCTAGAAGAAAACTATCGCTCTACTCAAAACATTTTAGATGCATCTCATTCATTGATTGCTAATAACAAGATGCCAGAAGGGTATGAGAGGATACAATTGCTTTCTAAGGCAGAGACAGGCAAACAACCAATATACATTCATGAGTGTGTATCAACTCAGAGTGAATATTCATTTGTTGTATCAGAAATACAGAATAGGATATCTAAAGGAGTAGATCCTGAAGAAATTGCAATTCTTTACAGAGACAATAAAGATGCATTTGAGATATCTAAATATCTAGAGAGAACTGGTATTCCATTCAGAATCGAGAGTGAGAATGATATTTTGAAGGATGATAATATACGAAAGTTACTTAATATACTTGAAAGTATCAATGATTTAAACAATGAAGAGAAACTATCTAAATTGATATTTATAGATTTCCTTAATCTAAAAGTAGAGGAGATATATAGGGTGTTTGAAGTATGTAAAAAAGAAAAGAGAAAACTACTAGATGTCATTAAAGTAGTATTCCCAGATATTTATGAAAAAGTTATCGCATGGTCAGTTAAAGCACATAATAGTTCGCTAATAGATATCTTCGAGACTGTTGTAAGAGAATCAGGATATCTTGAGTATTCACTGTCATCCACCGACTCACTTGAGAGAATGGCAACACTTGAATCATTCTTCTCAGAGATCAAGAAGATGACTGGAGCGAAGAGAGAATACTTCCTAAAAGATTTTGTCATACATCTAGAGAGGGTAAGAGAGCACGGTATATTAACTAAAACTGGTAAAGGAATACTTAAGAATGGTGTGAGGTTAATGACCGCTCATAAGTCTAAGGGTCTCGAATTTGAGTATGTGTATATTATAGGGGTATATGACGGACACTGGGGGAACAAGAGTAAGAGAACTTTCTTCAAAGCATTACCTAGTTTTGAGAATGGTATTGATGATGAGAGAAGGCTGTTCTATGTAGCCCTTACTCGTGCAAGAAAGGAAGTAAAGATATCATATTCAAAATCTGGAGAAGATGGTAGAGAGCAACTACCTAGTCAATTTATTGGAGAGATATCAGATGAATTAAAGAAATTTGAAGTGAGTGATGTGGTTAATAACATAAACTTCAAAGAATCCATTGTTCATGAAAAGCATGAGATTAAGAACAAAGAATATTTACAGAATATATTCCTTGAACAAGGTCTTGCGGTAACTGCACTTAATAACTATCTCAAATGTCCTTGGGAGTATTTCTTCGTAAACCTAATACGTTTACCTAAAGCTCAGAGTAAACATCAGATGTATGGTACAGCTATACATGAGACCCTAAAAACCATGTTCGATAAGTACAGGGAAGAGGAGGATATGACTGTGGAGGACCTCCTATCCCTATTCGAGTTTAACCTCTCTAAAACACTCATTTCACCATCTGATCTGCAAGATACTCTAAATAAGGGAAAAGAGGCTTTAAAGGGCTATTTTGAGGCATATAAGGGGTCTTGGAACCGTAATTTAATGACTGAATATAGCATTAGAGGGGTACATCTGAATGTGGGTAGTTTTGACCTATTACTTAAGGGTAATTTGGATAAGGTGGAGTTCATTAATGACTATGAGGTTAATGTAGTTGATTACAAGACAGGTAAGAGGAAGAGTAGTAGTAAGGAGAACTATGAAAGACAATTAGTGTTCTACAAGCTATTGCTAAGTCTGGATGATAAGAAGAAATATGTAATGAGAAGTGGAGAGCTTGATTATATCGAACCTGATGATAGGGGGAAGTACAAGAAGGATGTTATAGAAGTTAATGATGACAAGGTAGTGGAATTAGTTGAACTTATAAAACAAAAATCTAATGAAATATATTCATTAGATTTTTGGGACAAGAATTGTGGAGAGAAAGATTGTGAGTATTGTCTACTTGGTAAAGCTTTAGTTAGTAAACAATAGTTCTATCGTTGCCTTCATAACTTCAATTGGCATTGCACCTCCAAGCATTACCATTTTTGAATCAGAACTTAGGCTAATTGGATATTGTCCGTTTGAATCCTTGTAAGGTTCGTATATTGCCATAAGTTTTTCTTTAGCTGAAACAGGGAATGCCTTATCAAGAACTATTATACTCGAAGGAGTCCCCTGTATACCGATATTAACTCCGTCAGTAAAGTCTGATTCAACTTTCTCCTTAAACTTTTCAGTTGCTAAACAGTTATTAAATTCATCAACATCAAGTCCTACAAACTTTGCGATAACTGGTAGTTGTTTACGATCAAGACCATTTGGAGAATCTCCAGTAACTGCCGGAGTTATTTCATACAATCTGTTTGTATACTTCCAGAATGCATCATTACCTCCTTGATCTGCTGCACACTCAAATGCTTGTGATTCAATACCTGCGTTAGGATGTAGAATACTTCCATTTGCTCCTGGCTTGTCTAGAGGATAGTGTCTGTATACCCAAGCTACATTACCACTAGCACCGTACTCAGTCATAACTTTCTTCATTGTATTGTGGAATACCTTACAGAAAGGACATGATGGATCTGAATACTCAATTATTTTAATCTTCGCATTTGGATTTCCTAGAATGTGATCAGATTCTGAAACAGGTCTTAGAGAAGTCTCTAGTGAGCTTGTCTTACTATCTACAATCTTACTAGGACTTGCCGGTGCCTTACTCCATATTACAGCTCCTGCTATGATTGCTCCTGCAATCAATATTGCTGTAGGGATATTCAATACTGCTTGTGGTTTATTTTCTTGCATTATTTTGTTTGTTATTACGATATTATAACCCCCACATCAAAGTCTTACTAATTTGACAAAATCCAATTATACAGTAGACTATGTATACATGATAAAAACACGTACAAATCTATATGGAGATATGTTGAAGCACGAGACAATCGTGTCTTCACCTAATCTTTGTAATTCGTGTGGCGTTAAAAATACTAGTGTTTTGTAGAAGATAGTAGTAAGAACAACGCCACAAGAGTGGTGTTGTTCTTTTAAATTTGGTTTTGTGAGTTCAAAAATCAACAAACGGAGGTAATATGAGTGTGTTAAATAACCCGGTAGTATATCTATTCCGCAAAATGTGGAAGTATTCGCTTGGAAACAGGCACATAGTAATCCTATTCTGGATATTACTATCAATTGGTGGCACAGCTGAGCTGATCATTGATCCATACTTGGTTTCAAGGATTATGAACTCTATCCAAGAGAATGGAGGAGTTGATTCAAATAATCTTAGTTTCCTAATTTGGTGTCTGGTTGGTCTAGTGGTGAATACCGTAATATTCTGGATGTTCCATGGTCCGTCACGTGTGATGGAGATGGATAATGCATTCGGTGTAAGACGTAATTACCGCATGCACTTTCTCAAGGGGATACTAGGTTTACCATTACAATGGCACACAGATAATCCGTCAGGTCAGACTAACGACAGGATTGAAAAAGGCACTACAGCGTTGTATGCGTTTTCCGAAGATACCTTCGAGATCATATACGCATTCACTAGATTAGTAGTTTCGTATATCGTTCTAATGTATTTCAGCTTTACTGCTGGGGCATTAGCAACGGTATTCATTGTTATATCAATCCTGATCACGATCAAGATTGATAAGATACTGGTGGTTAACTATTCGAGGCTGTCAAAAGCTGAAAATGCAACAGCAACAACTGTTTTGGAAACTATCAGTAATATAACTACGGTGATAATGCTCAGAATCGAAAAGCATGTATTAGATGGAGTGATTAATAGTGTTGATCGACAGAAAGATCTTACTCATAAGACAAATCGTCTGGGTGAGTTTAAGTGGTTTCTTACAAGTCTAATGTGCTCATTGATGGTTCTTTGTGTGATGAGTCACTATTTCTGGTCTCAAGCAAGTAGTGGAAAAACGGTTCTTTACGGAACAGTTTTCATCCTCTATTCATATCTAAGTGTAATGAGTCAGGTATTCTTTAAGTTTACTGGTATGTATTCTGACGTAATCAAACGCAGGGTGCGTACGGAAAACGCAGAGCTAGTATCAAGTGACTTTGTAGACAAGGAACTTGATACGGAGACCTTGCCAATAGGTTGGAGGGAGATAGAAATTCGAAATCTTTGCTTTTCCTACCCTGATATGGGTAAGGGGCAGTTGGTTGATATTAATCTCAAACTTAAGCGTGGTCAGAAAGTTGCATTTGTCGGTCGTAGTGGTAGTTGCAAGAGCACCATGCTTATGATTATGCGTGGATTGTATGAGTTTCAAGCTGGAACTATCTTAGTTGATGGTGTTGTGTGCAAGAACGGATTTGCTGATTTTGGTGATTCCGTTGCATTGTCACCACAACATCCTGAGACATTCAGTGGAACAATCTTATACAATCTGACACTCGGGGCAGAGTATACAGAAGAACAAGTTGCCAAGGCACTATATGTTGCCTGCTTCGATGAGTTTGTTGAATCGTTACCTAAAAAGCTTGATTCAGTCGTCAAAGAGAAAGGAGTTAAGCTTAGTGGTGGGGAGTTTCAAAGACTTTCCATCGCACGAGGTATGCTCGCAACTACTGGAAAAGGTATAGTTCTTTTGGACGAACCAACCAGTAGTCTTGATGCTCTAACCGAGCGAATGGTAATCGAGCGAATCTCAAGGGAGATGGACGATAGGTTAATGATTTGCGTCACTCACAAAACTCAATTATTGGATCGGTTCGATCTGGTTGTTGTGTTCGACAAAGGTAGGGTAGTCGGTCAGGGTAAACCTGCAGATCTATTCGATAATTGTCCGGCATTCAGACGACTTGTTGAATTTCCAGAGGAGCCGTAATTCTCAAACAAAAAGCCCCGCATAGAGCGGGGCTTTCTTTATTCCAAACTATTTAACAAAGTTAATATCAAAACTTATATTAAACATATCATCGATAACGTTATCTCCAAGTCCCTTGAAGAACTTACCAGATCCGTATCGTATATCCCATAGTGTACGATCGATATCTACTGAACCAGCTGCGTGTATAGATCCATCAGCATTCTGGTGGAATACTGTAGGTATAACTACTTCCTTAGTTATTCCCTTGATTGTAAGATCCCCCTTAATATCAACTGTTGAACTTGCACTGATTGAATCAGTAAAATCCTTAGCTACGAAACTTGATGTAGCATACTTCTCTACATCGAAAAAGTCAGCTGACTTTAGGTGAGTTGTAAGCTTGTCCTGTCCTCCACCAGAACCTGTTGAACTAGCCTTGATACTTGTCATATCAAATACAAAACTGTTACTTACTAGCTTACCGTCCTTAAATTCCATTGTTCCTTCCTTAACAGAGATTACCCCCTTATCAATCCAACTCTTCAAAACAGCCTTTCTTCCTGTCCAGTTAACTACTGAATTTGTTTGATTCAGTGTGTACTTAGCATCTCCTTCAATTTTAATTGGAGTTGTACTTGCTGTATGTTTTGAAACATCCTTAACTGGCTCTGATTTATTAAATGAACTTACTAATACTACTATTAATACCAATACTACTACTATTGAAATTATTTTTGTCATGGAGGGTATTATACACGTTTGGTCAAAAATCTAAAAGGGAAGAGTAAACGTCACACTACTCTCCTCCTTTTTCTCCCATTTCGATGTATCGAGTTTGATATCCTTTATGGCACCAGTAACTAAATCCTTGTATTTAAGTACTCCATTCTTAATTGCATAGTCATATACATCCTTAGTAATCTTTACATCATCAATACAATACTTGATTATCTTCTCAATCTCTCCAGTCTTCCACCATTCAACTGCTTCAAGTCCATTACCACTCTTCTTAATTCCCAACGTAGCTTCAGCTATCGTATCTAGTTTAATTCTCTTACCTAGAGAATTACGTACTTCAACTAGTAGATCCAAGCTCTTAATCTTAGTTAGATCACCAGAGTAATACTTGTTAAGTAGCGGTATATCGAAATGATCACCATTGAATGTGATTAGCATATCTGCTTGTTCAAGTATCGGCCAGAGTTTAGGAAAATCTTCTTGTAAATAACTTGTATACTCATTAGTTAATGAATCATGTAAACATACAACTGAAATATCCAATGCTGTTGAGTCTGTAGAGTTTACATCAGAAAAGAGATTTCTTGTTTCGATATCAAATGTTATCTTTCTCATTATATTGTTACATTCTCTAGATCACTAATTCTCTCTTCCCCAGTCTTTAAATTCTTTAACTTAAGTTTTCCAGTCTTAACTTCATCATCTCCAATACAGATAACATAGGGAATATGTACTTTGTCTGCATTCTTTATCTGATCTCCAATCTTTCTGAATGAATAGTCAATACTAACTTTAATACCTTTTGATCGAAGTGTCTGAGCTACTTCTTGTCCGTAATCAGCTACTTCTTTGTTGAGTAGGCAAAGATATATATCTGCAGGGTATGCTTCTTCCGGCTTAATTAGATTACCGTAAGTTGTAAGTAGGTCACGTGATACTACATCTCCAGCTCCGAAACCAAATGCACTTACTTTCTCTCCACCAAAGAGTGAGAGTAGGTCATCATATCTTCCTCCTCCAAATACAGATCTTCTGTTTTCTGGATTCTTGTCGAATATTTCAAATATTACTCCAGTGTAATAGTCGGCACCACGTGTAAGAGTCTGATCAAATACTGCATTTGTAATACCTAGTTTCTCTAGTCCTGATATCACTTGCTTCACCTCCTTAAGTCCTACATGTTCTTCCTTAGTCTGTGGAATATTACTTGCAAATTCCTCAAAATTCTTTGAGTTCATGAGTGTAAGAAATTTAGTAATCATAACACCACCAGGTGTATCATCAAGTATTACTTCAGCTGTTGAGATGAATACATCATTTGGGATCTTCCTCTTCTGATCTATTAGCTTCAACATCTTCCTCGATCTCTCTTCATCAAGTCCAAATATGTCGAAAGTAATGTAGTTTAAAATCTTTCTGTTACCAATACGTATTTCAAAATCAGTATCCTTAAGTCCGTACTTCTTTGTAATCTCATAAGCTATAGATATACATTCAATCTCTGCTTGTAAGCTATCAACTCCGAATATATCTACATTTAACTGCCAGAATTCACGCAATCTACCTTTCTGTGGTTGCTCATATCTAAAGAAGTTAGGCATACAGAACCAACGTAGAGGATATGCAAGTTCGCGCTTCTTAGCAGCTACCATACGAGCAACTGTCGGTGTCATCTCTGGTCTAAGTGTGACTTCTCGCTCTCCTCGGTCTATGAAGCTATATGTTTGCTTCTCAACTATTTCTTCACCACTCTTAGCTTTGTATAGCTCAGCTGGTTCTAGAACTGATGCATTGTATTCCTGATACCCATACTTCTCTACAGTTGATCTCCAGATATTGAATATCTGGTTTTGTATAGCCATGTCTTCGGGATAGAAATCACGTACACCCTTGTAAGAGTCAGTTGATAAGTTTTTGTTCATGCTGTACATTGTAACAAATATGTATTTAACTTACAAAAATATAGGAGAGACACCACTTGAGTGTCTAGAAAGGACTCGTATTGAATACGGAAAGGGTAATGATGTACCAATGACTTATGCCGGAAGACTCGATCCTATGGCAGAGGGACTACTTATAATCCTAGTTGGTGAAGATTGTAAGAAGAAGGACTACTATATAGGAATGGACAAGGAATATGAGGTTGAAATCTTGTTTGGAGTGAGTACTGATAGTTATGATGCATTGGGATATATTGAGAAGACAGAAAAGATTTGTTTTGATGCAATAGATTTTAGTAAGTATGTAGGGAAGTTCACACAAGAGTATCCTAGGTATTCTTCTAAGGTCATAGCTATGAAGGAAATACCAGAAGAAATGCCTACAAAGGAAGTTGAAATATATTCTATAGAGCAAATCGGATCAAATCTAGTTACTGGTAAGAGGATTAGTGAAAACGTGATTGGGAATATTAGGAAGGTCGCTGGAGAGTTTAGACAAGAGAAGACTATAGAATTATGGGAGAAGTTTGGTAATGAGAATGTAAGTAATAGATTTGCAGTTATTAAAATCAAAGTTAACTGCTCAAGTGGAACATATATGAGATCATTAGCTCATAGGATAGGTATGGACATGGGTATTCCTTCCCTGGCTTACTCAATCAAGAGGACTAGAGTAAATGGATACAAGATTTAGGATTGTGTTAAGATAAATGTATGAGAAAGATAATTATTAAGGAGGGACCACTAGTTTTCCTTAGAGATGTGCTGGTTATGGAAGCACTAGCTGTATTGGTATTCTTTGTGGCATCCTTTCTTGAGAACTATGAGCTACTATACAAGTCCCTATCGATATCAAGCTATATAAGATATGACATATTTACGATAATAGTATTCTCTGTATTCCAGTTAACATATATATTCATTCTCTTCCTTAATTGGTATTTCTCACATTACGAGATACAGGAGAAAGAGATAGTGCTAAAGTCAGGATTACTATTTAGGAGAAAGAAATCAGTTAATATGTTTGATGTTGCTTCTGTTGAAGTATATCAATCTCCATTAAGTAGGATGATGAATCATGCAACGATAATTCTTGAGCATAACAATGGTAGGGTAACGAAGATTAAGAATGTTGCAGGATATGATGAGTATGTACATATAATTAAGCAGATGGCTCATAGCGCATCTGGGCGTGTATTAACTACTGATCCTAAGGTATTGATTGAAGAAGGTGAAGGACTATTCCTGGAGTTCAAGGAAACACTTAGATACGATACAAGAAAAGGAGAGGTTAACAAAGAGATGGAGAGGGCAGTGATAAAGACAGTGGTAGGATTTCTAAATGCAGATGGAGGAACTCTAATTATCGGAGTTAATGATGATGGTAAAGCTGTTGGACTTGATAACGATATCAAGACATTACCAAAGAAGAATATAGATGGACTCGAGAATCACTTAAATATGTTGGTTAAGACAATGATAGGGTTATCATTCTCTAAATATGTAAATATTAAGTTTGCTAAAGTTGATGAAAAAGATATTTGTGTGGTAACTGTAAACGAAGGACATAAGCCAGCGTATCTAATTAATGGTGACAAGAAGGAAGATTTCTATGTAAGAGTGGGGAACAGTACGCAGCCGTTTTCTATGAGTGAGACTTCTGAGTATATTAAGACGCATTGGGGTTAATTTTAAACAAAAAGCACCATATGGTGCTTTTTGTTTTTAATCCTTTCTCTTCGCCTTAGCTCTATCTGTATCTGTTAGAAACTTCTTTCTCAAACGTACATTCTTAGGAGTAATTTCTAGATACTCATCCTCTCTCATTGTCTCAAGACCTTTCTCAACATCAATCTTCCATGCTGGTGTAAGCATAATGTGCTCATCATTACCTGATGATCTCATGTTTGAAAGAGCCTTAGCCTTACATGGGTTAACATCCATATCATCACCCTTTGATGTATCTCCAACAACCATACCTTCATATACTTCGGTAGTTGGTTCGATAAATACTCTACCTCTCTCCTGTAGGTTCCAGATAGCGAAAGCTAGTGCCTTACCTGTCATCATAGACGTCATTGATCCAGTTGAATGCTTCTCAATTTCTCCAGCGTAAGGCTTGAAGTCGATAAATCTACTTGCAAGTATTCCATTACCCTTAGTATCGATAACAAAGGCACCTCTGTATCCAAGCAAACCTCTTGTAGGGATTTCAAATAGCATACGAGTAATACCATCCTTCGACTTCATATCAATCATAGTAGCCTTTCTCTTACCAAGCTTCTCGATGATTGTTCCAGTAAACTCATCAGGTGTATCGATTGTTAATTCTTCGAAAGGCTCACTCTTAACTCCATCGATCTCCTTAACGATAACTTGTGGTTGAGATACCTGTAGCTCGTAACCTTCACGTCTCATGTTCTCAAGTAGAACAGCAATGTGTAGTTCTCCACGTCCGTATACTCTGTAATATTCACTTGATGAAAAATCTACTTTAAGTCCAACGTTAATTTCTAGTTCTTTCTCTAGTCTCTCTCTGATCTGACGACCTGTAACGAACTTACCTTCACGTCCTGCAAATGGTGAGTTATTAACCAAGAAGTTTAGAGAGATTGTAGGCTCATCAATCTTAATAGCTGGCATAGCTGGAGTGTCCATACTGTCAGTTAGTGTCTCTCCGATGTATATCTGAGGAAAACCAGCAATTGTAACAATGTCACCAGCTGTAGCTTCTTGTATTTCAACTCTCTTCTTACCTTCGAATGTAAATAGCTTAGTAACACGTCCTTGATTTACAGTTCCATCAATCTTCTTTTCAAAAACTGTTTGTCCCATCTTGATAGTTCCATCATATATACGTCCAATAGCTAGACGACCAAGGAAGTTATCATATCCTAGGTTAAATGTTTGTACTGTAAGTGGAGCTGTAGCACTACGATCCTTGTTTGCTGGTGGTACATGCTCAAGAATCATATCTAGTAGAGGTGTAAGGTCCTTACGAGGATCATCAACCTTTCTCATTGCAACTCCATCACGTCCGATAGCGTATATTGTAGGGAAGTCTAGTTGAGCATCATTAGCTCCAAGCTCCATGAATAGCTCTAGAACCATTTCATGACAGTTGTCTGGATTAGCAGCTGGTTTGTCGATCTTGTTGATGATTACGATAGGTTTGATACCTAGTTCAAGAGACTTCTTAAGAACGAAGCGAGTCTGTGGCATAGGTCCTTCCTGTGCATCTACTACCAAGAGAACTGTATCAATTGAACGAAGTACACGCTCTACTTCAGAACCGAAGTCGGCGTGACCCGGAGTATCCACTATGTTTATCTTAGTACCCTTGTACTCGATTGAAGTATTCTTTGCGTAAATAGTAATACCACGCTCTTGTTCTAGAGCGTTAGAGTCCATTGTTCCATCTTCACCATGACCACACTGTGTCATGATTGCGTCGGTAAGAGTTGTCTTACCATGGTCCACGTGGGCGATAATTGCAATGTTTCGTATATCCATAAAATGACTAAATAGCGGGTAAATTGATATTAAAGTTGAAATGCTATTAAAGCATAAAAAGATATAAAAGGCAATGAAAAAGCGCCGCCTGAC
>JBIIIW010000028.1:0-3491 GCA_044234345.1 Minisyncoccia bacterium
TTACATCAAGACTAGGGTTAGACTACAATCGTGAAGTTGGTGCTGTTCCTGGAGATATACTGTCGAAGCTATCCGATGGACCTAATGACTTAATACGTAGTGGTGCAGTACCTATTACATGCTCGAATGATATTTTAGAGATGCTGGGTTTTACTATTACAAACAAAAGTGATATCTTAATTGCGGACTCCAACTAGAGAACAAAGGAGGACTTACGAAATATCGTGGAAATCAAAGATTCCGTAGAAACCGTAAAGTTCGACCCGCGACGATAACCAGACATCACAGAAAACCCAGAAGTAAACGTGGTGCTAATTCTGGAGGAAATATATCGTTTGTAAGATGTGATCACCACGAAGCGTGGCATATCCTGTTTGGCAACCTCGATGCCCCAATCATCGCAGTAATGCTCAGACGGTATTACAAGCTCTTCGTCAAAAAATCAGACAGGGTTACCAGCAACAGAAGGCTCGAAAGAAAGAGGCTTTGCTGGAACCTCTTGTTTGGAGGTAACACTCCGGATGAGATAATCAAGAAAATCAATGACATCTGGCTTGATCCGAGATACATGATCTTCTTGAAGAAGTAACAACCGTAACGGGGCGTGATACACGCCCCGTTTGTTATTTAATCACCGCTTTGGATATATTCATCAACTCTTTCCTCCTTTGTAGATAATCAGGCATAGTCCTCTCTACTAGACTCCAGAAATTCTTTGAATGATTGAATTCACCTAAGTGACATAGTTCATGTACTATCACATAGTCTGATAGTCTCTGTGGTATATTTGCAATCCTATAGTTAAAATTTATATTCCCTCTCTTAGAGCAACTTCCCCATCTAGTCTTTTGATTACGTATGGTTATCTTACCAATTTTGAAACCATATACTTCGTTAAATACACTTAATCTATCCGCTGCTATCCTATATGCATCTTGTTTGTATTTAACATACTCCAAACTAATACGTCTTCTTATAACACGTTTTCTCCTGAATATTCTAAAGATATATCGAACCATTCAGTCTACTTAGACTTAATTGCTGATTTAACTAACTCTTCTGTAAATCCACTTGGTATTACTCCATTCTTTGCATAGTTATACAATACCAACTTAAATATTTGAGTAAGTGTTGAGGATACGATAGACATAGCAATTGCGTATAGGAAGAATAGTATTCCTACAGACATTAGCATTGCTGTAGCTGGAACTATTACAACTAGTCCTACTGATAGGGCGAATACGAAGAATGTAATTACTGTGAAGAACAGAGTTACACCTAGGTTAACAATGATTGTCTCTCCCCAATTCTTACGGATTATTGCAGCTGATTCCTTAAATGAATCCTTAATTGATGTATTACCGATAACTAGAGCTGGTAGACTGAAGTATGTAAGTATATTCCATGCAGCTCCAAATATTTGAGCTATTATTCTTCCAACTAGCTTAAACTTATCAGCTATGATCTGTAGTACTAGACCAACTGTTGCAGAGATGAGGGACCAGATAAATATCTTATTAACATGCTTATTTGTCTCACTAATACCCTGCTTGAAACCTATATTCACTCCATTGAATCTAGATTGAACAACTAAATATAGTCCTGCTTGGAAGTAGTTTGTAATGAATGATATTACGATATAGCAGATTAGTATTACAGTATATATAGCTACGTTTGATAGGGTCTTACTATTCTCCAAACTTTCAGCATCTATATTTCCGTTAAATATTACAAAGTATCCTATTACCAAAAGCACAATGATTGCTATTAAAGTAGATATGAGTGATGCAACAGGAAACCACATGATTTCCTTGTCTTGCATTAATACATTGAAACTTTCTTTAACTATTTGTTTACTAGCTTTAAACTTACCAATCTTTGGCTTTACCTCAATATTTTGTGTTTCCATGCACTAATACTAGCAAATGATAGTTGTATTATCTAGTTTCGCCCTCAAAGTCCTTTACCCATTCTCCAATTTCATTTCTACTTGCATCATAATTTACCCATACACTCTTAGCATGACTTGGTTCTACTGACATGGGTTCATCTGCTCTTCTATCAGCAAAGTTATATACAGCTCGTCCGTCATGTATCTCTACGTTCTGTGGTGCGATTCTATCTCCTAGAAACATTGAATTTGTAGGTCTATATTGACCATTATTATTTATCACCAAAACTCCGTAATAGAATATTCCAGTACCTGATGTTTGGTTAACTATATACACAGCAGCATCAGTATCTCCATCTCTATCTAGATCTCCATATGCTGGTTTTCCAAATACTATTACTTCATCTCCAGACTTACCGTCTATGACAGTATAGCTTTCATCTCCTATAACATATACCTGATTATCTACATTGGGTATTTGTGGTTTTTCATGCATTACATAGTATGTAATTATTGGCATTAGGATAATTATCGTAATGTACAGTGATATTGTTTTCTTCATGCATTGATTATACTACAGAAACAGAAGGTCTCTATCATTATCATCTATATCTATAGCTTCATTGCTATTCTTTCTTGCATTATGACTTGATGCCAGGTATACAGATCTCTTTCCATACTTATTCTCCAAATTATCTATCTGCTTATGTATTAACTCAAACTTATTAGCCTTATCATTGTCTCCAAACAGGTCTGATTGTGATACATGATTAGGTTTTAAGTCATTTAGCGTAATACCCGTAGTCCTATACATAACTCCTTTTGTATATACTCGATTAAAGTTCTTCTCTATATTACTCATCAGTATCTCTGGCGCATTGGTCGGAGAGTTAAGTAGTATCGAATGGGTAATATATCTAAAATCTTTTGTCTTAAGAAAGAATGTAAACTTCTTTGTTGCAAGCTTGTAGTGCCGAGCTTTGGAACAAGCATCTTCTGCATGTTTTGATAGCTGAGACAACAGAAAGACTTTGTCATCTGTTACTGGATGAAATGATAGCGTTTTCTGTATTGAGGAATATGTATCTTTTGCATTTGGATCTATCTCCATACAATACACACCTCTTAATTCATTCCATATTACTTCATATGGTTTTGATAGGTTTAGATTTATCCAGTCTATATTCTTTGAGGTGAAGTCTAGTGCATTGTTTATACCCTTCTTTCTCAATACATCTGATGTCTTAGGACCAATACCCCATATCCTATCTATACCTACTTTACTAGTATATTCACTAATATCCTTTGACTCTATAACTGTTAGCCCATTAGGCTTTACCCATTTGGAAGCAAGTTTTGCTAATACTTTAGTCGGAGCTATACCTATAGATACGGATAGCTTTAATTCTTCATTAATCTCTTTCTTTATCTTCTCTGCAATCTCCCTATACGTCATCTTGAGCGGAAGGTTTAGTCCTGTTAGATCTGCGAAGCATTCATCTATACTATATTCTTCTACATCATCTGCATATCTTCGAACTATATCAAACATCTTCTTTGAATAGCTTGCGTATGAGTTATAGTTTCCGGATAGTATTAC
>JBIIIW010000029.1:0-3451 GCA_044234345.1 Minisyncoccia bacterium
CTCTTCCTGTTCCTGTCCTATTAAAATCTAAACCTATTGGAACTATATTTGGTCTTTGATCGTCCAATGGTAATGACGTTCTAAGTAAGGCTACCAAACCCCAGAATGATAGAATTACAAAGAATCCTACAACACTCCACAAAACATACATCCCTGCCTCCTTCTTACCTTCACCACCAGCCTCTGTAAAGAAATATCTGTATACGTTCCAAACAAACACGACTGTTGCCAATGAAATTATGAGCATCAATCCTATATTTAGGTATTCAATGATAATACCAACAATATATTTAAGATCCTTCTTTCCGGTTGTGCTCTGAGCGAATGTAATTACAGGTAATAGTGTAAATAGTGACAGAGCAATTATTGTATATATTTTTTTCATATTATTTGTAATTATATTGATTGATTAAACACACTCTTATCAACTACACCAGCCGAGGTTAGTGTGTTTGCGACCACTGCAACTATAACCTTAGAACTTATAAGTATTGCGGTACCGATTACTGCCCACTTAAACCACTCTTTTACAGAATCTATTTCTTTAGGATTACCCTGTGCCATTACAAGTTTAAATCCTATAAAAACAAAGACGAAGACCGCTACTATGGTTCCTAGAAATATGGCTAGATCTACTATATCTAGAAGTAATTTTTGTATACTATTTGCCTTTATAGGGTTATCTAATTTAACAATTTTAACTGGTTCAGATCCAGCAACACCATCACCATTACCACCAACGCCATCCACTGCCTTCGCCACTCCAACAGAAGCAAATAGAGCAAATAGTATAATTAATATTATCTTTTTCATTATTTTGTATTTATAAACGTATTTATCACCTTCAAGTTATCTGGTGACACAAACCAACTAACCAAGGTAACTACAGCAAACCATGCTACAAGCATTATTATAAACCCTGTACCGACTGATGAAAAGATACTTTTGGCTGTACCAATATTCTTTTCTTTACCAGTCATATATAGGAATCCTGCATATGCAAACAATGCAGTAGCTAGAGGGACTGAGATGAAGAACATCCAATTGATTATGTATTTAACCATTGAGAATAGTTCGACAAAATTACACACCCTATTTCTATCCTTCTCTAATGGATCTTTTGTATTAACAACCCCATCACACTGTACCAATCCACTGTAGTCCAACTTAACCGTATTTGGTTGTGTTGCTTGAGCAAACGAAGCCACTGGTACCAGAGTCAAAATCATTAATAGTGTGTAAATATATTTTTTCATGTTATTGACTCTGTAGAGATAGGTTTAGCTCATCATGTGCTTGTCGTATAGCTCCATATACATCTGCCCTTCCACTTGTTACTGACTCAACCATAGAAGTAAATATTGTATTTGATTTAGATGGAGTAATATCAAGCCATCCCTTAGAGATTAGTGAACTATCTAGGAATATCGTCATATATGGATCAGCTGATCCAGCTGCTATATCATCCCTTCTTACAGAAGGAAGGTATGTAATATCACTAAGTATCTTTGTTGCCTCAGGTGCTGTAAGTATAGATATGATTGAGTACGTATTGTTTTGATCTGTTGTACTTCGAACAATTGATAGTCCGTACATATCTCCATATGTTGTTCTTACCTTACCACTTCTTGCTTGTGGCATTGGAGATACATCAAAATCGATGTTTGGATTCTTTGCCCTTAGATCAGATAGCTCAGAAGTAAATCCAAAATACGTTGCTAGGTTACCAGACAGGAAGCTGTTCTTTGAGCTAGGTAATGATCTGTTCCAAGAATATTGAGGATCTCTAGGATTAGAGAATTGAGTGAAGTATGTAACTGCAGGTGATGATAGTCTTGAACCAGAGAAACTTCCATCCCCTATCGCACTCTGTAATGTTCCATCAGATACGAATGTAATTGGACTTCCTGCTTGTAGAAGTAGAGTACTTAGTATCTCCTTAGCATTATTAATATTCTTAAACTCCCCTAGAGCTAGTGCACTTCGTCTTACATTAGAGTTATCATCCTTTAGGTTAATCCTCTTACCAATATCTACAAACTCATCCCAATACTGAGGATACTTAGCTATGCCGGCATTAGTAAATATAGTTTTGTTCCAATACATTACCATTGGATCAACTATTAAAGGTAGAGCTAATATTCCTGTGCCAGTTAGGTACAGGTCAGCTTGGCTTATAAATGTATTTTGATAGTTTCTCTGTGGAAACAGAGTCTTTGGTATCTCAACTATCTTATCAAAGTACCCCATAATCTCTTGTTGAGAGATTAGTATCGCATCTGGACCCTTTCCACGAGCTAATTCTTCGATAAACTGCTTTCTGAAATTAGTCTTAGAAATCTCAGTATAACTAACACTTATAGGTGTAGTTCTTGTCTGGTTTAATCTCTGCACAAACTCATTGAAACTTGATTGAGGAAATGTTCCCCATACAGTTACTGCTGGTAATGCATTACTTGCTGTATTACTCTTGTAAGTTGCAAACAGTGTTACACCTAGAATGATACAAATTACGAATACTGCTGTTAATATTATTTGAAATTTACTCATATTCTTTTTAAAATAATCCCATAATGATGATCTCCTGCATTAAAACTCTTTTCTAAAACAAACCCTACTTTCTGAAATATTCCCTCCGCTATCATTTGTGGTACTGTTGTCTTTGGACTTAGACTTCCCCCAGCTGTCCAATCAACTACCATAAGTTTACCACCTGATTTTAATAGGCGCTTGATCTCCAAAGCCAAGTTATCCCTGTCCTCTACAGCAAGTTGAAAAAGAGTATTGGATAGTATTACCCTGTCAGCTATAGCTTCTCTAAGCTTAGTTCCTCCAAGCTTCTCAATATTGCCCCATACTACTTCTATATTATGTAATCCAGCTAGTGAGCCACCGCTCTTAATCTTGTTAAGTAAATCTTGTTGAACATCAACAGCATATACACGTCCAGAAGGACCAACTTTCTTAGCTGCTTCTATGGAGTAGAAACCAGATCCGGCTCCTAGATCTACAACTTTCATTCCATGCTCGAGTCCTAATTCTGCAATATTTTTTTGAGGGTCTGAGAACATGAGAATATTATAACATATGTTACAAGTAGAAAATATTGAAATATGTCAATATTCCTAATATAGCTGTTATAATACTGGAAATTAAGAATAGGTTTGTGACTATTCTATATCCATAAACATTTTGTGTTTTATTATAGACTCGACTTTTAGTCTTATCCCCAGATGAAAGATCAATTAGCCATGAAAAAGTAGTTTTACCTGTTATTATCTCGCCATTCTTTATAGATTGATAATAATTAAGCAAACAAATTAGAGAAAACACTAGATAAACACTTCCTACAATATAGTTATTATCCATTCCAGCTGAACCTGAAAAGTACCACAGGATTGATATGATTAAGATAGTTAGTGTTGTTGGAATAGGTATATTTAACATAATT
>JBIIIW010000006.1:0-39491 GCA_044234345.1 Minisyncoccia bacterium
ATACGATATAGAACATCTAATATCTAAACTATCAAACTCTTACCAGTCATAACTACTGGCTTATCAATATTGAATATATTAAGTATTGTAGGTGCAATATCTGATAGCCCACCTTGATCCTTCAATTTAACATCATGAGATGTAACAATTGCAGGTACAGGATTTATCGTATGAGAAGTATGATTCTTGCCAGTTACTGGATCAATATTAACCTCAGCATTTCCATGATCTGCAGTTATAAATGCTATACCATTTCGCTTCTCTAGAGCCTCGATAACACGTCCTAATTGCTTGTCAGTCTCTTCAATAGCGATAATTATTGCTGGAACGTTAGCTGTATGACCAACCATGTCTGGATTAGCGAAGTTAATGAAGATAAAGTTAGTACCACTATTAATCTCTTCAATCGCCTTATCAGCAATTCCCTCAGCTCTCATCTTGGGAGCAAGATCATGAGTTGGAACATCCTTTCTGCTATCAAGCATTATGTGCTTCTCTCCAGGATATGGTTTCTCTACTCCTCCGTTTAGGAAGTATGTAGCATGAGGAAACTTCTCTGTCTCTGCTATATGAGCTTGTGTAAGACCTGACTTGGATATCTCTGCAGCAACCGTAGTCTCGATCTTTGAAGGGGGGAAGGCAACTAAACACTTAAACTCAGATCCATATTCTGTCATTGTTGCAAAACAAATATTCTGAGCATCCTTACGTTCCATTAACTTACTTGAAATCATACGAGCTCTGTCAGCTCTGAAGTTGTAGAAAAATACAGCATCATTGTCAGCAATACTACATCCCTTGCCTTCGTAATCTAGACATATAATTGGCTCTAGGTGTTCATCTAGTTTACCTTGCTTGTACAGCTCATTAACATAATCTGATGGAGTAATACTACAAACATTACCTTTACATTCAAAAATAGCTTTCTCTGTCTTAGCCAATCTGTCCCAGTTATTATCTCTGTCCATCGCATAGAATCTACCTGAGATAGATGCAATTTTACCAACTCCGATCTCAAGAAGAACATTCTCTAGTTCCTTAATATATTTACCAGCACTTTGAGGGGCTGTGTCTCTACCATCAGTAAATATATGTATTGCTATATTCTTAATTCCTGCAGCTTTTGCTGTTCTTAGAAAGGCGAAAAGATGATTTTCATGACTGTGCACTCCACCATCACTTAGTAGTCCTTGAACATGTAGGGTAGAGTTGTTCTTCTTAACATGATCGAATAGGGAGATGAGAGCCTTGTTCTGTGCAAACTCACCAGTCTCAATTGCTTTGTCTATCCTAACCAATTCAGTGTCGATAACCTTACCAGCACCAATAGTCTGATGCCCAATCTCACTGTTACCCATCTGTCCTTCTGGAAGCCCTACAGCAAGCCCTGAAGCGTTTAATAGGGTATGAGGGTATGTTGACCACAACCTATCAAAGTTAGGTGTTTTAGATGCCTTTATCGCATTGTCCTTAGTGTCTTCTCTATAGCCCCATCCATCAAGAACGATTAGCATTACTTGCTTTGAATTTGTGTTTGTCATAGGGGTATTTTAGCAGAATTACACATGATGTCTACATAACAAAAACAGCCCGAAGGCTGTTTTTGTTATCTGTATTACTCTGTCTTAAAAACCTTGTTTCCTCTAAATACTGCCTTCTTTCCTAGTGTCTCCTCGAGTCTCAATAGTTGGTTGTACTTTGCAACTCTATCAGTTCTTGATAGGGAACCAGTCTTAATCTGTCCTGTACCAGTACCAACTACAAAGTCTGCGATTGTAGTATCTTCTGTCTCTCCAGATCTGTGAGAGATGATAGATGTATACTTAGCCTTCTTCGCCATATTGATTGCATCAATTGTCTCAGAAACTGTACCGATCTGATTAAGCTTAATTAGGATTGAATTACCAACATTCTTCTCAATACCCATCTTCAATCTATCAATATTAGTTACGAATAGGTCATCACCAACAATCTGTACTTTCTTTCCAAGCTTGTCTGTCATCATCTTGTATCCATCCCAGTCATCTTCAGCAAGACCATCTTCGATAGACACGATTGGATACTTAGAACACCAGTCAGCATAGAAATTAACCATCTCTTCGCTTGTAAGAGATCTGTTCTCACATGTTAGATGATACTTACCGTCCTTGTATAGCTCTGTAGCGGCAACATCAAGAGCAATGAAGATATCCTTACCAGCTTTGTATCCAGCCTTCTCGATAGCTTCTAATATTATCTTAATAGCTTCTTCATTTGAAGAAAGAGAAGGAGCAAATCCACCTTCGTCTCCAACTGTTGTTGAAAGTCCTCTGTCGTGTAGAAGCTTCTTAAGTACATGGAATACCTCTGTACCGTATCGAAGTGCTTCCTTGAATGATTTTGCACCAGCTGGCATGATCATGAACTCTTGAAAGTCAGTAGACTTCTCAGCATGCTTACCACCGTTTAGAATGTTCATCATAGGAACAGGTAACTGAATTGTATTACCAGTCTTTGATATCTTGTTGAAATACTTATACAAAGGAGTCTTTAGACTAACTGCAGTTGCTCTAGAGAAAGCCATAGAAATACCTAATATAGCATTAGCACCAAGACGTCCCTTGTTAGCTGTACCATCAACCTCAATCATTTTCTTGTCTAGACTTCTCTGGTCAAATTCCTTGTTAACCAAAGCCTTAGAAAGGATAGTATTAACGTTCTTTACAGCTTTAGCTACACCCTTACCGTTGTATCTATTACCACCGTCTCTAAGCTCCACAGCCTCATGACTACCAGTTGAAGCACCACTTGGAACAGCAGCACGGCCAAAAGAACCATCTTTAAGTGTAATATCAACCTCTACTGTAGGATTACCTCTAGAATCTAGAATCTCGCGAGCAATAACTGATTTGATCTTTGCCATATTGTATTGGTATTTCTTTTAAATTAATAATTAGCAGAGGAATTATATCTGAATTGGGTGGGGAAAGCAAAAAAAGATTCTAGCTATTCAAATACCTACCCATAACCACCTTCGCGCTATCATAAGACAACTTTTCCAATACTTCTTTTGTTGGTATAGACCAGAATGGTGTTCCTTCATTAGATGATTTAACTTCACCAGAAGTCTCTACTTCAAACACAATAGATATTGTTGGAACACCTTTAAAATATAAGGTGTAGACCAAAGATACTTTAGGTTAGTGATATCAAGATCAGTTTCTTCCTTAACCTCTCTTCTAACTGCGTCCTCGATTTCTTCATTTTGCTTAACTAATCCTCCGGGAAGACCAAAACCCTTTAGGTAAGTAAGATCAATAAAAAGCACCTTACTATCTCTCTTTATAATTGCTGTTACAGATACGATAGGGGGTATGTCTACAAATAATATTTTTGATAATATTCTTGATACATATAGGAAGAGAAAAGCGCGTATTTTGTATAATTTCATAAGAAAATACTATCACATTAATTCGTATCCCGTATAGTCAAAATTGGATACAAAGTAAGTAGACAAATAACACCAAATACGACAAAAAGGTACTTTTCTGTGGTATATACAAGACTCAACGTAACAATCAGAGGAGCAACAAAGAATGATAGCGATCTCGTGATTCTAAATATACTAAGAACCTCTGGATCCTTACCATCAACTTTCTTGAAGAAATATGTTTCAATCATGGTCTCAGCAGCAGCTGCACCAATACGTGTCACAAAAAGAAGTAGAGTCCATAGCATTAAACTAGTGGTATTAAGAAATACGAGACTGGCCGTAGATATCCCTAATATGAAGAAACCAATCGCCATTATTTCTTTTTCCCCTAATTTTCCATCAGCTAATTTACCAAGAGGAATATTTAGAATGACAAAAGGAATTAACATTATGGTAAAAATCAAACTAATATCACCCCAGTTAAAGTACATGACATCATGTAAGTATATCGGAACGTATATAGCCATCCATGCATAGAATGTCTGAAGTACTATGTTAATAACAAATATCCTACTAATATCCCTATCCTTCAATACTCTTGATATTGTCTGTATCGCAGATACATGTATATATTCCGGATCCTTGAAGTTGTGGAAGTTTTTGTAGACCAAGTACAGTAATGGAAGAAGAAGAGCAAAACCAGCTATATACACCCCTCTATAACCCTCTATCGAATCTCCTCCAGCAATAACTAACATACCACCTAAGAATGGACCCATTACCCAAGCGGTGTTGGTTGCAGTCATTGTAAGACCTCTAACACTACCCGTATGCTCAACGTCTGTATTCTTCTGAATAAATATATCAATAGTAAATATAATGAGACTTACCATACTCATACCCAGAATGAAGAGGGGTAATATACTGATTGGTTCTGTAACTACGGTTAGTTTGTAGAATACAAACATCTGGATAAGGATTAGAGCAAGGGAAGTCCTTAAATTACCAAACCTATTAAGTATAGTATGCATCATTAATAGACCTGCAATAGTTACTGCAGATATAGCTAGATATACCAAACTAATCATCTTCTCATCCAAGAAGGTAGATAGCATACTCGAATTAAAGTAGTTTGGTATTGCAAGATGTAATGCAGTGAAAAAAGAAATAATACTAATACCGTAAAGTATATTTCTACTTTTAATACTCGGATGATGTTTCATTCGAGTATTATTATACCACTAAACTCTAAATCGCAAGAAGTACTGGGATAACAATAGGACGCTTAGCAGTCTTTTGTAGTAAGAACTTACTTACATTGTCACTAACATTAGTCTTAATGTAATCAATATTGATTGGATTCATTCCTTTTGTAGAATCTTCAATAGTATTCTTGATTATAATTCTTGCATGATGTAGAAGTTCCTGAGACTCACGAAGATATACGAATCCACGAGAGATAATATCTGGAGATTTCTTCAACTTACCAGTCTGTCCATTGATAATCGCAAATACAATGAATATTCCATCCTGAGCAAGCATCTGTCTGTCGCGAATAACAACATCTTGAATATCACCAACAGAGAATCCATCAACCATAACAATTCCAGATGGAGCCTTCTCCTTAAGCTTAACAATCTTTGAACCAGATTCCTGTATCTCAACTATAGATCCGTTATCAGGAATGATTATATGATCTTCAGTTAGACCATTTGTCTCCTTAGCGATCTCTCCGTGTACACGAAGCATGTAGTGATATCCGTGAACAGGCATAAAGAACTTAGGATTGATCTTCTTGTGTATCCAAGCAGTTTCATCGTGGTTAGCATGTCCTGATGAGTGAACATCAGCAATACGATAGTGGATAATACTAGCCCCTTGTCTTGAAAGGTTGTCCTTCAACTTCTGAACAGCTCTCTCATTACCAGGAACGATAGATGAAGATAGGAGGATGGTATCTCTTTTGTTAATCTTAATATACTTATGTGTCTTGTTAGACATTCTCATCATAGCTGCAAACTCATCTCCCTGAGCTCCTGTAGCTAGAACCACAATCTTGTCGGGTGGATAGTTATCAATCTGTTCAACAGTAATCAATGTATCCTTCTTTGGCTTAAGTAGACCAAGATTCATACAAATCTCAATGTTTGTCTTCATACTTCTACCTTCAACAACAACCTTCTTACCATACTTCTCTGAGTAATCTATGATCTTTAGCATTCTTTCAAGTAGGGAAGCGAAAGTAGCAATGATAAGTCTACCTTTAGTATTCTTAATTATCTCTTCAATATTCTTATGAACCTGTCTTTCAGGCATTGAGAATCCTGGATTCTCTACGTTTGTAGAGTCAGCCATTAGAAGAAGAACTTTTTCATTCTTGAATACTCTGTCATATTCAGCAACTTCTGTATCTGTTGGTACACCGTCAACGTGATCAAGCTTCAAGTCTCCTGTGTGAACTATAGATCCATGAGGAGTCTGTATAACTACTCCCATAGCATCAGGAATTGTATGTGTTACAGCAAAGAACTTAACCTTAAGAGATCCTAGTGTAATAGTTTCATCCTTCTCAACAATCTTAATATCAAGAGGTGGAACATGAGTAAACTCTTCTTGACGCTTCTTGACCATTACTGATGTAAGCATACGAGTATATAGAGGCGGGTTACCAATACGAGGCATAACATATGGAATACCTCCGATATGGTCTAGGTGGCCGTGAGTAATGATAACTGCACGTACCTTGTCCTTTCTCTCTTCTAGATACTTTGTGTTTGGAAGAATGTAATCAATACCTGGAGTATTCTCATCCTTGAACTGGAATCCAATATCAATAACAACAATATCATTACCATATTCAATCATGGTCATGTTCTTACCAATCTCCTCTACTCCTCCCAGAGGAATAACTCTAATAGAGTTAGGATTAAGTGGGGGAACAGTGTCCTCTACCTTCTTATGCATCTGTGTGGCATCTGGTGGACGAGTTGGTCTCATTCCGTGAGATCTAGAAGAAGCCTTTCTTGGTGAAGGTCTACTCATCGGAGGTCGAGCGAAACTCGGTCTTGATTGAGGTGCTGGTTGCGTTGTATTTTGTGTTATTGGTTGATTTTCCATTTTTTTAATTATTAATTTTTGACAAATATTTTCCAAACTTTATCCGTATCTATATACCACTTGTCTATCCCGTAGAATCTATCTGAATGGTTGGTAATTGATTCTAGATGATATCCCTTGATATTGTCTGACATTACATAGATATATTCTGGGGAGTAGAGGAATATCGCGGGTACATCAGTCTTTATTATCTTTTTAAATGATTCGTATATAGCGTTCCTCTGTTTGGTATCATATGTTGTTCTTGCATCCTCTAGGAGTTTATCCGCCTTGCTATTTACATACATCGCTATGTTTAGTCCTGGAGAATTTCTCTGTGATGAGTGCCAGAATGCGTATAGGTCAAGGTCTTTGCTTATAATCTCACCGAATAGTAATGCATCATATTTTCTTGTTTTAATTATATTCTGTGTAAGATCTCCGTATTCAAATATCTTTACAGTAACCCTAGCTCCAATCTGCTCCCAATCATTCTTAACTAATTCTGCTACTTTCTTTAGTTCAATAGAGTCAGCGGTCACTATAGAGAAGTCTAGTGTTTGTTTTAATGAACCAACTTTCTTCTCAAGTACTCCGTCTGCGTTAATAGTCCACCCAGCTTTAGAAAGTATATCCTTAGCTCCCACCTTATCAGTCTTTATATCGCCACTGTTAGTTGCTATAGGGCTATCAATACTAACTCCATAGTTATATAGCACTTCTCTCACAATCCTATCCTTATCAACTGCCATATCTAGAGCTTGTCTAACTTCTTTGTTAGCAAGAACAGGGGAGTTGTTTTGATTAAGGAATACACCAAAGATTCTTGGTAGAGGATTATGTACTACAGTAATATCTGTTGTACTTGCCAATTCATGCATCTTCTGCGGAGAGATTCCAGCAAAGTTCTCGATACTACCAGACTTATATGCGTCAACTATCTCATCCTCATTCTTGTAGAAGTTAACATTAATATTAGATATGTATGCCTCTCCATTGTGATAGTCATCAAATGATGTAAGAGAATATGATACAGGAGTACCATCCTTGTCCTTATCAATTCCACTTACCTTGTATGGTCCAGAACCAATTGGATTTAGATTAGCTTGATTAAAAATGAATTGATCAGTATCAATATTCTTCCATGTGTTCTTAGGAATGATACCAATTGTTGTATTTGTTAAAAATGGAGCATAAGGTTGCTTAAGTGAGAACTGTATTTCCAAACTATTTATCTTTTTTATGTTCACATTTGCCCAATCTACACGACGTGGACTCTTAAGTTCACCATCTTGTATTTTTTGTATTGTAAATTCAACATCATCTGTTGTTAGTTGGGTACCATCATGAAAACGTATATCATCCTTAAGTTTGAAACTGTAAACCAGACGATCTTCAGATATCTTGTAGCTCTCAGCCAAATCATTTACCAATTCTCCTTTCTCATACTTCATTAAACCTGAGTATACTAAGTTTGTAAGATCCTTATCTGTGTCAGTAAAAGCCAATACTGGGTTAATCGATCTTGGAAGACCAATCATTCCTTCTGTGAATGAACCACCATGAGATGGAACCTCAACAAGGAACAAAGAGTTAACTTTGGAAGCTATACTAAGTGCACTAATTAGAGCAACTACAGTTAGGAATGCAAAAATGACCTTTTCTGTTGCAGAAAAAGATTTAATAATCTCAAGAAGTTTTTCACCTCTTTTCAAGCGAAATTCTTTCATATTTTAAATATATTAGACCCGTATTAAAGCAAACCTATAAGTGTAGAAAGTGCAAAAAGTATTGCAACAACTATAGTTATAATGAAGAGAGTCTTTTCAAATCCACGACGTGTGTGAAAAGCTGAGCTAAAATTGTCACTACCACCAAAAGCACCACCGATCTGGGCTCCAGTTCGTTGAAGAAGTATTGCTGTTATAAGTATGACAGCAAGTACAATTTGTATGTACGGTAGTATAGAGACGATTGTCTTCATTGCAGTAAACTATAGCATATCAAATATCTTTTGCAACATTGCATGCTACATATCGTTGATATACTATAAATATACTTTTATCAGCTTTAATATTAAATCCTAATGAAAAAAGAAAGTAAAAAGATTGAAAATGAGATTATTCCATTAAAAGATCGAGTATTAATTAAAGAAAACAAAGAAAGTAGAGAAAGTAAGACACTATCAGGCATCATCATTCCAGTTACAGTAAATGAAGACAAGGGAAGTAAGAGTGGAAAGGTTATAGCAGTAGGTGCAGGAAGTTATGAAGATGGAAAACTAATGCCTATATCAGTAAAAGTTGGGGATCAAGTATTGTTTCAATGGGGAGATAAAGTAGTTGTGGGAGGAGAGGAATATTTTTTAGTAAAGGAGAGCGAGCTATTAGCAATTATTAAATAAATATTATGTCAAAGAAAATACTATATAACGAGGATGCTAGAAAATCACTTAAGAGAGGTATAGACGTAGTTGCTGATGCAGTTAAGATTACTCTAGGACCTAGAGGAAGAAATGTAGTACTTGATAAGAGCTATGGAGCTCCAACTATAACCAATGACGGAGTATCTATTGCAAAAGAGATATCTCTTAAGGACAGATTTGAGAATATGGGAGCGGAGATAATCAAGGAAGTTGCAACAAAGACTAATGATATAGCGGGAGATGGTACTACAACTTCAGTGGTATTAACTCAAGCAATAATATCTGAAGGAATGAAGCATACAACCATGGGAGTAAACGCTATGGGGGTAAAGTTTGGTATAGAAGCTGCTGCAAAGGATGTTGTAACTGCACTTAGATCAATATCAAAACCAATTAAGACAGACGAAGAGATAAGGCAAGTAGCGAATATCTCTGCTGAATCAATCGAGCTTGGAACAATTATTGCAGATACAATAAAGAAAGTTGGTAAGGATGGAGTTGTTACTGTAGAAGAATCACAAACTATAGGACTCGAGTCTGAAGTTACAGAGGGTATATCATTTGATAAGGGATACATCTCTCCATATATGGTTACTAATTCAGAGAGAATGGAAGCAGAGTACAATGATCCAGCTATTCTTGTAACTGATAGGAAGATATCATCAATCAAGGAGGTATTGCCACTTCTAGAGAAGCTTGCGCAGTCTGGTAAGAAGGATTTAGTAATCATTGCTGATGATGTTGATGGTGAAGCTCTGTCTACATTCATTGTTAATAGATTGAGAGGAAGTTTCAATGTACTAGCAATCAAAGCTCCAGGATACGGAGATAAGAAGAAAGAGATACTAGAAGATATTGCAGTTACAATTGGAGCTAAGATAATATCTGAAGATGTTGGTATTAACTTCGAGAATGCAGAAATAGCAATGTTGGGTAAGGCTCGTAAGGTAATATCTACAAAGGATTCAAGTGTTATCGTTGGAGGTAAGGGTAAGAAGTCTGATATAGAGGAGAAGGTTGCACAACTAAAGACACAGAGAGATGCGAATGATTCAAAGTTCGAAAAAGAGAAGATAGATGAAAGAATCGCTAAGCTATCTGGTGGAATTGCGGTAATTAGAGTAGGTGCTGCAACAGAAACTGAGATGAAGTATCTGAAACTTAAGATAGAGGATGCTGTAAATGCAACAAAAGCTGCAATTGAGGAGGGAATAGTTCCTGGAGGAGGAGTTGCTCTCATAAAAGCTGCACAGAAGGTTAGTGATAGCTTAGCTAACAAGAAGCATCCTTCAAAGGAGTTTGAATTGGGATACACTATCGTACTTAAGGCATTGGAGGCTCCACTAAAGCAGATAGCTATTAATGCTGGTAAGGATGATGGTTCTGTTATCGTTGAGAAGGTTAAGAATGGTAAGGGGAATGCAGGATATGATGCACTAAACGATGTAATGGTTAACGATATGATAGCTCTTGGAATAGTTGATCCTGTAAAAGTTACTCGTTTAGGCGTGCTTAATGCTTGTTCAGCATCAGCAATACTACTTACAACAGAAGTTGCGATAGCTGATGAGCCCAAGGAAGAAAAATCATTAGGACAAGCTAATACTGGTATGGATTATTAATATTTGGTATACTATGTGGATATGAAAAAAATAATAACTTTAATTTTGGTAATTATCATAGCTGGAGCCGTTATTTGGAAGTTCAACGCTTCTTCAACTAATACATCAGACAATGGAAAGGATGAAGCATCAGTACCTACAAGTCAGACTGTTACAGTATCTACAAAGATATCTGAATACAAGAATGATGAGCTAGGATTCTCAGTTAAGTATCCTACAGCATGGGAGAAGCTAGAGGCTTCAAACAATGTGTCATTCCTAATCCCAGTTGATAGTAAGGAGAAGAATACTATCGGTAAGCTAGAGGCAAAGGTTGATATATTCTCAGGTAAGTGTGCATTTCCTCCTGTAACATCAGTAAAGGAGAGATCAACACTAGCAGTTGGAGATATGAATCTTAATATGATCTCAATTGCAAATACTGTTCAGGGAAAAAACTACTTTAACAGAATGTACTCACTACAGAAGGACACAGTTTGCTACTTCTTCACATTCGCATCTATAACATCAAGTCCTTCATCAAAGGGATTTACTGGAGCTGATCTACAGACAGTTGCCGCAAAGAACACTGTACTAGTTGATGCTGCAGATACTCAGTTTAAGGATATGGTTAAGTCATTCAAGTTTGTTGTAGGTGCAGCAGGACAGGATGAGGCTAAGGTAGCTCCAAAGAAATAACTATGAATAAAAAGATATTAATCGGTATCGTAGTCGTTGCATTACTTGTAATCGCATATATCTTCTCTACATATAACTCTCTAGTAACTCTAGGACTTAATGCTGATACTCAGTGGAAGCAGGTAGAGACTAACTATCAAAGAAGATTTGATCTAATACCTAACCTTGTAGAATCAGTTAAGGGTGCTATGGGACAAGAGAAGGAAGTGTTTACAGCAATTGCTGATGCAAGAACAAAGTATTCTGGTGCTACAACAGCAAATGAAAAAGCAGTAGCTGCAGGACAAGTCGAAAGTGCTCTAGCAAGACTACTTGTTGTAGTTGAAAACTATCCGGTACTTAAGTCAACAGATATCGTTGTAACTCTAATGTCTCAACTAGAGGGAACAGAGAACAGAATTAGTGTTGAGAGAATGAGATTCAATGATATGGTTAAGGCATATAACCTAAAGGTTATGAGATTCCCAAGTTCAATAGTTGCTTCAGTATTCGGTTTCGATGAGAAGGCATTCTTTGAAGCAGTTAAGGGTGCAGAAGTTGCTCCAGCAGTTAAATTCTAATTATGAAGAGAGTTGCTCTAATTGCAACAATAATATTCACTTTTGCATTGAGTGTTAATGCATATACAAGCCCTGGTAAACCCCAGGGTTTTGTAAATGATTATGCAAATATACTATCTAGCGAATCAAAGACATATTTGGAATCTAAACTATCATCTTTTGGTTCAGAGACGAGTATACAAGTAGTAGTTGTAACTATACCTGTATTGTCTGATGAGACTATTGAGACATATGCAGTAAAACTATTTGAAGAATGGGGTATTGGAGGTAAAGAGAAGGATAATGGAGTATTGCTACTGGTTGCGCCTAATGAGAGGAAAGTGAGGATTGAAGTAGGGTATGGACTTGAGGGAGTGCTTACAGATGCACAATCAAATGGAATAATTCAAAATGTTATCATTCCTCAGTTTAAATCAGGAGATTTTAATTCTGGTATTACATCAGGAGTTGATGCAATTACTTCAGTTGTTGTAAGTGAAGCAGACTATTCTACCACTAGCAGTAGTAACTCAGGATTCTCTCTAGACTGGATATTTATCCTGATTATATGGGTACCATCATTCTTCGCGAGTATACTAGGTAGATCTAAGTCTTGGTGGCTCGGAGGAGTTATAGGTGCAGTGATTGGACTCGTTATATCAATATTCTATGGATTTATTTTTATTGGTATTGGTTCAATACTAGCCCTATCAGTTATTGGTCTTGTATTCGACTATATCGTCTCTAAGGCATATTCAAATAGTGTAAGAACTGGAGGTAATCCACCTTGGTGGATTGGTGGAGGGCATTCTGGAGGAGGTGGCTTTGGTGGATTCGGAGGTGGATCTTCGGGAGGAGGAGGATCTAGTGGAAGCTGGTAGGGAAGGTTCGCATAGCGGTCTAGTGCGCGTCGTTGGAAACGACGTGTGGGGAAACTCACCAGGAGTTCGAATCTCCTACCTTCCGCAGCAAAATCTTGTGTCTATTTACCATTGACAGTGCTCCATAATTATGGTAGCTTAACTTTGGATTCGTTGAAAACCTAACTGATGTTCAAATGAAACACAAATTGAATGTTCGTAACCTTATTGGGGCGTTTGTTGGTGGTGTTGTGGGTATCATGACGTGCTATTACGCCAGTCTTACCTTCATGCCACTCGGATGTCTTATCGGTGTTGTGCTGGGATTCTGGCACGACAAACTCATGGCAGATTACGATCGTAATCTGACTATCGTCAAGGACTTTCTGTTGGCTCGTTACAGTAAGTTTGTTAATTGGAAAAATGAGATGATGAGTTACATCAAAATGCCGGCTGAATATATTCGCCGGGTTAGTTCAAAGATTCCCAATGATTGGGGTCTTGGACGGCATATCATTCGCGGGCTAGTTTGGTTCATATCTCTGCCGTTGCTGTTTATCGCATGGCTCAGAAAACACCCAGTCAATCGGGCAAATACAATTACTGCCCTATTGATCCCGACCATCATCTTGCTTTGTTGGTGGTCAGGTTACTTCTCACTGACACCTCCTATGATGGAGAAAACCGCGCCCGCATGGAAGCAAATTGTTGGAGCCGGTTTCTTTATTTCCTCAATATTCGTCGTCATTGGTCCAGTGATGCTGTTGCTTATGCGTTATGAAGGTGGAGTAGAGGCATTCCATAGACAGTATGGTCGGTATAACCGTTACGGTCCGATCGGATGGGTGGTTTATGAGGTAAAGAATGCAATCATGCTCTACACTCTTGTATTTATCTTTGCTGAAATAATGATCCTCGGAGTGTTTGGATTGCTAATTATGGCCGGTTTGACTATAACGGTCATTGCGACCGTCGTTGTTCCTGCTAGAACCTTCTGGAAATGTGTTAAGCTTCCTGGACACTGGTTCTGTTTTTGGGTGACGATCGTAACGACACTGGCGACATGGCTATTAATGCGCGATCGCATTATCAACCCTGCAATGGCTTGGACTCTGGCACTTGGAAACGGAATCGTTGCAGGTGTCGCCACAGAGATCTTGAGGCGATCATATGAGCGGCTTGTCTCTAAGTGGGACTGGCTATACGAACTCATTCACCTTGAGATTGATGGTGATCCAGAGGTCGTCTTAAAATTCTTATGGAGATCATTTTGTGCACCTGTCATCGATTTGTCTGTGACTGCTTGGCGTAAGGTTCAACCTCGACTGCCCCGCATTCGTTTGATCTCGGATAGCTTCTGGTTACCAGTTTGATCAGATGCTTGATCAGTGGCCGCTACCTATGGAATGGGTAGTGGTCTTTTTAATACATAGAGTACAAATTACCTAGTTATCCCCACGAAATGAAATCCAGATAAAATTTTTGTGATTTTTGGTATTGTTTTAAGTATCACTACACTCTAGAATATATACATGCCAAAGACTGACTATATTACAAAAGAATATTTTGAAAGAACTTTAGATAAGAAATTAGATAATTTCGTTACTAAAGAATATTTAGACAAAACACTCGATACTAGATTTAGGGATTTCGAGAAGAGGTTTAAGAGTTCCTTAATCTCTGACCTCATTAAAGCAGAAAGGACTATGCTACACGAAGCATTAATTGAATCACTTGAGAATGCAAAGGTATATCATCAAAATGAGACTGATAAATATATTAAAGTAATTATGGATGAGTGGAGAGAGGAATCAAGAGCATTCCATGACTATATGAGAGGTATAAAAGATACACAAGACGGTCATGAAGAGAGGATATTAAAACTAGAGTTTAGTTCATAGGTATGCAAAAGGTTCGCATAGCGGTTTATTGCGCGTCGTTGGAAACGACGTGTGGGGAAACTCACCAGGAGTTCGAATCTCCTGTCTTCTGCTAATAAAGAAAAAGCTTCAATAGGATTGTTTAAATAAAAAAGAAGAGCTGTCACATGTTTCAGCGACAGCCCCTAGGCAACAAACCTCAGATTGATCCTCGGCGAGTGGTATCTCATTGTCAGCTCCGCCTTCTGCGTACAGAAAGCCTCATAGCTTCCCACATATTCTCAGCGACCGTGCTCTCGCATTTCGGTCCAGCTCCGGGATTTTAACCCAGCTACCACCCAGTTTCCTGGTTGGATGTCTCAAGACTGCTGTTGTTCAACTTGCCTATTTATTATATTGCTCTATGTAACTTATCAAGTCAAGATTTAATTAAATCCTCCTGCTATCATAAGCCCAGTGCAATATAGCTTGTCTCTGTCTAGGTCTACAGAACTCATCATATGCTCTACAGTTATTCCTCACTTGCACTATATGTCTACGTATAGCTTTCCATCTCTTGATCTGTCTCGCATCTTCTTCTGGTATCCTACGACCCATATAGTATCTACAGTACCACTGAAACCAACCTCTAGGATCATCTTTATATATCCATCCTTTGTCGTTCCATATTGATAGTTTTTGACTGGCATTAACTCCAAAGTAATTAATACTAGTAATATGTTTTTTAGTACCCTCTGGTGCAAATTTAGCATTTACAAACCAATCAGAAGGGAACTCATTTACACAATCTCTCATATATACTCCTCCAAACACTCCTAGTTCAAGCATTTCTTTAGGTGTAAGTTCTGGCTTGAACTCCTTATCAAAATTTTTACCAACTGGCTCAGTAAGTGAGTAGCTATAGTCACTCTGCATACTATCATTAACTTTTACGATATCTCCAGTCATTAGTTTAATATCCAAATATTATAATTAAGGAAAGCTGCAAAGCTTACCCATAGTATGTAGGGGATTAAAAGATATGCAGCTACCTTTGAGATCCTATAGAAAAGGATAATGGAAGCAAGTATAGATATCCATAGGAATATTATCTCAATAAATGCTAATCCCGGGTTGTGTAATCCAAAGAATATTATTGACCATAGAGTGTTAAGTACCAACTGAAATCCAAACACTGATACTGCTACCTTACTCTCTCTAGTCTGTAACCCTTTATTCCACACTATGTACAGTGAAATACCCATAAGAAGGAAGAGAGTAGTCCATACTGGTCCAAATATCCAATTTGGTGGAGCTATATCTGGTCTGGTTATGGTGCTATACCAAGTATCAACTGAATTTGTTGTAAACACTGCACCAAGTATGCCTGCCATCTGGCATATAACTATAGACGCTACTAGTTTAAGATATTTTTTCATTTTTTAATTTAAATATTAACTCATCACACTTGATAAATAGGTCCTCTAAACTTCCATTGTTAACAATTTCGTAATCAGCCATACTTACCACCTTGTCCACATTCTGTCCGTTTTCATCCGTATTAGTCTTCTCACTCTCCTCAATCTTCTTGAATTCCTCGAATGTCACATTGTCACTAATCCTTCTCCTAACTTTAGCAAACTCGTACCTAGTCTCGAGTGGGGCAGATATAGATATAACTATTCCGCCAAGCTTCTTGAATGTTTCAACTTCACCAATAGCCCGAAGTCCACTTATAATCAAATCTCCTTGAGCTTTCTCGAATGCAATCCTAACCAAGATATCACCACCTTTCTCTGCACGCAGAGCATTACCTACCTTCTGTAGATTCTCTCTGGTTAATTCACCTAAGTTATTACTCTTTACGTAATCTCTAATGATATCTCCACTAGATATGTGGGTAATGTTGTACTTCTGTTCAATATAGTTAGCTATAGCATCTTTTCCAACAGCAGGTGGTCCAACAAAGGCTAATTTCATAATTACATAATATCATATATAATATAGTTAACATATGAGAGACAAGCTTGAAAAAATTGATTCTCAAATAATACACATACTTAGATCTATGAGTATGCCTTTTGCAAGGTTTGCACTATTTGTTGTCTTCTTCTGGTTTGGAATATTAAAGATTATTGGTACAAGTCCAGCTAATCCATTAGTTATGGATTTAATGAATACGACACTCCCATTCATGACATGGGATGTATTCATTGTCCTCTTTGCTATATATGAGATGATAATTGGTATATCATTCCTAATTCCACGCCTAGAAAGACTCGCTATAGCTCTGCTATTACCTCACATGGTAATGACGATACTTCCTCTGGTATTCTTACAAAGTATTACATGGCAAGGATTCATGACCCCAACTCTTGAAGGGCAGTATATTATTAAGAATTTAGTAATTATAGCTCTAGCTATGGGTATTGCTGCACATTTGCACCCGATGCATTCTAAGAAGAGATAGTAGATATACAAAACTAAAGCCCTTCTCTGGGCAATCTCGGAGTCTCTATATAGAAACCTAATACATATATATTAATTCGAATTACGTTCAAAAGTTAACTTGAGTAAAGTTCAATAAAGAGAGATAATACTTAAATGTCAAATCACAGTAAATTAGCTGGAATAAAAGACAGTAACTATCCAAAGGTAAGTACTACCGATGTCTTTGTTGAATATTGGAAATACTCTAAAAAGTATGTTTTCTGGTGTATCGTTACTATTCTAGGTATATCTCTTGGTGCATTAACTCAGACAGTTATCACCCCTATCCTATACAAGGACTTCTTCGACACATTACAAAAAAGTACAGATACAGAACAAACTACCAAATTATTAATTACAATAGTTACTTCAATCGGTATATTAAACTTCGTTGGTTGGATAGGTAATAGATGCGGAAAGTTTTCGCTGCAAAAATTTGAGATCTCTGTAATGAGAGATATACGACAAGCTGCTTTTGATTACGTATTGAATCATTCATTTGGATTCTTCTCTAATAACTTTACGGGGTCATTAGTACAGAAAATCAATAGGTACACTAGAGCTTTTGAGCGAATAGCAGACAGAATATTGATAGATATAATACCTCTAGTTATCAAGGTTGTTGGTGCAAGTATAGTGCTGAGTCTTATAGACAAGAGAATTGCATTGGGGATAATTATATGGATTGTTGTTTTTATAACGATTTCATTTACATTCAACAGATTCAAGTTAAAGTATGATATCGAAGCGGCGGCTACCGATTCTAAAGCATCAGCTTCAATATCTGACGCGCTCTCAAACCATAACGTCATAGAGCTATTTACGGGTGTTAAAAGCGAATCAAAGAGATTTTCTCTGGTTAATAATGAATTCGCAAGACTATTCTTGAAAAAGTGGAACCTTGCTGAAACGATCGATTCTATACAATCAGCTTTGTATATTCTCGTTGAATTCTTCATATTCTATTACGCAATTAAATACTGGAGTGTAGGACTGGTTACTCTGGGTACTTTTACAATAACTCAAGCATACATACTCCAAATCAATGGAAGTATATGGGGTTTCGGTAGAATAGTTAGAGACTTCTATGAAGCTACTGCCGATGCAAAAGAGATGGTGGAGATATTAAAACTGCCACATGAGATTAAGGATGTAGAATCAGCTGGTCATCTTAAGGTTGATAAGGGAGGTATAGAATTTAAGAATGTAGGATTCTCGTTTAATAAGGGCTCTGATAATAATAGGTTAATTTTCAATAACTTTAACTTATCAATCAATTCAGGAGAGAAGGTTGCAATAATTGGTTCTTCTGGTGCAGGAAAATCTACTCTAGTTAAGTTGCTGTTAAGGCTACATGATATTCATTCTGGAAACATCCTTATCGACAATCAAGATATTAACAGTATTACTCTAGATAGCTTAAGGGAGAATATTAGTCTAGTTCCTCAAGATCCATCTTTGTTCCATAGATCACTCATGGAGAATATTCGATATGGTAGAAGAGATGCATCAGATGAAGAAGTACTGAATGCGTCTAAATTAGCTCATTGTGATGTGTTTATAAGTGGCTTCCCTCAAAAATACGAAACTCTTGTAGGAGAGAGAGGTATCAAGCTATCTGGTGGTGAGAGACAGAGAATTGCAATAGCTAGAGCATTACTTAAGAATGCACCTATACTTGTACTTGATGAGGCAACATCAAGTTTAGATTCACATTCTGAATCACTTATACAGGACGCTCTAAACACTCTTATGAAGGGTAAAACTGTTCTAGTTATAGCTCATAGACTATCAACAATTAGAAAAATGGATAGAATAGTTGTACTGGGTAAGGATGGAGTTATAGAGCAGGGTAATCATGATGAGCTACTTGCTGTAAATGGGACATATGCTAAGTTATGGAATCTACAAGCAGGTGGGTTTACTGATAAGAGCATAGAAGAAATGCTTAATGAGTAATATGAAAAAAATATTATCCATCTCTCTGATAATAGTAATCCTAATTACTGTATCTATATACTTAAAGCAGGATAAGAGTGCTCCTACTCTAAACATTAATGATAGAGAGATAGAATTAATCGTATCCAATACAGAAGAATTAAGAACTAAAGGGCTAAGTGGAAGGACAGATCTTAATGGGGCAATGCTCTTTGTTTTTAATACACCAAGTAAATATGGATTCTGGATGAAAGATATGAATTTTCCAATCGATATAGTCTGGCTTGATTCAGAGAAAACAGTGGTACATATAGAAAACAATGTGTTACCAGAGTCATATCCTAAAGTTTTCTTCCCACCACTAGACTCTCTCTACGTTTTAGAGTTTAATAGTGGTTTTGCGATAGAAAACAACCTAGCGGTGGGAAAAAAAATAGAATTTACTCTCGAGTAGTATTTACATTTTTTCTTTTTCATCCCTTGCTCATAAAAATGTAAGTTATCCACTTTCGCTATTCGCTCAAAAAGGTAAAATTAGCTCCACTAATAGATTAATATTTTATCAAAATGAGTATATATGTAACAAAGATTGATGGTACCCGTGAATTACATAATGCAGACCGTGTAAACCGTTCAATCGAACGAGCCTGCGCTGGTCTCATCGACCCTATCGCTATGGTTACTCAGATAGCTACTGAGACATACCTAACATTGTATGATGGTATTACTGTAGATGAACTAGATCATGCCACAATCAATGCTGCAGTGCAGAACATAAAGGATGATATTCAATTTGATAAGGTTGCAACAAGACTATTGCTAAAGACTATATACCGAAAGGTGGTAGGAGATTATGACAAAGAGAGTCATGAAGATCTAAGAATTAAGCATAAGGAGGCATTTGCTGGGTATATCAAGTCTGGAGTTGAGGGAAATAGACTACATCCAGATATGATGACTAAGTTTGACCTAAAGGCTTTGTCAGAAGCTCTTGATATAGATCGTGATGAGCTATTCGTATATGCAGGATTGGATGGAATCATAAATAGATACTTCTTAAAGAATGATAAGCAACAACCTATAGAAACTCCACAGTTCTTCTTCATGCGTATTGCTATGGGTCTCTCATACAACGAAAAGAATCCTACAGAGTATGCAAAGAAGTTCTATGACAAGATGTCACGCCATCAGTATATTGCTGGAGGTTCTACAAACCTTGGGGCAGGTACTACTCGCCCAGCCCTATCAAACTGTTACCTAATGGAAATTCATGATGATATGGGTCATATTGCTAAATCAGTAGCAGATGTACTACTGCTATCTAAGGGATCTGGAGGTATTGGAGCATCTATCACAAAGTTGCGCGCAACAGGTTCACCACTAAAGTCTAACTTCGGAGGTACATCAAGTGGACCTACACCTTTCGCAAAGATTATCGATACAGCAATACGTGCAGTTATGAGAGGAGGTAAGAAGAAAGGAGCTCTATGTTTCTATATGGAGAACTGGCATATTGATTTCCCAGAGTTCCTAGACTGGAAGCACAATGCTGGAGATGACTATGTACGTATGCGTACAGCAAACACAGCTGCCTTCCTATCAGATGAATTCATGAAGCGTGTAGAAGCTAAGAAGGACTGGTATATGTTCGATCCAGCAGAGACAGCTGATCTAAACGAGCTTTACGGAGAAGAGTTCAGTAAGAGATATCAGTACTATATAGACAAAGCAGAGAGAGGAGAGATGGTAATGTTTAAGAAGGTTCCTGCAGAAGAGCAATATAGACAGATCCTAGTTTCTCTACAGTCTACGTCTCATCCATGGCTCGTATGGAAGGATACAATTAACCTACGTGCTCTAAACAATAACTCTGGAACAATACATATGTCTAACCTATGTACAGAGATTTGTTTACCTCAAGACAAGGACAATGTTGCCGTATGTAACCTAGCTTCTCTAAACCTAGCAGCTCATATTAAGAACAAGGAAGTTCACTGGGGAAGACTAGAAGAGAGTGTTAGATTGGCTGTAAGACAACTTGATAACCTTATCGATATCAACGTTCTTCCAATTCCTGAGGCTGCGAAATCTGATAGAGAGAACAGAGCTATAGGACTTGGAGTGATGGGATTTGCAGATACAATTGAGCAGTTAGGAATGCCTTATGATAGCGAGCATGCTTGGGACTTTGCTGACAGAATTTTTGAATTCGTAAGTTACATGGCAATAGATGAAAGTGCAAATCTAGCACAAGAGAGAGGATCATACATGCACTTTGAAGGTTCTATGTGGTCAAAGGGATATGTTCCTGTAGATACAATTAAGAAATTAAATGATGAGAGAGGTGTTCCTGTTACTGTTGATACACAGAGCAAGCATAAGGGACTAAATTGGGAAATCCTACGCCAGAAGGTTAAGAAGGGTATGAGAAATGCAACTTTGATGGCTGTCGCTCCAAATGCAAACATTGGACTTGTAGTAGGTACAACTCCTGGTATTGATGCAAGATTTGCTCAGGTATTCTCAAGAAACAAGATATCTGGAAAGTATATGGATATTAACCATAACCTAGTTAAGGATCTTAAGAATATGGGAATCTGGGAGAAGGTAAGAGAATCAATCATTGAGAATCAAGGAGATATTGCTAATATTCCTGGAATTCCTCAACATACAAAGGATATATACAAGACATCATTCACAACATCTCCTCTTGCATACATCGAGGTAGCTGCGCGAGCTCAGAAGTGGGTAGATCAAGCTCTTTCAAGAAATATGTATCTTGAGACAAGAGATATTGATGAGACAATGAATATATACACTACTGCATGGAAGAAGGGATTGAAGTCTACATACTATCTACACATGAAGCCTCGTCACTCAGCAGAACAAAGTACAACTAAGGTTAACAAAGCAGAGAAGATAGGTAAGAAGGGATTTGCAAATGTTGCTTCAGTTAAGAAGGAGGGTGAGGCTACGCTAGAAGTTCCAAAACCAATAGAGAGTACAATATCAATACCAAGAGTTGAACCAGTTACAGTAAGCGCTCCTGTATACGAAAGAAAAGAAATACGAGAAGAAGTTATGGAAGCTTCAACAATTCAGCCAAGTATGCCTCTTGTAAACAAGGTTGAAGTTAGTGAACCAGTGCTATCAAAAGAGGATATAATGGCGAAGTTGAGTAGTAACCCAAATATACAGGTAAAGGTTAAGCCAAAGGTATGTCCAGTTGATCCCGCAGAATTAGCTCAATGCGAGGCTTGCCAATAGCAAAGAAAAGTAGTAATACATTAGTATATTAATTAAATAAATAAAATTATGCTCATAGGAAAAGCTGCACCAGAAGATACAAGTTTACACCCAATTAAGTATAAGTGGGCTTATGATCTGTATAACCAGGCAGTTCGTAATACTTGGTTCCCACACGAGATTACTCTTAAAGAGGATCTAGATGATTGGAAGAAGATGACTGAGGACGAGAGACATGCCGTAGAGTTCCTTATGGCATTCTTCAACCCAGCAGAGCTAATCGTTAACAGATCAATTGCTCTAGGAATATATCCATATCTAAAGTCAGCTGAGTGTCACCTATACCTAGCTAAGCAGATGTGGGAAGAGGCTAACCACTGTGTTGCCTTCGAATATGTTCTTGAAACATTCCCATTTGATCGTGAGAAGGTGTTTGATCACCACTTGAATGTTCCTTCAATGAGAGCAAAGGAGGACTATATCAACAAGTATATGAAGAGAATGACAGAAACTTCTCTTGATATTGAGACTGTTGAAGGTAAGAAGGATTTCATTAGAAACCTTGTTGCTACAAACATTGTGATGGAAGGTATCTGGTTCTACTCAGGATTCATGGTAGTGCTATCATTCCGTCAGAGAAAGCAATTACGTAACTTCGGTTCTATGATCAACTGGGTACTACGTGATGAGAGTCTACACCTAAAGTTTGGTATTAACTTGATACACAATATCCTTGAAGAGAATGAGGATCTCCTATCTCCAGAATTTGCTGATGAAATTAGAAATATCATTATCGAAGGAGTTAACAGAGAAGTTGATTACAACAAAGACCTATTCCCAAATGGTATCCTTGGACTTAATGCAGAGTATGTAAACCAGTATGTTAAGTACGTAGCTGACAGAAGACTAGAAGAGCTAGGATTCCCTAAGTACTACAATGTAACTAATCCAGCTAAATGGATGAGTACAGCTACAGATGTATTCGAGCTCGTAAACTTCTTTGAGGCACAGAATACAAGTTATGAAGTGGACTCACATGCTATTGGAAAGAAGAAGGAGGGGGAAGAGAAGAAAGAAGGTAATGTAGGAGGAGGGGAGTAGATATATGTTTGACGCTAGAACCTTTCCGAGTAGTCTAGAAGAAGCTAAATCTATCTTAGCGAGTCAAAATGCTGTATTTAAAGGTGACTATGCCATTACTGATAAGATATATTGCTCAAAGAATAGAGAATTAACCCTGGATAGAGTTTTTCTTAGGTTAAGACTAATTCCTAAAAACATATGGAGTGATAAGTCAGTTATTGTTGCAATCAAGAATACCGAAATTAAGAGTGTTGGTAAGCAATCAATCATTCCATTGAAAATGGAGTTTGACTCAGAATTAGAAGCTATAGATTTCATAAACAAAAACTACTCTGATCAATTCGACTTCTTGTTTCAATTCAATAGAACAGGAGAACAGTATTTTTTGGGCGATGATGGAGTTGATTTGGAAGATATAGAGGGCAATTTATCAATCGAGTTTAAGTCAAAAACTCAAGATGGATTACGTAACCTACTTACTTTGTTTAACGTTAAAGACTCGGATGTTATAAAAGGTCCTTCTGTGATGGCCATGCGAGATCTATTTACAAAGATATAGATTTTATGGTATAGTATACCTTACATATCAGACAATCGCTGTATACGTAAGTATATAGAGGAAAGTCCGAGCACTAGCTTTGAGCAATCAAAGTTAGCAGAGTAGCGGGTAACGCCCGTCCACCGTGAGGTGCGAGGTGAGAACAGTGACGAATCCCTTTAGTGGGAGTGAAACGGCAAAATCCTTACTTTAGTGCAAGGCCGTGCCTATCGAAAGATAGGAGTGCCGCTTGAGGTTTACTGTAAAGTAAATCCCAGATAAATGATTGTCGTCTATAATCAAAAGAATATAGATACAGAACTCGGCTTATCGATATGTTAAATCAAAGAACTTCCTTAACGGGAAGTTTTTTGTTGTGCTATAATAGCAAAATTAATATTTATTATGAAAAGATTCCTGGAAATGATAGGTAAGGAGATCGGAGGACTGCATGAAGCTGCATACCTACTAGCATTCTTTGCCTTCCTGTCTCAAATCATTGCTCTAGTACGTGACAAGCTACTTGCATATAACTTCGGAGCAGGACATACGCTAGACATTTACTATGCGTCTTTTAGAATACCAGATCTAATATTCGTATCTATAGCATCCATGGTATCTGCATCAGTACTAGTACCTTTCTTTATAGATCGATTTAACAATGATAGCGACAAGGGTAAGAGATTTATTGATAGTATATTCTCTGCATTCTTTATTTCAATAATTGCTATAAGTGTGGTTACATATTTCTTCATACCACAGCTCCTAACTCTACTACTACCAGGATTTCAGAATGATCCATCACTACCAGAGCTAATACTTGCTTCACGTATACTACTACTCTCACCAATATTTCTTGGTATATCTAACTTCCTTTCATCAATCACACAGATGCATAAGAGATTCTTGGTATATGCCCTAAGTCCAATACTATATAACTTCGGTATTGTGGTGGGTATAGTATTCCTAAACCCTATAATCGGTTTCAACGGACTAATATGGGGAGTAGTAATTGGAGCATTTCTACACATGGCAATACAGATTCCATTTATCTTCCAGAAAGATACATTCCCAAAGTTTAGCTTCAACATACACTGGAGTGATATACGTAGAGTGGTTCTAATATCTCTACCAAGAACAATTACACTATCATCTAATCAACTAGCTTCATTCTTCCTAATATCCCTAGCTTCATTTATGAGCGGTGGCTCTATATCTGTATTTAGTCTAGCTCTTAACCTTCAATCAGTACCACTTACAATCGTTGGAGTTAGTTACTCATCTGCAATATTCCCAACGCTATCTAAGTTCTTTGTTGAGAACAACAGAAAGGAGTTCCTAAAACAAATGATTGATTCAGCGAGACATATAGTATTTTGGTCTATACCAATCACTGTGCTATTCATCGTTCTACGAGCACAGATTGTAAGAACAATATATGGAGCAGGACAGTTCGACTGGGCTGACACAAGACTTACAGCTGCAACTTTAGCTATATTTATAATCTCAGTAGTAGGGCAGAGTCTAGTACTACTGTTTGTGCGAGCATACTATGCTGAAGGAAGAACAAGTAAGCCATTAGTATTAAATATTGTATCTGGAATCCTTATCGTAGTATTAGGATATGCATTTACTAAGCTATTCTTCGCATTCCCAATGTTTAGATTTTTCATCGAAGACCTATTCAAAGTTTCAGGTCAGACAGGAACAAGTGTTCTGGTGTTGCCACTAGCATATACAATCGGAGTATTCTTCAATACATACCTACACTGGCATATGTTTGAGAGAGACTATCCAGGATTCTCTAAACCAGTTATCGCAACATTGTTCCAGAGCTTTGCAGCATCTGTGATAATGGGATATGCAACGTTTGTATCGCTTAGAGTGTTTAATGCATTCTTTCCACTTACAAAAGCAGTAAATGTGTTTCTACAAGGATTCTGTGCGGGAGTATTTGGAATTATAATAGGAATATTGATACTCGCTATATTGCGTAACGTTGAGATACGAGAGGTATGGACCACACTACATCGTAAGTTCTGGAAGTCTAATGTTGTTGTGCCAGATCAGGAGAGTTTGTAAAAGAAAACAGCGCAATCGCGCTGTGTGATCTGGTAAATCCACTATGTTTGCCTTACCCAATTTACCCAAACTCCAGTATTGGGGTAAAATCTTATCTTCTCACCAAGAACTCCTTTTTTACCGGAGCCTTCAGATAACAGTATGTTTTCTGCATCATCAGTATCCAGACCAACCATAAATGCTGTTCCTTTGATGTTGATAAACGCACATGGCCTTACCGGGAATTTATCCACGTCTGGATGATTTCCATTTTTCTTCTCAAACTCATACAGACAACTTTTGAGTGCTCCTCGTAGCGAACGTCTGAGTCGGCTCCTTACTTGTATCTGACCTGGATACTCCGGTCGGATGCAAACGCAATACACCACTTCCTGAGTTGTTGTAAGAAGACTCGACACTTCTATTACACTAGCGAGGCTTCTGGTTAAGGCTTGTTTGAGTTCTTCCACTGTTACACGGGTCCACTTCAATTTATCTTCCATAAGCTTTTCTCCACAAGATACATTACAATATGTCCTACCATAAGGCAAACATTTTTTACTTACCACCAAATCTGTAGTATATTAAGAAAACACTATGAATCCAGACAAAATACGTAACTTTTCGATAATCGCCCACATTGACCACGGTAAATCAACCCTAGCAGACCGAATGCTAGAGCTTACTAATACTATAGAAAAAAGAAAGATGCAGGAGCAGGTTCTAGACAGTATGGAGCTTGAAAGAGAGCGAGGTATTACTATCAAGATGCAGCCTGTACGTATGAAGTGGAAGGATCATATATTCAACCTAATTGATACTCCGGGACACATAGACTTCTCATACGAAGTATCACGTGCTCTAAAGGCTGTAGAAGGCTCAATTCTACTCGTAGACGCTACTCAAGGTGTGCAGGCTCAGACACTTACTACCCTTAATATGGCTCGTGAATCTGGCCTTAAGATAATACCAGTAGTGTCAAAGATAGACTCTCCACTAGCTCGAATTCCTGAGGTTATAAAAGAAGTATGTGAGCTACTTGAATGTGATGAATCAGAGGTGTTAAAGGTAAGTGGTAAGACTGGAGAAGGGGTTACTGATCTACTAGATGAAGTAATTAAGAGAGTACCAGCACCTAAGATTCCTGAGGATAATACAACAAAGGAATTTAGATCATTGGTATTCGATTTTCAATATTCAAACCATAAGGGTGTAATTGTATACATCCGTGTAATGAACGGATCTGTAAAGAAGGGAGATCAGCTAATGTTCAAGATATCAGATGAGAAGTTCCAATCACTAGAAGTTGGAATATTCGCCCCAGATGATACTCCAGTTGAATCACTAAGTGTTGGAGAGATTGGATATATCGTTACAGGTATCAAGCAACCTGGTATTGCATCAGTTGGAGATACAGTTGCTTCAGTTAGAGATGTTACCCCTCCACTACATGGATACATGACACCTCGTCCCGTGGTATGGGCTTCTGTATATCCAGAGAGTCAGGATGACTTTAACTCACTTCGTATGGCACTAGGAAGACTTAGACTATCTGATTCCTCATTTACGCATGAGGAAGAAGCCTCAGGTACTCTTGGAAGAGGATTTAGATGTGGTTTCCTTGGAATGCTACACCTAGAGATCATTACTGAACGTCTTAGAAGAGAGTTCAGTCTTAACCTCGTAGTTACAACTCCAAGTATTACTTATAACGTTGAGTTGAAGAATGGAAAGATGATAACCATATACTCACCTGCATTGTTCCCAGATGATCATGAGGTAAAGCAAGTGTTTGAACCTCTAGTTAATATGAAGATAATTACTCCACCAGACTATCTTGGAGCTATTATGCAAAGTGTATTCAACCATGAAGGAGAAGTATCATCTACAGAGAACTTTGGAGACAACAGAAATGCAGTTGTACTTGTAATGCCATTACGTGAGCTTATGAGAAACTTCTTCGATGAGATCAAGAGCGTATCATCAGGCTTTGCATCTATATCATATGAGATTGGAGAAATGAGAGAAGCTGATGTTGCTAGACTTGATATATTAGTTGCTGACGAACCAGTTATTGCCTTTACTCGAGTAGTATCAAGGAAGAGACTAGAAGAAGAAGCAAAGCTATCTGTTGAGAAGCTACACAAAGCATTACCAAGACAAATGTTTACAGTTAAGATACAAGGTAAGGCACAGGGAAGAATCATTGCATCAGAGACACTAGCTGGTATGCAGAAGAATGTTACCCAACATATGTATGGAGGAGACAGAACAAGAAAAATGAAGCTATGGGAGAAGCAGAAGGAAGGTAAAAAGAAGATGAAGGAACTAGGACGAGGTAATGTAACAATACCTCAGGACGTATTCATCAAGATGATGCGAACAGACTAGCGAATGATTGGAAGGTAAAGAACCACCATACTAATGATGATTAGGATACCAACAACAAACATAACTACTTTCAGTGCCTTTTTTGTATTTTGGTGGAATAACATAATAGAAATATAGTATACTATTACTAATATAATTTCAATGGTAGATTTCCAAACAAAGAAAAGGATACGAAAGATAATGTACTCACCCTTGGTATTGGTGATACTTACTATAATCCTATTAGTATTACTAAGTGGAGTGTGGGGAGTGTATAACAAGGCCAAATTAAGCTCAGCTAACCTAGAAAGAGAGAGAAATGAGTTGAATAAGCTGACTGTAAGACAACAGAATCTAGCAAACTCTATAGACTATCTTAAGACTGAACAGGGAGTAGAGAATGAAATACGTACTAAGTTTCGTGCTGTTAAGGAAGGGGAGCAGGTTGCAGTAATAGTTGAAGACAAGCAAGCTTCAACTACCTCTACGACAACCAAAAAGGGATTCTGGTATAACCTATTCCACTTGGGAGAATAAAAGTATATAATACTGACATGAAAAATATAATAATATATTCAACACCAACTTGTCATTATTGTGGATTAGCGAAGGAGTACTTTAAAGCTCATAATCTAAACTATACTGAATACAATGTGGCATCAGACCTAGAGCAAAGAAAGATAATGGTAGAGAAGAGTGGACAATTAGGAGTTCCAGTTATCGATATAGAGGGTAAGATAATGGTAGGATTTGATGAAGCAGAGCTAGCTAGTAGTCTTGGGGTAAACTAAGTAATTGTGATATATTCATTGTACTGCCCCTGTAGTTCAATGGACAGAACTTCTTCGTCCTAAGAAGGAAATCTAGGTTCGATTCCTAGTGGGGGCACAATAATGGATTTTTTTAAATATTCTGATATACTCATCCTATGAATCCAGAGGAGAGATCTTTGCTTGAGAGAACATACAAGATGACAGAAGAGAATAACGAGATTCTCAAGTCTCTTCGTAGAACATCAAGACTAGGTATAGTAATGAAGATCTTCTACTGGGTCGTTATAATTGGTACAACATTAGGTGCATTCTACTTCATACGTCCATATATGGATTTCTTAGCAAATGGTCTTGGAGTAACAAGTGATGTAGGAACAACTGATGTCAGTCTGATCAATAGTAAGTCAGAGAACATTCAAAGTCTGCTAGAATTACTTACCACGCCAAGGTAGCTCAGTTGGTAGAGCATTCCCCTGAAGAGGGAAGGGTCACCAGTTCGATCCTGGTCCTTGGCACATTTTTTAAATATATTTGACTACCTTTCGATAGGTGGTATATTTCTGTTTAGACAGTCAAAAAAGTAAAATACATGAATGCAAAGTTCAATTTCAGTCCTGCGCTATTCGGAAAGGTTCCACTCAAGGCAAGTAGAAGGGATAGGGAAAGGTTTCCTACAAAGTATCCATTAGCACACCATCTTCGCAACCACCAAATTGGCGTGATCTCCGATAAGGATGTTAAGGCCTTTATGGAGTCAGAAGTATAAAGAGTGATCATGGAATGGTCTAGACATTCCACGCTTCGAAAATTTTGGTTAATGATCGTTAAACCAATTTTACTCGCCGCTCTGACGGCCGGACTCTCTTATGTTGGAGTTGTTGTTCTGATTGTGTTTCTGTTGCACTATGACAAGGCAATCAGCACCGATTACGCTAAACGAGTTTCTCAGTCCAATACTACTGAATTTCTCTGGTATACGACGATCATCATCTCCTACCTCTTCTTTCTGTATAGGAGCGGTATGCTCGTTGTGAATGAAATTAGGGAGTTGAGACTTGAATCCGAAAAGAGATTCCGTTGGGAATGCGCCAAATACCAATTCTATCGTTCCAATTGTAAGGTCCCACACAGAGTTATTCAGCTTGTGAGCGTCGTTCGGTGCCATGATCTTGATTTTGAGTTTAGAGTGCATTATCTAGCTGATGACCCGTTCCTTGAAGTTTCCTACGGAAGGGAGTCATATTGGATAGCTCACTGGTAGTCACATCCCCCGCATGCAATGCGGGGGATTATGCTATATATAAACAAAAACTCTGCCGGCACATACCGGCAGAGGGCTTCAGGATGGGTACACACGGACCACCCATCTAAAGCAATTGCGTTAGTAATATACACCAAAACTGTATCCGTGTCAACTAGATCATCTTAACCTTTAGTTTTGACTGTCTTTTCTTGTCGAGCTTAGGAAGTTTCAGTATCAATAGACCATGCTTCTCTATAGCCTCACTTTCATCAACATCTATCTCTTCAGGAAGTGTAATAGTTCTAGAGAAACTACCCCAATATAGTTCACGGGTAAAGTAATCATCATCATGTGCTGTCTTCTCCTCCTCTCTCTTGCCCTTTATCGTCACAATGTCTCTTGTAATTGAAATATCAAGATCATCTGGCTTAACACCAGCAATCATAGACTTGATAACTATCATATCCGCTAGAGAATATACATCCACAGCAAGTTCTCCCTCATCTTCTGATTCATCATCGAATCCAACTAGACCTCTAGAGATCTCTTTTTCTTCAGATATCTCAATTTCCTCGTCATCCATTCTGACTGTTCCAGTGATTCTTTCAAAAAATGATTTTTTGTCTTTTGCCATGTTGTATATATAAAGTACTAATTATTATTAAATTGTATTTTTCGGCTGTACTCCCTTAACTTCTTCAAAAAGAATGATAAGTATAACGACAGCGATCCATACTATACTGAATACTTTAAGTGTATTCGTTACCGTTTCATTAATTATAGACAAATTAAAGCCAGCATGCAATGCAGAAGCGAGGATAACTCCAAACACAAGAGAGATTGTCCTTACCAAAGTACTCTTATAGAAAGATATACCAACCATAAAGCCAATTACTGATGAACAAACAGTGTGTACTAGCGTTGCCCCGATAAATCTCATATTACCAGTAATGATTCCCCTAGATACATCACCTGCATCGAAGTGTGTTAGTACAAAAAGAGTGTTCTCTAGAGCAGAGAAACCTAAAGCCACAGTGATACAATATATCATTGCATCAATTGGTTCATCCATATAGCGAGAATCAAATGCGATGATAGCTACAGCGATAAACTTACATATTTCCTCTATAGCAGCCCAAGTAACATACCTATATGTCTCGTTGCTTGTAATGTCGAATATATATTTCTCAAGTACTAGTGCTAGAATCACCACAATCATACCAGCGATAAAGGAAGCAGCGATAATAGACCTAGGTTCAGGATGTAAGTTATCCTCTCTTAGCCAAAACCACAACCATAGTATTGCAGGGAGTACGCCTGCAAGAAGAGCATATACAAAAATCATACCGTATATTATATCACCCGATATCGATTATTGTGTGTGGAATAGTGGCTTGACAATATAGGTAGACTGTGATAGGGTGCGTCTCAGAGGGATCTTTGAATAGGGGTAACTTATATGGCCGTGTGGCCTGTATTTAACCTCGGAGATTCCAGAAATACAGTGATTGTTCCATGAAAAAACTCATTCTCGGTTTGATGGTTATGCTCGGCGCTTTGTCGACAAACGCTCAGGTCAACAGCGATGACGACGTCTTCGTCGATCCTATCGTTGTCTCCGGGCGTGTTGGTCCGCAGAAGGCTGCGGTTACTACACCTTCCACGAACGGTTTCAACCTCGCTGGTAAGCGGGAGGGCTTCATTGTCTCCTCCTTGCCTGCCACGACCTCGCCCAGTCTCGTTCAGTCTCGGATCAACGTGATGGTCGGTTTGGCTGGCGGGACAGTTCCCACCAACCGGACCACCGACCCTGCTGCATGGCATGTGGTCCCCAATGGTGGGCTCAAGTGGTTCGACGTCGTTACAACGACGAATCATACTTGGCTCGGCGCTACGACTGGTTTGGCAACGAATCAGTTTGGGCACAGGCTTGTGGTCAGTGTTTGTGGGACCTATCCGGTCAACAAGTATTGGCTTCGCTCGGTTCCGAGCACTGCTGCCATTTCAGGCGCATTCTTCCAGGTTGGAGTTAGCTCCGCCGACAACAGCGAGATCCCGTTCAATCAGAACTTCGTCGGCATCAGCTTTGGTGCCAATGGGAAGTTGGATTCCGCCATCAATTCGGCCGGTATCTGGGAACAACGCGTGGACGACGTAGTCTACTCGAATGGCCAATTGCCGTCCACTGTCGTTTATGATGTTTGGTATCGTCTCGGCTCCAGCACGGTTGTTACCAACCCTGCTGACGTCGCGACCTTGAAGGCTGGCGATTTCAGTATCATGACCGAGCTCGTCTCGCGTGTTGCTGGAGTGGACACAACGGTTTCCTCGCAGATGGTTACCACCGTTGCGGAGAAACTCCCGGCTGATCTCGATATCAGCACTTCGGGGACTGGTTTGAAGGTGAAAATCATTGGTGGAAGCCCACTCTCGACCTACTCGATCCAGAGCGGTGGCACGGTGACAGGTCCTTGGACCGTTATCCATGCCAATGCGATGGTTGGGCACGAGATTACGGCCACGTTCGGATCCACCAACCAGTTTTACAAGGCAGAATAGGCACAAAGTGCCTGCAAAAGGGGCTTTCGGTACAACACCGAGAGCCTTTTCTTTTTGCTTGCCATAGCCATTGACAAATTTTCTAAGGTATGATAGGGTAGTCGAGTTAATATAAGAATAAATTATAAATAAAAATATGAATAAATACATTAAATTAGTGCTAACTTCATTCATTCTAGCGGCTCTAGTAGCAATACTACCGTCAGTTGTGAAGGCCCAGTCAAATGGGGGTGATGATGTATCACAGGCTCCAGTTTCAAATACATCAAATGGCGGGGATGATGTTGTTGCATCAAATACTTCAAACGGAAGTGACGATGTTTCTTCATCTTCAAACACATCAAACGGTTCAGATGATACAACTTCATCAAACGTAAGTAATGGAAGTGACGATGTTTCTTCATCAAATACCTCAAATGGTAGTGATGACACATCATCATCAAATACTTCAAACGGAAGTGACGATGTTTCTTCATCTTCAAACACATCAAACGGTTCAGATGATACAACAAGAGTTTCTCCAGTAACTTCAGGAAGTGAATCAAACAACAATAACTCAGGTGGAAGAGGTGGTAGTTCAAGTAGAAACAGAAACACTACACCAGTAGCTACTCCAATCATTAACGGAGCTAACTGTTCATACCTTACAAGTTATCTAAACTTTGATGGTAACAACGATGCTTCAGAAGTTACAAAGCTACAGACATTCCTAAAGAACAATGAAAAGCTTAACGTTGATATCAACGGAAAGTTTGATCAGAAGACTCTAGATGCTGTTAAGGCATTCCAAGCAAAGTATGTTGCTGATACTATGGCACCATGGGGAGTTACAACTCCAACAGGTCAGGTATTCTATACAACAAAGAACAAGATCAATGAGCTTGTATGTAATTCAAAGATAGCTCTAACAGCTTCACAGCTTTCAACAATAGAATCTTATAAATCTAATGTTTCAAATGGTACTGTAAACACAATATCAGAAACAGCTACAGGTACAGACTCACTATCTCCAGTTGTAGGATCAAATGATAACTCTCAGACAGCTTCTGCTGCTGGAACATCATTTGCAGGTAAGATCTGGAAATTCGTTAAGTGGATATTCGGATACTAATCCTAAAGAGATAGATTTCCTTCGGCTTTCATAGCCTCGATAGAACCCTCATTAGCACTTGAGGGTTTTATTGTGCCTGCTAGAGCTATCATAAGTCCGTTATCACCAGTCAGTCCACCTACAGGTAGATATAGAGGTATTGAGTATTGTCGAGCGAGAGCTGTAAATGCATCTCGTATATATGTATTAGCTATAACTCCACCTCCGATAATTAGAGTATTAACTTCAGTATTCTCAAGTACATCTTTTGTCTTCGAGATCAATACCTCAGTAACTGAATCCTCAAATTCACGAGCTATATCTTTCTTCTGATCCTCACTAACATCCCCAATCTTCTTTATCGCATACAACACTGCAGTCTTAAGACCAGAAAAAGAAAACTTAGTATCCTTAGAATGTATCATTGGTCTAGGTAGTACAACTACTTTAGGTATGTTTTCTTCTCTTGCTTGTTTTGCAAGTTTAGATATCTCAGGACCACCTGGGTATGGAAGGTTTAGCATACGTGCAACTTTGTCGAATGCTTCACCAACAGCATCGTCCACAGTACTTCCAAGTATCTCGTACTTACCTAACTCCTCCATCCTAACTATCTCAGTATGTCCTCCACTTATGAGTACCGCTAGAGCAGGGAAGTTAATACTCTTAAGTTCTTGATATTCAGTATTAGAGCTTGAGTTGGACAACAGAGAAGCAAGAATATGTCCTTCCATATGGTTTACAGGTACAACTGGGATATTAAGTTTTGCACCCAATTCCTTTGCAAACAATATACCAGTCCATAGAGCTGGCTCAAGACCGGGACCTCGTGTAACTGCAACCATACCAATCTTGTCTTCAGTAATATTTGCTTGCTTAAGTAGCTCTAGGTATATAACTGGAAGATTCTTAATATGCTCTCTCTTAGCAAGCATAGGGAATACACCACCATACTCTCTGTGGAGATCAATCTGAGAATGCACTATGTTACTAAGTACTCTATACTTGTTACCATCAGTCTCAAGAAGACATAGCGCTGTCTCATCACAACTTGTTTCAATACCTAAAGTAATCATAAATCTATATTAGCTTTCATTAATGTATCTTGCAAATGTATTTAAAAAGAAAAAAGGGGACTAGGGTCCCCTTGCGCAGGTGTGGATTCCAGCGATTAAAGTATCGCTTGTAAGTTTGTCTGAGAAGAGCATTACGAAATCATGATCGTATACTCCTTCATCAATCCTTTCCATCACGATTATGACGGGGGTTTTGATGTGTAGCTTTCTAAGCTTTCTTAAAATACAGTGTCCCCATTGTGGCGACCCCCTATTCTCCATCACAATCACACTAGGGTGCCTACCCTCGGTCATCTTTCTGATGACAGAGTTTACATTTTGATCGGCGAACGATATCTCAAAATGCGCATTCTTACTTAGCCTGATGATTTTGAGAATGAAGTCAGGTGCACCAACAAGTAGAAGTTTCTGCATCTATACTCCTTGGTTCGTGTTTACCTACACAAGTAAATCATTTTTAGTATTTAGAGTCAAACTATGTGTGGGCGGTACAAGATCAAAGTTTCGGATTTTCGGTAGAATTTTAAATATGACTAAGGTGGATAATAAAATTATACTTACTTTTAATTAATGTATAATATGTAGTATGAAAAACTTACAAAAAGGTTTTGTTGTTCCCACAATAATCACAATTATTACAGTTTTAGCGATAGGTGGTGTATATGTATATAAGAATCATAAAATAAAAACGCCTACTATTGTAGGTAATGAAGCATTGCAAAAAAATATCGAAATCACAACAACAGGAAGTTCTGTTAAACCTATAGATATTTTCTCACCATCTTTTAGTAATGTGCTTGAATCAGGTAAATCTACCAGTGTTACTTTTTCGGCAATAGAAAATGCTGTTAGTTATGAATCTACAATCTCACATCCAAACAAGGGTGTATTGGTAAGTTTGAAATCAGTAACTTCTAATCCCAAATTGAATATTGTCGTGCCACAAACAGATGCAACTTTTTTAGGAGAAAATTCATACGATGGCTATGAAGAACTATCTGTTCAGGCATACGATAAAAATGGGAATTTGGTTGGTAGTGGTAAAACACAAGTTCGAATCTTGCCTCCTCCAAGTCAACCCAACCTGCTTAAGGCAGATAAGTATGTTGTGAGCGGAGATGGAGATGAGGTAATATTAACATTTGGAATTTTGTCTGGGCAATTCGTCAAAAGGGAAGTTGATGTATCGTGTGTGAATACATACACAGTGGCCTCTATGGATAATGAGCCATGCGAAAAAAAAATAACATTGGGGGTTGGCCCATATACAAAAAAATTATCAATCAAAAAAAATATCTTTAAAGACAGAGAAACATCTATTATTGTAGGTGTTAGATATTATGACTTTAACAATCAAGAGCAAAACCCATCGGATATAGATGATCAGTCTTTTGTCTCAATTAAGATCAGTAAACCATCATCTACCCATGGATCATCTGCAGAAGAGACAAAGCCGATTTTGTCTCATGTTGCCCAGCTGCAAAATGAAGAAAAAGAGAATATAAAAAATTGTCCTTCTGCTGGTCTAAAATTTTTTAACACCTTTGTTGCGAATAATGGGCAATTTCCAAATACAACAAATTTTAATTTTGACAAAGTGATAGGTGAACCACAATATCATTACAATAAGTCCATATCTGCGTGTTTGATTAAGTTGACTCACACAATTTCACCTTTAAGTGATACTGTGTTTGTTAGTCGAATAATGGATGTACACAGTACTAAGCTTTTGACTCATTCCGTGTGGGCTTCGAATAAGGATTTAGGTGAGCGTCCGACAAAAGAAGAATTTGATGAGGAGGCTAGAAACTTAATGTCGGAGTAATACATTTTGAGACTCTGCGTCATACGATCGCACGTTTCGTTAGGGTACTTGAGGCAAATCCGGACTACCCGCAATGAGAAGCTTGGGTACGATTCTCCTTTGGTTAGTGTGAAGGTGTTTACCTACACAAGTAAATCATTTTTGACGTGTGGAGTCAATTAAGATATTGGTATATATAAGTTAAACTAAAACTAATAAATACAAACTAGATTTCTCGATTAGGCTCCTGTAAACCAGTGTTTGAATTTAGGTTTTGATCTATAGGTTTCTGTGCTGTAGACGGAGATATGTTCTGTGTAATTATGGATGATATTGTGTTAGGTGTTCCTCCAAATGCAAAGATAGATGAGACGAAGCTCTGCTTAATTTCACTAATTATGGTATCTATGTTTGTTCCTGCTGGTAGGGTAGAAGCATTTTTTCGTCCATCCCTTAGCAACTTCCAACCAAATATTATACTTAGCAACCTAATGAAGAATGTGACGATACTTGAAATCAAAGCAAGTACTCCGGCCCAGAAGAAAATACTCAAGAATGTACTTATTGTTTTTACATCATATGTCCATGAATTTGGATTACTTGGGTCATAGTTAATAGCAATTGTTTGTCCAACTGACAAAGAGCAATGGCTCGATGATGACATAGATGATTGCTTCGTATACTCCTGACCATTAACTGTATAAGTAACTGCAAGTGTACACGCACCCCCGCTATCAGAATTACCACTTCTCACCATATCACCAACCGAAACAACTACCGCAGGAACTGTTTCAGTCATGTTTTTAATATTTGTCATTGTACCTACAAAGCCTGGAACCAACATGAATAGTATTCCTAGGATCATTCCAGAAAACGTACCAAATATACCAGGACGTTTCTTCGCGCCAAACGGACTTTCGATACCGAATAATCCATCGGTTATCAAAATGGCACCGATCGCTTGTTCTGCTGCAGCATATGAAGCAGGTCCCTTGGCCTTGTATGTTTCTAGAAAACTAACTGCTTGCTGCTTTAAATTTGAAAATATTCTCATTTGATTATTGATTATGTTTATAGTTTTACAATTACCAAGCACGTCGTCAGGAATCGATATATTACCCAAACTCCAATTGATATATTTTACCCCACATCACACCTATCGTATAGATAGGGTGATAAGATTGTGGGCGGTACAAGACTTGAACTTGTTACCTCATCAACGTCAATGATGCGCTCTACCAGGTGAGCTAACCGCCCAGTTTTGTATTTATACTTTCACAATATATTTTACTAAGATATATTAATTTTCTTTGTATTGCAATATTTCCACATCTTACTACGCATACACCCTTGTATGAGTCATATGTTTTAGTACCATGTGTTCTCTTGTCTATACTGGCCTTACCGAAATTACTTACAGGAATACCTAAAACATTAGACCAGTATAATTTTAGTTTTTCTGAATCTTGATCCGCCCTTAAGTGTAGATTACATCTCATTTTATTAACTTCAATGTTATATATTTTAGATATTGCATTAACGAAGAAAAGAAGAATCATTGGATCCGAATTACCTATTCCTGTAACCGATTTCCTTTTGAATCCTTCGCCAAGGTAAAGTATTGATAGAGCAAGCTCCATTATTTCTTTGTTCTCAATATCTATCTTTTTCAAAGTAAGATTTGCGTTATTTTGGGCCATTAAAATACGCGCATCTTTTTCTCTATTGTGCCAAGCAGCAGCTTTAGTTCTCGCCTTTATTAATGCATTACGCCATTTGGCATCTAGTTTGCTTTTATGTCTTTTACTTATTTTTATATTTTTAAACCAACCGCTCAATGTCGATTTTGGAATACCGAGCTTAAACTCAATATCTCTTATTGAATCACCAGAGATTCTCATATTACAAGCTTTTGTCTTTAAATGGAACCATTTAGATGTCATCATTCCATTATATACTCTCTGGTTCAAATTTAATAGGTCGGACTATTGATTGATTGCGATATTATAAGATGTATATCTTAAATGAGTGCACTACCTAGAACAAAGAATCCAAACAGAATAATAGCTACAGCAAATATCTTGTTAATTATGTATATGTTATCGTGAATTATTCTGTGAGCCACTCTGTCTGCAATTAGAGTAAGCAGAGACCACCAGATATTAGCTCCAATGAATATACCGATAACGAACATAGTAGCAATATCAAGACCAGCACCAATCTTATGACTAACATTCCCAAATGCGACAAAGAATACAATTGCTGTAAGAGGGTTAGTAATCGTTAATACAAAACCAGATAGAAACTCCTGTATTCTAGTTATCGCATTATTCACCTTAATCTTATTAGTCTTAGGCTTAGATGTAAAAGCAATATATCCAAGAATTAGGAGAAATATTCCACCGACAACTCTCAAGCTATCATGTTGATGCCTAATGAAGGTAAATACAACCGTAATACTGAATGCACCAACAGATGCAAGTAGGGCATCGGCAACAGAAGAACCAAGACCGGTTACAAGACCAGATAGTCTGTTCTTAGCCAGAGCTCTTTGGAAGCAGATAATACCAACAGGTCCGACAGGGATTGCGGAAACAAGACCAATTAATATACCCCAGACTATACTTGTAATATATGCAAGCATTATTGTTTTGGCCTATCCAACTTATCAAGTCCTAGTTTCTTAACACCAAAATATACAACAAGAGATATGATAGCGAAGTTAATTA
>JBIIIW010000007.1:0-39436 GCA_044234345.1 Minisyncoccia bacterium
ATCTCATGATGTTAAATTGAAGGATCAAGGTGGGCTATCAGATATTGCACCTACAATACTTAATATATTCAATATTGATAAGCCAGTAGTTATGACTGGTAAGAGTTTGATAGTTTAGATATTAGAAGTTCTATATCGTATATACAGCATTCTAAAATACTTAACCAAAAGTATTACTAATGTTGTATAGAACAGTCCAAGTCCAATACCAGCAAGAACGTCTGATATCCAATGTACTCCTAGATATACCCTACTGAACGATACAGTTAGGAGTAGTATGACTGATAGAGTTATACATACCTCTCTTACAACAGTAGACTGTATTTTAATGAAGAATAGGTATACAAGTAGTATTGAAAATGTTGTTATAGCGATAGCATGTCCACTTGGGAAGCTGTAGCCTGATTCGATAATATACCCAAACTCAGGACGAGGTCTCAATACCATATTCTTAACAAGGAAAGTAATTAAATATGTTCCACTCAAAGAAAGAAAAATTATAACTGAATTATGATAGCTCTTCTTGTACATAAAGTATGCAATACCAATTAGACAGTAGAATACGATGGATAGTGGACTGAATACATTAGTAATTATATTCATCACCGAAGATGTAAATGGAGTTATATGACTTGTGAAGAATGCATTAGCGAATACATCGAATTGCAACAGGAATACTTTATCACTTAACGCATCCTGTATTGTCTTGAAGAATAGATAGAGACCGAATAGATTGACGAATAGGGTGATCAACTCGTATTTAACAAATACATGGAAGTGCTTGTTAATAAATCCATATCCCCAGACGACTAGTATACCGATAAAGACTGCAACCATTATGTATTTACCCATAACTTCTGATACCGCATGATATCCTGCACCAAATATGTACCCTATACCTATCGAGAATATTGCCCACATGAATACAGCTATGAAATCATATAACCAAAAGCGATTAATATGTATTCCACTAGCCCCAACTACGAACGGAGTGAATGACCTAGTTATTGGAGTAAATCTTCCAAAAATAATTGTCTTGGCTGAATTTTCTTGTATTAGACTTCTTGTCTTATCTATATACTCTCTTTTAATAAAGAAATAAGGGCCATATTTATTTATAAAATCAAAACCATATTTTTTACCTATCATATAACCTAAATAGTCCCCTATCATAGAACTAATAAGTACGATTATTGCCACGTAGTACAAATTCATCAAATCGATCTTGGAGAAGAATCCTGATATGACCACGATTGTATTACCTGGTACAAATTGACCTACAATAGGTATACCCTCCATTATGGAGGTGAAGGAGAGTAATATATACCCCCCATGTTCAACTACTGACTGTAAATTTTGACCGATTGAATGTATGAATTGAAACATGAGGTTATTGTTAGGTAATATTATACCACAAACATGATAAAATCTTGATAAAATTTTTATCAATGATGTCCACATAATTATATGACTTTATACTCAATACGGGCTATGATTTTTGTATGAAAGTATTAATCATAGAGGACGATCTAGAGATATCAACCTATATCAAGAATAGTCTGGTGGAAGACTCATTTACAGTTGATACTGCGAAGAATGCGAGTAATGGTTCGTTTATGGCTAGAACTAACTTCTATGATGCAATAATAGTTGATTATGCACTTCCAGATAGTGATGGGATATTACTATGTAGTGAACTACGTGAATCGGGAGTAGAGACACCCATCATATTTCTAACTAATAACAAGGAGATGCGTAAGAGAATTATTGCCCTTGAGAAAGGTGCTGATGATTATATGACCAAACCCTTTGCCATAGAGGAACTTAGAGCTCGTCTCCTTGCTCTAGCTAGGAGACCTAAGCATGTTGAAGACCCTATACTTATAATCGATGATTTGGTACTTGATACAAACAGAAGAACAGTTCGTAGGGGTAGTACTCAAATATATTTAACCAGAAAAACGTATAACTTACTTGAATACCTCATGCGAAACAAGGACACAGTACTCTCTAGAGGAGTTATAATGGAATATGTATGGAACTCTGAAGGTGATCCATTCTCAAACACAGTAGAAGCACATATTCTATCTCTCAGAAAGAAGATAAATATCGCTGGTAAGAAGAATCTACTTAGAAATATTCCTGGTAGAGGATATATTATGGATGGATACTAACTATATCTTTACCGTACCATTTTGAATGTCTATAATTAGCTTATCTATTTGAGTCTTCATTAGAGGAAACTTATTACGAGCGATATTTAGAATCTCTATCGCTTTTGTATTCTGCTTATCTAATAGATATACGTATGCTAATCCAGAATATAGCTCCTGACTATCTGGTGTATCCTTTATTAACTTGTTGTATATCTCTGCAGCTTTCGCATATCTCTTTATGCCAACATATGCTCGTATGATATTTTGATCATAGAAACTAGGATCATTTGGGAATAGCTTGAGTGCTGTAGCTTCATTCCCTGTTGTTATTAGAGTTGAGATATAGAATATCTTTGCATTATTGTTATCAGGCGCTGACTTGTATGCATTCTCCATTAAGAGTATTGCTTCCTTATCTCTCTTTGTATTTAGATAGTTTGATGCTAGTTGATACACTATTGTCTGCTTGTTTGGAGATAGCTGATTTGCCTTCTCAAGTAGTGGAGTTGCACTTGCATAATCTGATATTGAATCGAAGAATCCTCCTCCTAGAATATAGATTCTTGCATCATTAGGAGTTTCCTTTATCTGATCCTCAATTCCTTTCTTAGCAAGGTTATAGAAATCAATCTTAGTCTTCTCTGGTATACCTGCCTGACGTATTACTCCAGAAGCACAGTTAAGAAGTTGTTCTCTGATCTCTTGATTTGAAACACTTAGATTTAGATCAAGTGCCTTAACAAAAGAATCTATTGTAACTGTTGGTGGTTTTGAACAAGCTCTTAGTCCTGAGATCAGTCTTGTATTTGCCTGTATTGGCTTAATGTTAACAATGTACAACATTGAAGCAAATATAATGATAACTATTGGAGTGATTACGTAGTTCTGTATTGTTACATAATCTTCTGTTGCTATATCATCATGCTTTTTAAATATTTTACATTTAGTTGAAGGTTGTAGTGTGAAGACGAATGCAAGGAATGTGTAGAACATTACATAACTTGTTTGATTGTCGAACACAAACACATTGTGTATACCGTATCCTACTAGTAATCCAATTAGTACCGACTTCTGTCCTACGGTCTGATCACTCTTAAGTATGTATATTACAGAAACGATGTATAGAGCTAGGTAAGCAAGTAGTCCTAATATACCTCCAGCAACCAACCAATCTAAGAACACACTGTGTGCCCTATCAAACCACTGCTCATGTGCCCACATCTTAGGGTTATAGTTTGCATTGAAGATATAGTTGAAGTTCTCTTGTCCGATTCCAATTATCGCAGTCTTAGTACTTCCAAATACTCCCTTAATAGCCATAGGCCAGATGAATCCTCTAGCTTGAGTCTTTGTATCTGAAATAGATATTGTAGCTATACGTCCTAATACTGAATTGTTCTGTATCCATTTAGCTTCTCTGTTGTAATAGAACAACACACCAACAAGAACTATCGCTCCGATGATACTTCCTGCAACTATTCTAGACTTGTTACTCTGCCCAGTCTCTTTTCTACCCATGATTGCATATATTGCTAGAGATGTAATAGCTGCCAAGATCCATCCTAGTATTGATCCTCTTGTTGCTGTTTGGAACATTATAAATGAGAAGAATGCAGATAGTACTGTGTAGATATAGAAATAGTGATTCTTCTTAGAGCAGTATGCAATTGCCATGTAAGCAGCGATGAATGCGTTAATTAGCATGTATATTGCCATGTAAGCAGAGTTACCTAATGAAGCATCTACACGGCCTCCTTGATGAGTTTCTGCCCAACCAAAGAACTGGAATAGGCCATAGACTGCAGTAATAAATCCTGCAATTAGTATTACATCGAAGAACTTCTTCCAGTTCTCTTTTGTGTTTACAACTGAGGACAATACCATGAAGTACATCCATAGATGGACTATGATTATCCATCCTTCCATTCTCTCGAAGTTTGACCATATACTACGTAGAGGATTTAGACCAAATATATTGGCAATGAGTGTGATAACTGTAAATACAGTAACGGTGATAGTCATTGCATTCATTCTAGGAAGGATACTTGTATCCTTCCCCTTCTCTCTAAAGATTAGAATGATCCATAATGCAAATATTACCTCTACTAAAATTCTAAAAACAAAACCCTTCCCTGAAATGAATGGGAAGAATAGTGGACTAGCGATATATAGAGGGATAAAAGATATTAGTCCTAAACCGATAATAATGGCGTATTTAAAAATAATGTTGTTTGTGGTATTGTTCATGGTAATAAGATGATATCATATTATAGTTAATATTCATAAAAATCATGGCCGGGCAAATAACTACAATTAGACCTCAGAAAACGTTCAGTATTAACGATATTATAGAGATATGGAAATACAGAGAACTATTGTATTTTTTTACCTGGAGAGATCTTAAGGTTAGATATAAACAGACATATATAGGGGCTGGGTGGGCAATTTTTCAACCACTAATGACTATGGTTGTCTTTACTGTTTTTTTTGGAAACCTAGCTAAAATACCGTCTGATAACGTACCTTACCCTATCTTCGTATATGTTGGATTGCTATTCTGGCAGTTTTTCTCCAATGCCCTATCTGAAACTAGCACTTCGCTAATCTCAAATCAGTCGATAATTACAAAAGTGTATTTCCCGAGACTGATACTTCCACTTGCCTCTGTAATTACAAAATTTATTGATTTTATTATTGCGTCAGTAGTCCTAGTTGGACTTATGATTTACTACAGTTATACTCCTAACATTGAAGGGTTACTATTAATACCAGTATTAATAGTAATTACTTTTATGGCTGCAGTTGGTGGTGGACTATTTCTTGCAGCAGTAAACGTAAAATATCGTGATGTAAGATATGCACTACCATTTTTTATACAAATATTAATTTTTCTGACACCCGTAATATATCCTGCAAGTATTGCGGGTGGGTATTCGAAATATCTGGCACTAAACCCTATGATGGGTGTTATACAGAATGCTAGAGCAGCACTACTTGGAACTGCACCAATAAATTGGTCATTAATTGGAATATCTTTTATATCATGCTTTATACTAACAATTATTGGCATATACGTATTTAAAAAAGTAGAAAGATACTTTGCAGATATTATATAATTTTATGAACACACCCATAATTCAAGTAACAAATATTGGTAAAAAATATAAAATATCTCATGATAAAGGTAAATATATTACACTACGTGATGTAGTATCCAATGTAATGCGTAGTCCTTTTAGATTCCTGAAACACAAAGCGAAATCTGCCGTTGGACTCGAAACAAAGGAGGAATTCTGGGCATTAAAAGATATTAATTTCTCAGTTAACAAGGGTGAGGTAATAGGTATAATTGGGAAAAATGGTGCTGGTAAGTCTACCCTACTTAAAATACTTTCTCAGATTACACCTCCTACCGAAGGACAAATAACTATAACTGGTAAGATTGGTAGTTTGCTTGAAGTTGGTACTGGTTTCCACCCAGAATTAACAGGTAGAGAGAACATTTTTCTAAATGGTGCAATACTTGGTATGCCTAAAAAAGAAATTGCATTTAAGTTTGATAAAATTGTTGAATTTGCTGGTATAGAAAAATTCCTTGATACGCCAGTAAAATACTACTCTAGTGGTATGTACGTAAGACTAGCATTTTCAGTAGCTGCACATATGGATCCAGATATACTATTAGTTGATGAGGTCTTGGCTGTGGGCGACGTTGATTTTCAGAAAAAGTGTTTGGGTAAGATGGATGAGATCACAAAAAAAGAGAATAGGACGATACTTTTTGTAAGTCATAACATGTCAGCAATACAAAGCCTATGTAAAAGGTCAGTACTACTTGAAAAAGGAAAAGTTGTAGCTATTGGAAATACACGAGATATTATTGATCAATACCTTTCATCACATCTTGAACACAAATCAACAATCGAGTATGAGGATGTGGTAGGTTCAAAAGCAAGTATCAGAAAAGTTATTTTATCGGACACTAAAGGCTCATATAGATCAGAGTTCCCCATTAGCGAGAATTTCAGAGTTACTGTTAAGTTGTCATGTAAAGAAAACATTGATAGTGCTTCGCTATCACTTAAATTCTATACATCAGACCGTGAACTATTACTATATTCATCTGAAGTTGATATATCTGGAAAACTCTCAAGTTATAAAGTTGGAGATTACGAAGTTGTAGTTGACATACCTGCTTTTGTCTTTAATGTTGGTAATTATACATTTGATATAATACTTCACACACCAAACATTGCACTATTTGCCGAAGCTAAAGATATTGGTTTTGAAATTAAAAATATTGATAATACCAGATCGATTATTTTCCAAGGAAAACACGAGGGAAAAATTGCTGTACAACTCCCATACTCTATTAAAAAGATAGATTAACATACATGAATACACCAAGACTAAATGCAGGCACGCTAGAAGGATATTTTAATGATTATACTATATTGAATTTTATTAATAAAAATATCGATAGGTTAGAAGGTGTGGTATTAGACATAGGATGCGGAAAAATGAGGTATAGGGATCTAATACTATCGTCAAAAAAAGTTACAAAATATATAGGCCTCGATCTAGATGAAGGTAATTTTACATATTCAGTAAAGGCAGATATGTACTGGGATGGGGTTAAAATCCCGTTAGATGATAACTCTATTGGAAGTATTATATTACTTGAGGTATTAGAGCATTGCACTGATCCAAGAATAGTCCTACGTGAAGCATATAGAGTACTTAGGCCAAATGGAGTTATCGTACTCACAACACCCTTTGTATATCATTTACATGGAATACCTTATGATTATCAGAGAATTACACCATTTGGCATAGAAAAAATGTTAAATGAGTTGGGTATGTCAAATATAACAATAACTAGTGGAGGTAGCTTCGACACAAGCCTTGCTCAAATGATATCTAACTGGATTTGTAATAGACCAATGCCACATATTATACGCAGAATCTTAAGAAGACTTTTTGTACCTATTTTTAAGGTATTATTATTTCTAGATAAGAAAAATTTAGATAAACCATTCAAAAATGGTACAATGATACCTAACGTATTTGGGATAGCAATAAAATAAACAATATGCATAAAAAATTTGTTAAGTATCTCATTGATCCAAAGACCGGTGAAGATCTAGTTATTGAGTCTAGTGTCGCTGTAGGTGACACTATAACTAGTGGTTTCTTAGTATCGAAGTCAAACAGATATCCAATTGTAAGGGGCGTGCCAAGATTTTCTGGTTACATGGATAATAATAACTATACTAAAAGTTTTGGATGGCAGTGGAATAAGTGGGCTAAAATTCAATTTGATAGTTACAATGTCGGCAAGCCTATGCAAGGATATACTAAATTAATGTGGGATAAGATAACTCATATATCAACTACGGATCTAAATGGTGGGGCTATAGTAGACATTGGCTGCGGGCCAGGAAGATTCTTGGAAACAATATTAGAGAAGAATGGTCTAGCGATAGGTATAGATATGAGTGATGCGGTAGAGGCAGCTATAGATAATTTTCCAAATAATCCAAATGTGCTTATCTGCCAAGCAGATATATTACATTCTCCTATTCGTACAGAATCAGTTGATGGTATTTTTTCAATTGGTGTACTACATCACACATCGAATCCTAAAAAGGGTTTTGATGAAATGGTCAGAGCAGTTAAACCAGATGGATGGATATCAGTTTCTGTATACAGTACAGGTGGATATTATGATAATTTTATAGTTAACATATATAGAAAGATTTTTAAAAGAATGTGGCCTATATTTGGTCATTATCCACCACTAATATATTCATATTTAGTTGTTTACGTATCTAGAGTTTTATTATCAATTCCAATATTTAGAACACTAATTAGGCCGTTCCTATCATTCTTCCCTTTCATAAATATTAAGAAGGATATTGGATGGTCTGTCTTAAATACTTTCGATAGCATTACTCCCTCTAATCAATCTGGCCATACACTATACGAGGTGTTCAACTGGTTTAAAAAAGAAAAACTAAGAGAAATTGAACCCAGCAACTGGGCCGGTGCAAGTGTACATGCAATTAAATGAAAATTATAGATTTTATTAAAAGAAGGTATTCACCAAGAGGATCATACTCATCATTTACAGATACTGGTGAGGACTTGCTTTTACAGCAAGCACTATTAAAATTTAAACTTAAAAAAGTAAATTATATTGATATTGGGTGTCATCATCCTATATTTGGTAATATTACATACCTGTTATATCGTAATGGTGGGAGAGGGGTGCTAGTTGAACCAAATGTTAATTTGAGTGAGATAATTAAAAAGAAGAGATCTCGCGACATATATGTGCAAGGGTGCGTAGGTGGACATAATGGTGAATCAAAATTTTATAAATTTGAGAGAAGTACAAGAAACACAGTTATGGAGAGTTCCGCCAAAGACTGGGGTAATAAGTCTGGTCAGGAATACAGCACATCAGTTGTTCCGGTTTATACCCTCGACTCAATCATTAAAAAATATAATAATGATATGGTACCAGATTTAATTTCAATTGACACTGAAGGTTATGAGGAAGAGATATTATCTGGATTTCAGTGGATTAAAAAACCTAAGGTATTTTGTATAGAAACTGCAGGGCGAAAGGAATATTTTGATAACCTATTAATTAAACATGGCTATGACATATTCGCAAGTACACCAGCAAATACAATTTATATAAATAAATTAAAATAATATGTGTGGAATAACTGGAATAATACATATAGACTCAAAAAACTATATAGACAAGGTTAAGGTCATGAATGATAGTCTTTACCATAGAGGTCCAGATGCAGATGGTATCGCTATATTTGAAAATGCTGTATTAGGGCATAGAAGGTTATCTATAATTGACCTATCTACTGGAGGTCAGCCTATGTATAATCATGACAAGAGTATAGCTGTAGTTTTTAATGGAGAGATATATGGATACAAAGAGATAAAGGAGACACTATTAAAATCATATAGTTTTAAAAGTAATTCTGATACTGAGGTAATAATTGCACTATACGAAACCTATGGTAACGACTTTATCAAAAAACTCCCTGGAATGTTTTCATTTGCTTTGTGGGATGATAGTAAGCAAACAATGATCTTTGCTCGAGATAGGTTTGGAGAGAAGCCTTTGTACTATGCAATTGGAAAGGACAATGAATTTATATTTGCTTCAGAAATAAAAGCAATAATCGCAACCGGCTTAATTGAGCCTGAAATATCCACAGATTCAATTGCTCACTATCTACATAGGCTATATGTTCATCCAACAAAAACCATATACAAGAACGTATTTACCCTACCAGCTGCACACATGTTAACTTATAGAAATAATTCATTTTTAGTTGAGAGATACTGGAACCTTCCTGATACAAACGAAACTATTACGTTAAATGAGGCAATACCTAAATTTAGGGAATTGTTTAAAAATTCTATCAAAAAACAGTTAATATCTGACGTACCAGTTGGTGCATTTTTAAGTGGCGGCCTGGACTCAACTACAGTCGTATCTGAGGCAAGTAAATTAACATCTAATATGAAGACGTTCGCATTTGGTTATGAAGGCACAAGGAATGAATTGTCATTCGCTAGAATGGCAGCACAGAAATATCATACAGAACATTATGAGTTACATGATAAGGATAATGACATCGCTGAGTTGATATTAAAAATGTCAGAAATATATGATGAGCCTTTTGCAGACTCTTCTAGTATATCGACATATTTAATATCCAAACTAACAAAAGAGCATGCTAAGGTTGTTTTGACTGGTGATGGCGGGGATGAACTACTTGGAGGATATTATGGTTGGTATAGGTCGCTTATAACCATGGGAGAAGACAAGAGTTTTGATTTTTTGGGTAAAGTAACCTTTATGAGATTACTTGCTCAGATAGTACTTAGAACTCGCTATAAGAAAAAAGCTAACTTTATATCTAGAACAAGAGGTTTATATTACAAAAAAAAATTCAAAGATGTTTTTGAGGCACACCAAAATAGTAATGTTTACTTCAAAGTAGAAGAAATTAAGAAATTAAAGCTGGACTCTAACTTAATAAAAAGTATACCTTCATGGGAAAAATCAAATACAGTTGATGATGCTATGAGAAGTGATATTGAGGATTATATGCCTGGAGATATACTTACAAAAATAGATAGAGCTAGTATGGCGAACTCTATTGAATTGCGTGCCCCATTTCTTGATATAGAATTTGCAGAATTTGCCATATCACTTCCATATAGGTTAAAAATTAATAGTGATGAAGATAAGATAATACTCAGACGTGTATTTGAGGAAGAATGGCCTGAAGAAATAAGAAGAAGGTCTAAAGCTGGTTTTGGTGCACCTATTCCTATATGGCTGGAGAAGCCTAAGGTTCAAGAGCTTGTAAATAAATACTTAAATGACAAAACTCTTAAAATATTTAGGTATATTTCATTCGAAGAATCAAGGAAGTACTTAGGTGGCACAAACTACAAGATATGGATACTTCTTAACCTATCTATTTGGATGGAAAAACATAATTTTAAATAACATGTCTAAAAATATACCTATAACCGTCCTAATGTGTGTATATAATGGTGCTACTTACTTACAAGAATCAATAGATAGTATCCTAAAACAGAGCCTTACTGATTTTGAGTTTATTATCATAGATGATGCTTCTACAGATAGGACGCCTGAAATACTGAAATCTAATTTAGATCCTAGGATTAAAGTGGTTACAAATATAGTTAATATTGGACTTACAAAATCATTAAATATAGGACTTAAGTTATCTAATGGAACCTATATAGCAAGAATGGACTCTGACGATATCTCATTGCAAGGAAGGCTGCAGGAGCAGAAAGATTTTTTGGATAGAAATAAGGGGATCGTATGTGTTGGATCAGAGATTGATGTTATAGATTATAACGGAGAAAAAATAGGTTCTAAGACTCAGAGCGATGATCCATATTTGATTAAATTTTTTATGATTTTTAAAAATCAAATAGTTCACTCTTCTGTGATGTTTGTAAGGGATAAAATTATGGTAGTTGGAGGATACAATGAATCATTTAAATATGCTCAGGATTATGATTTATGGAGTAGGTTGATATTAAATAAATATCATATATCCAATATCAAAAAACCGCTAGTTAAATACCGCATGCACAATCAGTCAATCACACAGGGAGAACGCAAAGACGATGCCTACTCATATGCCCAGACCACGACATGGAATAATATTTGCAGATATGTGGAATTAAGTGAATCTAATTTTAAGATATTGATGCAATCAATAAACAGACATAAAGTTGATTCCTTTTCTAGTCTAATTGTTATATTTAAAGCTATTGAAAGGGTTAGGAAGTCATTCCTATCAAAAGAATCACTCAATAGTAAGCAAATTGATATAATAACTTCATATTGTACTAATTTAAAATACAACTCGATTAGATGGTATATTAAAGATAATTTTAAATTTATATACTCTAAATTAATAAGAATAAATGGTCTTATAAAAAAAATTAAATGAAAACTCCGGTTATTTTAATCATATTCAACAGATCTGACCTAACGCAACGTGTTTTTGATATGATAAAACTAGTAAAACCTAAGAAATTACTAGTAATTGCGGATGGGCCTAGGAATGAGTCAGAGAAAGCTATTTGTGACAGGACGAGATCTATCATTGATCAAGTGGATTGGGACTGTGAGGTTATTAAAAACTATTCTGAATTTAATGAGGGCTGTATTAAAAAAATCTCTACAGGTCTTAATTGGGCATTTAATATTGTAGATAGGGCTATAGTACTTGAGGCCGATTGTTTACCAGATATAAGTTTTTTTAAATTTTGTGATGTGCTTTTAGAAAAATATAAGGATGATGAAAGAGTGATGCATATAGGTGGTAATTTCTTTCAAAAGAACAACAAAAAATTTAAATGTTCTAGTTCATACTATTTTTCATCAATCCCTCATATATGGGGATGGGCTACTTGGAGCAGGGCTTGGAAATTATATGATGTTAATATGACTAAATGGCCTGAAATACGTGATAGAAAAGGGATTAAGATGAAGGACCCAGCTGTATATGAGTATTGGGAGACTGTTTGGAATCAGTATTATGATAAAAAAATTGATAGCTGGGATGGGCAATGGACATTTTCCTGTATTTTGAATGAAGGAATATCAATAACACCATGCACTAATCTTGTGTCGAATATAGGGTTTGGCCCAGATGCTATACACACAAAAGATGTAAACAGTATTTTTTCTAATATGGAGGTACGATCTATTGATTTTCCCTTAATACACCCTGCGGATATGACAATTAACTCTCAGGCAGATAAATTTACATGGTCTCAAAACTTTGGGATAGATAGGTTGCGTAGACAGAGATTGCTGGGTCCTATTAGAAGAAAGCTTCCATTTGTATACTCTTTAATTCGTAATCTAATTAAGAAAAATAGATAAGTATTTTTCAATCATTATTTTCTGAGTAAACTTCTCTTTCATTAAATTATAACCATTATTGCCAAATCTGATAGCTTCTTCTTTGTTTTGCAATAGGTAAAGTATCTTTTGTGATAAACTCTTAACATCAAATGGATTTACAATATATCCGTTTACATTATTTTCAACTATTTCTCTGCTTCCTCCGAAACAGGTAGAAACTGCTGGCTTATGACTTGCAAAAGCGATCAAGTTTGTTGTTGGAAAAGAATCAAAACAGACTGATGGTACAACCGCAACATCTGAAGAAGCATACAACTTTTTTAACTCTTCTTCCCCATTCCAACCCACGAATGATATCTTATCATCAATGGACAACTCTTTTGCTCTAGCGATCATCCTATTGGTATATGCATCTTTTTTACCATATACTATTAATTTAGCCTTGCTAAGGGTATTAGATATATTCGACATGGCTTGTAAAATCAACTCTCCACCTTTAACTCCAGAGAGTCGTCCGCCAAAAATTATAATATCATGTCCAATAAATCCGTTTTCCTTCTTGTACTCCTCTATTTTCTTAGGATCTTGAACATAGCTATCTAGATCCAAACCATTATATATTACTACTGTATTCTTAATACCATTTTGATTCAAGGCATCCTGAAGAGAGTGGCTGACTGCAATTATCCTCTTTACTTTACTTAAATACCAACGAACTAAATAATTATGGAACGGATTGTATCTCTTTTTAAACGCCTTAAATAACATAGATGATGTTACCTTGTAGTTAAAATTGGTTGGACATGATAGGTCAGCTCTATTAATAAATTCAGTAAACGATCCTTGATAAAAGGACATGATATCGTGTGCTGTAAGAAATATATTACGTGTATATTTACTAACTATATAGAGACTATGATATGAAATATGATAATGAATGTTGTGCGCATGCACTGCATCTGGTTTTAAATCTCTTACGATCATCTCGACATCTCTTATAACTGACCAATTATATAAACTGCGGTAAGAGCGATATCTCTCATTATATTGACTATATAACCTATGAATAGTAATTCCGTCTATCACAGACCGTCCAACCAAGTTAATATCCTGTACTGTTGTTATCACAGTAACCTGATGACCTGCACTAACCATCCCATCTGCAATATAGCCAGCAATTAACCCAGCTCCTCCCTTTTCATATGGACGAAAGTCATCTTGCAAAACTAATATTTTCATTTGTTTATAACTATTTTATAAATTTCTATAATTTGACTAACTTTCTTTTCAACAGTATTTTCAAGTGCCCACGCAATACAATCACTGCTTTTAATGGGGTTGTTTTGTAATACATTTTCTATAACTTTAGCGACATTTTGAGAATCAAATTGATTTACTAAATATCCAGTCTTACCGCTTATTATAGCATCAGAAACACCGCTATCACTTGGGCCAATTACTGGCACTCCTTTACTATTCGCTTCGATGTAAACCAAACCATATCCTTCAAAATCTACCCCGTTGTTTGTTGATAGCATTAGAAATAAGTCTGCCTTCATATACATACTTTCAAGTTCTGAATCAGACACTTGTCCACATAGAATTATTTTATTCTGAAGATTGTATTCTGATATTTTTTTATTAACTAATTTAATATATGGATCACTGGAAATATAGCTTCCAACTATTCTGTAAATATAGTCACTCTTAACAAACCTAAGTGCTTCTATTGCCTCAATCAGTCCCTTTCTTGGTTTCAATGCTCCAACAAAGAGTATTTCTTTCGGGGAATTGTATAGAGGAGGAACTGCTTTCTTTAATATCTGAACTTCATTTACTCCTCCACCGACTATACTTATTTTTCTATCTAGAACAGAAAGTTTTATAATATCTTTTGCATGTCCTCTAAGATATTCTTTAGTATATTTACTTATACAAATAATACTATCAATCTTACCTAAGGAAATACTAGTTAAAATCTCAACAAACTTTCTCTTCATTCCCTTAACTACAATCGGTAAGTATGCATAAGTACTATACGCCATTACCACAATCTTGGAATTATTTTTGTTGATAAACGGAATTAACGCTCCGTATGGCTCAACTAGTACATGTATAATATCTGGATTAAATTCTTTAATAATTCTATTAACTTTATAAGCATCCAATATATTTATTAATGGATTGACTATGTAGGATAGCGGGCCTTTAGAAAAAACTTTTTTTTGGACGACATCTGTAAGAGGATCTATCTCATTAACAAGACAAATAACATCATCTCCCCTCATTTTAACTCCAAGAGCAAGATCTCTGGCATATCTACTCCAGCCATCATTTCCTTTTAAGTGATGTGTCAAATACAGTATTTTCATAAATTAAATAATATCAAAAAAATCCAATATTGTCCTAACTCTTGAATCCCATGTATACCTAACTATGTCCCTTTTAGCAGTGATTGATCTCTTACGTGCTTCATCCGGATGAGACAGTACATATCTGATCTTATCAGCAAAACTTTCTGCATTATCTGGTATAGCAAAAAACGCATTGTTATCATTTAAAATCTCTCTAATAGAAGGTAAATCTGATGCAACTATAGGAACACCGCTAGTCATGTATGAAAATACTTTTAATGGTGAGGTATATAAACGTGATATGTCGCTTTTAGCTGAATTAGGAACAACTAGAATATCTGCAACCTTTTGATTCTGCGAAAGCTCATTATACGGACGATACCCTAAGAATATAACATTTTTATTTTTATTCTTTAAATAATCTACCTCCTTAGCAGTTCCCCCTATAACAACAAACTGGGCTTCACTTACAATACTAGATGCTTTGATAAAGGTATCTAACCCCTTCCACCCATAAAGATGACCTATATACATTATAATTTTTCTATCACCTGGTAACGAAAGATTGGCAACGCTACTTGACTCGAATTCGGATAGATCTACAGCATCGTGCGCCACAACGATATTCTTAAATCCTTTTTTACTATAAAAATCCTTTAACCCATTAGATATTGCAACGATACCTGACACTCGCATAAAACCAATAATAGGATTATATATACCATCGTGCACCTCCCACACCTTTTTACATTTCAAAAGAAATAGGTCAAAGATTATGAAATAGTCTCTTGAATATATAATGTCAGGCTTTATCTTAAATACAATCAAAGAACTAGTCTGTGAGAAGATGATATTCATAATGAAAAAACCAAATTTACCAAGAGAAATTAACTCGGGACAAAAAGCGTATTTTATCCTAAAATTATTTTTAACATTATAATATTTAAAAGGGTCTTCCTTTATATCAGTTTTTCGACTAGTGACAATTAGAGTAACATCCATGCCCTTATTAGCCATTGCCTCACAAGTCTTCATAATCTGCACACCATGAGCTTTCTCAGTCGGCATTCTTATGTTTGCTATATATACTATTTTCTTCATAAATCTATTTTACAGTTGCAAAAACATTTACGAATGATATTTTGCTAAAATCGAATGAATTAATATCGATCAACTTAATTTCGACATTATTATTAAATGATATAGAGTGATTACCCTCATCTATTACAGATACCTTATATCCATGCTTATTTAGGTATATGAATAGTGATTGCATAGTATTACCAGATGCTTTAAGTGTTGTGGGATTTAACTCGAATATGATATCTGGATGTTGTGACTCTATAAGCTTATTTGCTCCATTGATTATATTCATTTCATATCCCTCTGCATCAAGTATCAATAGATCTGGTTTCTCTACCATATTTTGAAAAAAGATATCTACTGTGCATATAGAGACGATGCCTTCACCCTTGTGTTTTCTAGATGAATTCACAAACGATGATTGACCGAAATCAAAGTACATCTTCTTATTTACCATCTCATTACCCAAAGCAATATTTTCAGCACTAATATTGATAAAATTATTTAGCTTAATATTTTCCACCAATCTATCGAAGTTGATTGGATTAGGCTCGAAAGCATATACTTTACTTAAGTTATTAAGCTTGCTTAGGATTAGTGGGTAATAACCAATGTGTGAACCAGCGACAACTGAACATTTACTATGTTTTGCTATTCTTTCAACTAGTCTAGCTGTACCTGGTTCCCATGCCAACTTAACATATTTACTAGTAAACATTAGCACCTTATTAACCATATCCTCCATATCTCCGTAAACCTTCATTAATATACCTGGATAAATTTCTACTATTTCGGTATACCCATGTGAGAAAAGTCTACTATAGACTGGCCAGATTAATAGCTCATTAAGTTTTAATGACTTACTATACTTAAGAATATAACTAAAAATAATTCTTAAGAATCTTAATAGTAATTTTTTAGATTTAGATAATATACTAAACATTATAATTAAAAAGCTTTAAATAGTTTTCAACATACATACTACCAGCCAAGCTCCACGTATTTAGTCTAACAGTATCGATAATATCACTTGTAGGTAATTTATCAAATCGTGAGTCGATTCTGTATAATATTTGATCTAATTCATCATCAGTGTTGAATATATATCCTGATTTATCACTTATCATCTCTGAGCCAGGTATCTTTCTTGTAATAACAGGAACACCATACGAAAGTGATAGGATTATACCTCCGGAAGTCATCTCAGATTTGTCATAATAGAATATTGAGTAATCAGAGATAGATAGATATTTGGGAATATCTTTATCTTCTACAAAAGTATTACTAATATATATATCTGAGCTATTATTAACCATTTTTTTAAGCCTGTTAACATACTCTTGCTCCCCTTTGCCAATTATCAAGAGTTTTATTGATTTATTTAACTCTCTAGCCTTAATAACTGAATTAATTATTTTTTCTATTAACTTATATGGCGCTATGGAGCCCAGAGATATTAATAAAATATCATCCTCATTTATACCTATCTTTGAACGTAAATATGTATCACGTGGAACCATAGGTCCATACTCGTTAATATAATTTCCGTGAGGGATATAGACATACTTATTACTACTTAAGTTAATACATTTTTGTTGAACAACTATTAAGTCAGAAATATAACTTAAATACTTATTTCCTATTCTATCTATATTTCTATGTGGAAAATCATGAGAATAGAAATTATGTAATGTCCACACTATCTTTATTTTAAGTATACATTTTAAAATTAGAAGCAAAAACATATTAAAAGATAGTAATATACTAGCCTTTAACAAATATTTACTGCCATAAATTACAGACGGCCAATGTATATGGATAATGTTACTGTTCTTGGTTTTATCGAATAGTACATATATAAAAATACTCCATATACTATTATTGTGAGTATCTACAATCTTAATATTCTCGTTAGAGATTGAATCAATAAATAGTTTTATGTAAATATTATTCTTATTTTTATTTGGCAATATAAATAGATTAATCATTTTATTTTTTCACTTACTAATTTAATTAAATTAGTAACGTTATGATTATTTAAAACATATGAAAATTGATTGGGATCTAAACTTTTTGAAAACAAATTAATTATTTTTTCTGTGATAGCTTCATGATTATTTGTCGTAAAATTATCATCTGGAAGAATATCTTTAAATGCTTCATTTGATGTAAGTATCTTAGTCTGACTAGCCATCGCCTCAAGTATAGTCTTATCCATACTTCCTGTATTACTTAGGTTCACAAACAGATCAGCTTTGGAATAGTATTTGTATATATCGCTCGGTTTAACCGAACCCACCATACTGACCATATCATTTAGTTTTAATCTATCAATTTCTTTGATAACTAAATTTTTATATATCTCATCTTTCTTTGTTATTGAATCACCAACAATTACTAACCTTGATTTAAACCCTCTATCAAGAATATTCTTCATCACGCGAATTAAAATTAATTGATTCTTTGTCTGAGATATTCTACCTAATGTAAGAATATTATAATTATCGCTATTACTTAATTCCTTTTTAGGAAAACTTGATATATCTATTCCATGACCTGTAACTATTACTTTATCACTTTTAATCCTAAAACTTGCCTTGGACGCAGTAAAAATATTTTTAACAAACTTTTCAGCTAATCTGAGTTTTAGGTCTACATTCTTGTGTGTATACCATAAGAATATATCCTTATTATTCATTTTCCAAAAGAATACTCCTAAGAGAACATAGATGGGGTTCATATGTACAAACACCTCATCATAATTATTTCTCTCTTTCCATATATATTTATATAAATTCTTAATATATTTAATCCTAGAATCTCCATCCTCCTTTCCCATGGAAAGCACTCTTACATTATTTGGTAAACTATACTGCCCCTTATACAAGCAAATAACCAACAGAGTATCAAAATGTTTTGAAAACTCCACAATCCAACGGTGAAAAAAACCTAGTACTGGGTCATTTATGTCGACTTTTTGCGTTATAATTAACATTTTTCTCATACATTATCTAGAAACCAATCTATTGTCATCTTCAGACCACTATCAAAATCTATATTTGGATTATAATACAAAATCTTTTTTGCCTTACTAATATCCGCAAAACTATACTTAATGTCACCCATTTTTCCATTTTGAAAATTTGGTCTAAGGTTTTTATTAAAATTCAAATTTATTTTTTCAACTAGGTCATTTAAAGATACTTGTCTTCCTCCAGCAATATTGTAAACATCACCAAAACCTGAATCTACTAAAAGTGAATTGATATTTGCTTCAGCTACGTTTTCAACAAAAGTAAAATCTCTTGTATTTGTTCCATCACCATATATATTTGGATTTTTATTTTCATTTATTAATTTAATAAATTTAGGAATTACAGCTGAATATTCTGAATCAGGGTCTTGTCTCGGTCCAAAAACATTGAAATACCTTAAACCTATGGTTTCAATCTTATACAAATCAAAAAAAATCTTTGCGTATAACTCTGTTGTTAATTTCTGCACTGCATATGGAGAAAGTGGGCTAGGGCGTATAGTTTCAACATTTGGCAGAATTTCGGTATTGCCATATACAGAACTCGATGATGAATATACCACCCTATTAACCCTTGCACTATTTGCGGCAACAAATACTGACAGTGTTCCTGTTGAATTTACACTATGACTTAAAATGGGATCAGTTATACTTCTAGGAACAGAAGGTATAGCAGCTAAATGCAATATCCCATATGAACCATTAAAAACTGAAATTAATTTCTCAGTGTCATTTATGGAGCATTGAACAAGCTCAATCTTATCTAAATTATGTTTTATATTATCTATTTTTCCAGTAGAAAAGTCATCGATAACCACGACCTTAGCACCAATTTCGACTAATAAATCAACTATATGCGAGCCAATAAATCCAGCGCCACCTGTCACAACTATTTTCTTGTCTTTTAAAAATTCTCTATTTTTCATCATATACTTTTTAAAATTTCATTAGCTACACTTTTTACCGAAAAATCAGCAATACTCGATCCTACTTCCCTTGCGATACCGACATCAGTCGAAATAATCTTATTACCTGCAGCTTCGGCCTCTTTTAATACCATTCCGTAACCCTCATAGAAAGAGGTATTGAGAAATATATCACATCCCTTGTAGTACGGTACTAGATCAGTCTGCCAGCCTTCAAATACCACTATATCCTCCAATTTCAACTTATACGAAAGTCTTTTTAAACTCTCTAATCTTCTACCAGAACCTACTATAACTAACCCTATATCACTGATTTGTGCCTTTACAATTCCCATGGCTTCTATAGCTAGATCTATATTCTTCTCACTCTCAATACGAGATACCATTAGTATGATCTTTTTAAATTGTGGATATTTCTGCTTAAGGTTAAAGCTTGGTACTGCAGACTTAATATATTCCACATTAACATCAATTGGCTTAACTATTATTCTGTCCTTATCCACCCCTCTCTGTACTAATGAATCAGCAATCCTATTCGATACTACCCTTATCACTTGTGCATGTGGAATTGTAAAACGAGATATGAACAATCTAATCCTATTAAGTAATGCATTTATATATCCTATTTTACTACTAATGAAATATGGGCTGTATAGGTCGGTATGTATTTGCAATAGCAGTTGTGAATTCTTTTTTAGATTAGCTAGACACTTACCAACAAGAGCTGTCTCAAATACGTCCTGACAACTCACAAGTACCAACGCTTCCTTATCAACCTTCTTCAATATCTTCTTACCGATCTTACAAGCATCACTTACATAATTAAATCTTACAAGAGAGTCTGTAGAATATATTGTGCAGTTATCTGCAATTGTTATAGGTTCAATTTTCTTTTTTGAAAATACTATAATATGTAGCTCTTTGTATAACTTAGAATACTCCACCATCCTAGCTCTTACTGAACTCTTTTCATTTAATATGAGCCTGTCTGTTGAGACCATGACAGTTATATGGTTTGAATAGTTATTGTATTCTGTATTATATCTTTCCATAAATTGATATTATTTCTCTTCCAATATCCTCCCATGTATGGGTCCAAGTAAATCTCTTAATCTTCTCTGCTTGCATATCCCTATTCTTCTTATCTGACATCCATACAATCTTTTCTACAATATCGTTTTCATTCATTGGATCTACAAATACAGCACAATCCTTCACTCTGTTAACAATACCTGTTTCCTTAGTCAGGATGAATGGAGTACCTACACGTATTGCATCAAATATCATATTAGGACTAATATCTCCAATTGAGGTTAGTATAACGGCATATGATCTACGCATTCTTTCTTGGAAGTTATCATATACTGCTTTTGTAGTATCAAATTCTATAGGTTCAGAAACCTTAGTCTGTGCAATCTTAAATGCTTTCTTTAGAGTATCAATATTCTTCCATACCAATTCTCTAGTTCCAGCAACAAACACCCTGTTCTCTGGCTGTATCTGCTCTTCTCTCTTACCACAGAAATTCTCCACTATCCTACTTCTCTTTGAATCAAGATTGTATGCATTCTCAAATATATTCTTCTGCCATTCAGTGCTATAGATCACACTACTAGCATTTCTTAGTGCATCACCTCCTAGTTTGTATACTAGTTTTTCTTTTCTTGAAAGTTTGTTTAGACACGTGTGATAGAAATCTCTAAAGAGTACTAGTTCAGCGGTTCTTTCAGTATATGATTCCCATAGAAAATCTCCTCCTGTTCTTAATATATACTTCTTCCTCATTATTCTGCATGCATACATTGTAGGCACTGCTGCACTCCAAGTATCAAGTACCAATATCATATCTGCATTCCATCCCTTTCTAAATATCTTTAGGAAGAACAATATATGTCGTATACCTGTAGGAAAAGCTCTTTCCCAACGATACGCAGCTACCTTTACATCGTGTCCCTGTGCCTTCCAAGTCTCGTATAGGTTACGAGCATATTGAGCCGGACCGCCAATGTCTGGAGGATATATACCTGTTGAAATTAGGATCTTCATACCCTTAAGAATACCTCATTTTTCATATCATTTGCAATGATACTCCATTCATACTTCTCTTTAACCATTTCTAGAGCATTTCTTACAATATACTCTCTTGATTCGCTATCCTTTATCAATTTCTCTACTTTCTGCGCAATACTACTAGGATTCTGTACCTCACATAGTAATCCTGTTTCTCCATCTCTTACAAAGTCTAATATTCCACCCACTGGGGTCGCTATAACTGGTATACCAGCTGCCATTGCTTCAATGTACGAGTTACCAAATCCTTCTGATAGCGATGGACGAACAAATATGTCTGATACGTGTAGATATTGTGGCATGTCTCTATGAGATACATATCCTAAGAAATTTACTCTCTCTTCTAGTCCAAGAACCTTAACTCTTTCTTTAAGTTCCTTTTCTTGATATCCGGTTCCAAGGATTAATAGCTTAATATTTGATGGTAGATACTGCATACTAGATATTATGTCTCCAACTGCATTCTTAACGACTAATCTTGAAGTGGTGATTAGGAATATATCATCTATCTTTTTACCCAATTTCTGCTTTAGTATTTCCAATTCTGCATGCGGCTTTCTAGTTGAGAATAGGTTAAAATCTACAGCATTTGGTATTACTGTTACTGGACACTTAGCCTTCATATCGTGTGCCCAATCTGCAAGATATTTAGATATTGTTTGTATGTGATCTGCTTTGGTAAATATTTTTTTAAATAGCGGATATACAAACATTGCTCTCCTCTTTATGTAAGGTATTGGATCTCCTTCTTGTAGAGTTAGGATGAATGGTACTTTATGATTTAATATTTTAAATATTACTGCTGCAAATGAGTTATATGTAGCCATCATTGACCATATTGCATCATATCTATTCTTTCTGTGTAGACTAATTGCCTTTACTAGTGCAGTAACTGGCATCATATACTTATTCAAATGTAGATACCAAGGTAGTGAATCTGAAGGATTCTTTTGTACTCCAGTATATCCAACTCTATATATATTCACATTCCCGATTCTCTCAAACTTAGGTAGTTTGGAATCCAGATGGAGAGTTACCATATCAAACTCTATCTCCTCTCTAGGAATTCTGTCAGTTATCTCCTTTATCGCAACTTCTGCTCCCCCAATGAACTTGGGATAGTAGACTAGTGAAAATATTAGTATTTTCATATATTTACTCTACCTTAAGTACATTTCTAAGTACATCTTCTGAAACCTCTTTTTTTGTGTCGGTATTTGGAGTAGTTGCCTGCGGTTTAGCATTCTGAGTACTTCCAAGTATTGATGCTAATGCATTCTTTAATTCATTTACTCTCTCTGGTTGTGCATCCTTCTTGTGATTATGCTTTGGTGTATTTGTAAGTGAGTTTAATGATACTGACTTCAGGTTTGGTACTGGTGTATCTGGCTTCTTTACTGCTTCCGGAGGCTTTACAACTGGTGGTGGTGTAGCTGGTTTCTCCACTTGTACCGTAGGCTGTACCACTGGCTTTGTCTCTTGAGAAACTACGGGCTTAGGTGCTGGAGTAACTTCCTTTGGTTTGTCTTTCGTCACTGGCTTTATCGGCATCATCCAGTCATCAATTGCCTTCTCAACATCAACTCTTTTGCTTGAGAACTGTAATCTTGAATTCTCAATTACCCTCTCCATGCTTGAGCTTTCAGGCTTTGCAATTGGTGGCAATGTTGTAGCTGAGAATGGTGCTGAGCTTACTCCATCGATCATGAGCTTTAGATATATCTGATATATTCCAAGATTAACTATATCTTCAGCGGTAAACTGTGGTGAAAATTCTTTCTCTAGCACTTCTGCATCAAACGCTCCAACTCTAAACACAATCATTGTTCCAACGTTACCGAATACGGCATTACGTACTTCCTCCTCCATTTGTTCAATGTATTGGTGTGCAATTGTAAGGTTAAGTTTGTATTTTCTAGCCTCGGATAGGATATCTGCAAATGATTCGTTTGCAAATGACTGGAACTCGTCTACGAAGAGGTAGAAGTTAGGGAGAGTCTTAAGTACACGATCTGGTACATCAGCACGAGATAGCGCTGCTAGATATATCTTTGTGATTATCATTCCACCTAATAGGTTTGCATTTGATTCTCCAATTCTTCCTTTTGATAGGTTGACGATGAATATCTTACCTTCATCCATCATCTTACGAATATTGAATGATGATTTTGGTTGCCCTATCATATTTCGTATTAGTGCATTTGCTGTAAATTGTCCGATCTTGTTCTGTATAGCTGGTACTGCTTCTGCTGCCATTCTTTCTGTATAGTTTGCAAACTCTTGTACCCAAAATGCTTTTACTGAAGAATCTGTAACGTGTGATATTACTAGTTTTCTGTATTCTTTGTCTGATAGCATACGGTTTACACCAAGTAGTGTTGCATCTGGATACTCTAGTAGAGCTAGAAGTGTGTTTGTAAGTATGTATTCCATTCTGGCTGACCAAGCGTCTTGCCAGATCTTCTTGAATGTACTCATTAGTCCTGATACTACTAAATGTCTCTTGTCTGGATCTACGTTCTCAAGTACGTTAAATGATATTGGGTAGTCCATGTCGAATGGAGCGAAGTATACTACATCCTTCTGTCTGTGCTCTGGAACGTATTCTAGTAGCAATTCTGCTGTCTTTCCGTGAGGATCAATGAACGCCATTCCTTCCCCATTCTTAATGTCTTGCACTGCCATATTCTCAAGTACAGTAGACTTTCCCATACCTGTCTTACCTATCACATACACATGTTTAGTTCTATCCTTGGCTTTAATACCAAAAGTTACCTTTTTGTTTCTTGAGTCTGTTTGTCCAAAGTATGTTATTTTTTCTTCATTCATATGGAGCTTTGATATGAGTATATATTATCACACATTACCTATATCAAATATATATTTTTCCCCATAAACAAAACTCCCGCTTGGGAGCGGGAGAGATGTTTTTTAAACAAAAATTAGACTATAGACAAGCTGTAGTTCCTGCTGTTATAACGTTTGTTAGGTTTGTTGTGTATGGTGTACCAGCTGCAACTGTTGAGCGTGATACTCCTGTACTATCTACACACCAAGCACCTGTTGATGTCTGAGCAGCTACTGCCCAAGTAACACCGTTTGTTGGCAATCCTGCCGCAGAAGCACATCTTGTGTTTGCAAGTGTTAGACCTCCAAGCAAATTACCTAGACCGTTATCAGTAGTTGAGAATAATGTTCCAGCTGTAGTAGCGCATTGACCCGCAGCAACTGCAGTTCCTGTACCTGTGTATAGTTCAACCTGTGATCTCATTGCCTGTAATTGACCCTGTATTTTAGCATCAGCTCCCTTGTTTCTCGCTGTACTCAATGAAGCAAGAACAACTGATGAAAGAATACCGATGATAGCGATAACCACAAGCAATTCAATCAATGTAAAACCTTTTTGTAAATATGATTTCTTCATAACGAAATTAATTAACCTAAATAAACTTTAATAATAATTACTTATGGGATAAGTATATCAAACTATAGATATGTATAGCAATGTAATGTGGATAACTCTAGTGTAATCACCACGAGCTATCCTAGTCAGGATAGCTCTAGCTACTGTGAACTCGCCACGTTGTAAATAGGGATAAGAACTGAAGCAAGAAGAGTAGCGACTCCAAGTCCTAGCATAACGATCATGGCAGGCTCGATAAGGTCAACTAGAGCATCCACAGCAGTCGTAACCTCTCTAGCGTAGAAGCGAGCAAGGGTCTTAAGAATATTACCAAGCTCTCCGGTCTCCTCTCCCACCTTCATCATCTGAATCATAATACCTGGGATCTCTCCATTAGTAGATAGTGACTCAGACACTGTCTTACCAGCCTTTACAGAATCTACAGCATCAGCAAGTAGCTTGTGATATATACTGTTGTTAATAACGGAAGAAGTAAGTTCTAGGGCACGTATCATCGGTATACCGGATACAAGCATTGTATTCATGTTATCTGACAGTCTAGCCCAATATAGTTTTCTAAATAGGTTACTTAGATAAGGGATACTTAGCTTAACCTGATCAAATATAGCTGCTCCACTTGGAGTTCTAATATATCTAACTAGCAGGAATCCTAGAACGATAACCACACCTAGCATGACGAATCCATAAGCAACAAAGAAGTTACTTATCCCCAACACAATCTTAGTATATACAGGTATTTCTTGTCCTGATTCAACAAGGATTGCACTGATCTTAGGAATAACCATAGTGAACATAAGTATCATAACCGTAATGAAGGTAGACATAACGAATGCAGGATAGATGAGGGCACTCTTAGCTTTAGAAACTAGTTCATATGTACGATCTAGGTAGTCAGCAAGATAACTAAATGTCTCATTAAGTTTTCCTGATTCCTCTCCTGCCTTCACCATACTCACATAGAACTCTGAGAATACCTTAGGATGCTTCTCAAGAGCTGCTGAGATGGCACTACCAGCTTGTAGATCATCAGCGATAACAAGTAGTTTAGCACCTAGAACTTTGTTCTCAGCTTCAGATCCAAGAAGTCTAAATACACGTAGCGCAGAAACCTGAGCTTCAAAGAGAGTAGCCAGCTGTCTTGAGAGAATAACTACATCTTTGTTAGATACACGATCAAAGAACACAAGATTCATTGAGAGTACTCCTCCCTTCTTGCCAGACTCAACGATAGAAGTAATAACTAAACCTCTTCTTTGCAAAGAAGCGATAGCAATATCTACATTTGCAGCATCTATCGATCCTGTTTTTGGTGCACCTGTTTGATCTACTGATTGATAATTAAAAAGCATATAAAAATTATATCATTCTTTCCAAGTTTTTGGGATTATTAGAGTTGAGGTATGCATTCTCTACAGTAATCTCTCCTCTTCTAACAAGTTCAGCCAAGCATCTGTTCATATCTATCATTCCCTCTTGTGAACTTGTCTCAATAACTGTATTGATTTCGTGTATTCTCTTTTCACGAATTAGGTTTGCAACAGCTGAGTTATTAATCAGTAGCTCATATGCAGGAATCAATCCTCCAGATATACGAGGTATTAGTCTTTGGGAGAATATAGCTGTCATACTTCCAGCTAACTGGATACGGATCTGATCCTGCTGATTAGCTGGGAATGAATCTATGATACGGTTTAGAGTCTGTGCTGCATTGTTTGTATGTAATGTAGAGAATACCAAGTGACCAGTCTCTGCTGCAGTAACCGCAGTCTGTATTGTCTCTGGATCTCTCATCTCACCAACCAAAGCCACATCTATATCCTGTCTAAACATTGATATTAGAGCATCCTTAAAGTCTGGTGTATCTATCTTAACCTCTCTTTGATCGATAATTGATTTCTTTGATTCATACAAATACTCAACTGGATCCTCAATTGTCATAATATGCTCATTTCTTGTCTGATTAATTATCTCAATCAATGCAGCTAGAGTTGTAGACTTGCCTTGTCCAATCGGACCTACACATAGAAAGAATCCTTGAGGCTTTCTGGTAAATGATTCTAGTATTGGAGGAAGATTCAGATCAGCAATCGTCTTAATCTGCTTAGGAATGAGACGTAGAGCAACAGAAAGAACTCCTTGGTGATAGTATGCATTACCACGGAAACGAATATTGGTAAGGCTGTATGAGAAGTCTACATCCTTATCCCTCAAAAGAAGAGCCTTGTTCTCTTCACTAAGAAATTCATTAAGGTATCCCTTCATATCTGTATTTGATATAACAGATTTCTTAACTAGAGGTATTAGATTACCGGACACTCTAATGAATGGAGTACGTCCTTCTGCTAAGTGAAGATCTGATGCTCCTTCATTAACCACTGTACTTACTAATAGCTCAATTTCTTTTTTATAATCCATAATATTATTGTTTCTTAGAATGCGAATAAATTTTTTCGACTTCAGCAAGTAGGTCTGACGGTATTGTCGCTGCCTTTATTATATACCCATCTACGTTTAATTTCTTTGCTCGAGCTATATCATCTGGTAAACCTTGGTTCGTTAGCATTATCACAACAGTCTTCTTAATTAAATTCTCTTTCCTCAGTACTGATAGCAATTCCATACCATCCATACCAGGCATTATGAGATCTAGAATCAATATATCCGGCTCTAATCCTCCTTTTACAACCTTAAGAGCATCTTCTGTACTTGTTGATGCATGTACAGAATAGTTTGCATTAGTAAACTTGGTTATATACATATCTAGCAGAAACTTATCATCATCAACAAAAAGTACATTTAGTGGTTTCATATTACAGTTTATTAACCTCCTCGAAAGGTATCCTTCTCTCAAAGGCCTTTATCATTGCATCCTCCTTTATTGATAGCATACCCTTCTGTCTAAGTAGTCTACTAATCTCAAGTTCTGTAGGACTCTTAAGAATTACACTTTCAATCTCCTTATCCATCTTGAACACTTCAAATACTGCCATACGACCACGTGTTCCCTTAGGACAATCGGGTGTTGGATCAATACCATATACCGTATCTTTAAATGGTATATCTTTCTTGTATTGTTCAGGTAGATCAGAGAATTGCTTATCTATTATCATCTTAATACTTCCATCCACAGGCATTGGTTTACCAGAATTTGGTGGCAACATAGATACTAATCTCTGAGCAATAGCTAGAACGAGAGTAGGTGCGATAAGGTAAGGATCCACACCCATGTCTATTAGACGTGGGATAACACCAGCTGAGTTGTTGGTGTGGAGTGTAGAGAATACCAAGTGACCTGTAAGAGCAGCTTGTACGGCAAGCTGTGCTGTCTCCTTGTCTCGGATCTCTCCGATCATGATTACGTCTGGGTCCTGACGAAGTGTTGTTCTAAGTCCAGATGCAAATGTATATCCAATCTCAGCATGTACCTGTGACTGACTCACGCCATCCATGTTGTACTCGATAGGGTCTTCTAGAGAAAGTACGTTCATTCCCTCCTTATCAACTTCATTCAACATAGAATATAATGTTGTAGACTTTCCGGATCCTGTAGGACCTGTAATTAGTATTAGACCGTATGGTCTTGTAATAGCTTCTTTAACCAATTCTAGATTCTTTGGTGTAAGACCGATATCATCAATCTTCTTTACTCCCTTCTCTTGATCCAAGATACGCATCACCACCTTCTCTCCGTAATATGCTGGGAATGTTGATACACGGAAGTCTATCTTTCTTCCATCTATACGAGCAGAGAATCTACCGTCTTGAGGTTTTCTCTTTTCATCAAGCTTCATATTACATAGCACCTTGATACGAGCCACCACTGCATTATGCACCTGTGGAGGAAGAACTAGACTTGTATTAAGTGTTCCATCAACACGGAAACGTACTCGAATCTTGTCACGCATATGCTCTATGTGTACATCGGATGCATTACCTTCTGTAGCATAGCGAACTATAGTAGCCACGATTTTAACCACCGGAGCGTCTTCTATAATTACTGTATTTTGCTTCTTATCGTTTGTTGTAGTTTTAGCATTCTTAAGATCAACTGTTCCCTCCTTATCAACTGACAATACTGATTCTAGTTCAGTTAGAGCCTTAGATACTTCTCCTCCAATACCCTTATATGATTCTAGAACCTTCTGATAGTCCTCAGTCGTAATCAAGAATACCTTATATGGAACATTACCCTTAGATGCAATGAAGTTAAGAGCATCACGAGCTTCGATATTATCAGGATTTACGATACCTACTTCAAGTACTCCCTCATTAATACCTATCGGTACAAATTTGTAGTGTGAAGCTGATTCTTCTGGTATATAATCCAGAGCTTCAAATGGTACAGTAGTCTCACCTAGGCTTCTTGTAGGTATATTTAGTAATTCTCCACGTGCTGCAAGTATATCCTCAGGATGTATTCCTTTTTCAATCAGTACTTGATCAAGATTCTCACCTTCAGCAGTAAGTTTCTTTATCTCATTTATATCATCTTTGGTTAAAAGATTTTTGTTTAAAAGGATATCAGTAATACTCATAATATTATCTTAGTGGTATAAACGGATTTGCACGACCAACATTCTGTTCTGGAATTGCTATCGTATAGTCAACGAGAGACTGGTATACAGCACTCTTAAATATTGAATCATCAATTCTTAGTGAACTTATCTGATTTAGAAGATTAACTATTCTCTGACTTGAAGCTTGTGCATCACCAGCCTCAACTGATCCTTCAGTAACTAGAGATGAGATTGAGGTATCACTTGGATTACCCTTGAAGTAGAAGAAGAGGCCTAGAGCTACTACTACGATAGCTATGAGTGCGAAGAATGTTCCTTTTGATGGTGTTTTTTGTTGCATATTATTGTTTTAGCCAAAATGTTTTAAGTTCAACTCCGTAATCAAAATTACCAGTATCAGTTGCTTTCAAGCTGATTCTTGATATTTGCATTATTCTCAAACTAGCCTCTAGATCTCTAAGAAAGTTTTGGAATGTTTGATAGTCAGTAGTTAGATCGAAAGACATAGTTACAGTATTGTATTCCCCATTAGATACATAACTTGTATCAGCTTCACCTTTTGATGCTTCCTTGTTAGCTGTACTTGTCTTTACATTCTTTATCGAAATATTATTTCTTGCGGCCACTCCATTAAGATCGATAATTAGTCTTACGTTATCAACATTATCTGGTATCATCTTCTCAAGTCTGTCCTGATCCTCAGGATCTATCTTGTTATATGCAGCAAGTACTTCATCTCTCTTCTTAATTAGAGCTTCTGAGTTCTTCAATGCTGTCTTGTACTCGTTATTAACAGCCTGAATAGCTTGAACCTCATCAATCTTTACACGAGTAAAGGTAAAGTAAATACCGATTGAGAGAATTATTAGAATTAATGGTGTAGCATTTTTATTCATAAAATTATTGTGTGGTATTACCTAGTTCAGCGTTTAAAACCTTCTCATACAACACATCAGCTGAATTTATACTAGCTGTGAAAGAGAATGCTACATTCCCCTTAGCATCCAGAGCAAGATCTGACAGTATTGGATTCTTAAGTACTCTGTTTTTACCAAAACTAGCTGACTTACCAAATACATCACTCTGCCAAGCTATAGAGCTAAAGCTATCTCCAACACCTTTCATAGTAATCTTTAGATCTCCCCCATCTGTATCTGGAGCAGTAAAGTCAAAACTGTTGAATGTAATACCATCTGCAGTTAATGCATTGATTATAGAGAACATTTCAACAACGTCTATATGTTTCTTGAATAGCTTGTTTGCTAAATCTATCTTTGTATTAGCCTTCTTTAGTTTTTCGATTAGAGCTGAATCGAATCTAGCTTCTGCTTTCTTTAACTCTACCCTGTATTTCTCTTGATTCTTTGTTTGTATATCTTTCCAAACAAATGTTCCTGCAGCTGCCACGATTGATATTATAAATATTAGTACGGAGATAAACATAAATACACTAGTACCACCAGAATGACTGATTGATTTTTGATCCATCAATATTGGCTTTTTTGGAATGAACGATGTTTGAAACTTAGTATCCATTGATATAATTATAGTTGATTAATCTATTTCAGACAATCGACGTAATGCACACCCTATCGCTACTGCAAACTCTGGACCTGCTTGTTGAAATTGTTCTGATAGGAATGCAGGAGTTTCTAGTTTGTTAAATGGATTTGCATATACTATTTCAGTCTGAAAGCTTACCTTTGCTAGTTCTGTAAATCCTTTTAGTAATACTCCTCCTCCTGTTAGGATCACCTTACTAATATTCTTCTGATATTTCTTCTGATAGCTTAATAGTGTTGCATTAGCCTCATAGAATACATAGTCCAGGTTAACAGTTATTACTTCAGTTAGCTCTTTGTACTCTGGGCCACCCTTCATTCCATATACTCTCTTCATGTTTTCAGCTTCGTTTACTGACAGACTAAGCGACTTTGATATTGCTAGAGTTATATCTTGTGATCCTCTGTTAATAATATGAGATGCACGTAATAGCCCTCTCTCTAATATGTATAGCTTAGTAGCTTGAGCACCCATATCAACCACCATTACTGCTTGTATTCCTTGCTCTACTACTGCTCTTATGGAGCTAAATAGCTCTATCTCGTAGAATGATGGTTGAACTCCTGATCCCGCAGCTATCGCTTGATAGTTATTAATATATTCATTGTGTATTGCAACAACTAACACATCTTGTGTTGGTCTTGGTGGTAGTTTTTCATCTGGTTTGTTTACAGGCGTTACATCATCAGGAGCAAGATTGTCTTCCTTAGGAATTATAGAGTAATCAAGCATTATTTCACTCATTGGAACTGGTATATACTTACGTGCTTCTAAGTTTATCACTTCCTGAATCTGCTTCTCTGGTACAGATGGTATTGTTATAAATGTAATTAGACTTGAAGATAGAGGTAACGCAATACCACAAGAGTTTGTTGTTGTTTTAGCCTCTCGTAGTATATCTCTCAATGCTTCTATAATCTTCTCCTTTGGAAGATTAGTTGATCTACCTACTTCAATCTGTGCATACGGACCCAGAGCTAGTTCTCCATATGTCTCAAGCACTGCTCTTCCTCTCTTTTTACGTATTTGTACTATCTTAATAGCTGAAGATCCAATATCAATACCTAGAACACTTTGTCCTTTCTTCGAGAAAAATGATGAGAATAGGTTATTAAGAAAATCCATACAAATATTATATCATACGACCAATATTATAGTGTAGAATATGTTGATGTTTAAAACTCTTACCCAACACATTCTTGATTTCATCTTCCCTCCAAGAGACGAGGAGGTTATTCTTCGTAATATATCCATACAAGAGTTTAATGCAAATGTTCCTAGAGCATTGAACTCTAACTCCATATTCTCCTACAAACATCCACTAGTTAAGGAGTTGGTGTGGCAGATTAAGTACAGGAAGAATATGAAGGCCGTGGATATGGCATCATACTTCATGTATCAGGTGATTGTTAACTATGGTGATGTTACTCTAGTACCTATAGCGATATCTAAGGCTAGAAGAAGAGAACGTGGGTACAATCAATGTGAGTTGATAGTTGATTCAATACTTAAGCATGATACTAAGGGTATTCTTAAGTATGACTATTCCCTATTAATCCGTGACAAAGATATTGAGAAGCAGACATTCAAGAACAGAGGTGAGAGATTGGAGAATATTAAGGGGATATTTAGGGTTACAAAGAAATACAGCAATGAACGTGTAGTTATCATAGATGATGTAACTACAACCGGAGGTACTCTTGAAGAAGCTCGGTCTTCCTTATTAAAAGCCGGTTTTAAGGATATTAGGGTTTTGACTCTGGCGCACTAACTGGTTTCTTCTTCCAAAGTTCTACTACTGAGTATAGGTATACTAGTTCTAGTATCCCAATTGTATTGATTAGCAGTATGGCGATGAACCACCCCTTATCATCTCTCTTAGCTGCATACCATAGTGCATACCCCTTAAGAGCTATGACTACAAGCATTAAAGCTAGTAGGACTAGAGAGCTGAGAGCGAATAGTCCGAATCCTAGACCGAAGAACGAACCTGAGCTAAATACGGCTGCGAAATTATTTATCATCATGGGTTAATGATAGCATATTTACACACACTGACACGCAACATAAATTATTTACGCGTAGACAAATTGTATTCTCTAATTTTCCGTATTCCAACCACAAGACTTATACACATCACAATTGATATTGTAGTTAAACTTTCTTTATCAGAAGTTTCATTAATATCAAGAATTAGAGGAACAATTAGAGACAAAATTCCTACAAAAATAGTAGCAAAAAATCTAACTCTTAATGATGATATAAATACCTTGAGTGGATTACCTCCTTCGACTACTTGGGCTACCTCATAGCTTGATCTAAAGGCCGGAAACCAGGTTGTCCAGACTCGATCACTAACACCATACTCGTCATCGTGTTGAAGTTTTATAACCTTACTTCTATACATTTTTGCGAAGTAGATATTACACATACCAGCAAGACTCCAACCTACAAATATTAGTAGTAATGTGGTGAATAGAACAAGATAACCACTTGCACCTGATATAATCGCGATAATCATAACCAGACTTGCACCAGGAAAGAAACTACCAACGAAGTACAATCCTTCGATAAATACTGAAATAAATGCTGCTAGGTAAATATATGTATCATCTATGCTAGAAAGAAATCTTACCAAATCTCCCATACCAGGAATTTCTGAATTAGATAGAAGTAATGTTCCATAAATAGCGAGGGCTGCAGCCGACGCAACCCAAATCAAACCTGCGTATAATTGACTCTTATTATTCATATAGTCTATATTACCTCAATATTTGATTACGTAACATAGCTGATTCAAATAGCATTTTCTGAGCTTAAGCTGAGACACGCCAGTCACAGTCGTTATTTCAGATATCCTAGCCTTTTGAACATAATTACTGATGGAGGCACTACATCTAGTGTCGAAAGATTTTCAATCGGGATCCATTCAATTTTTTCATGACCCTCCGGAATGGTGGGTTCCCAGAGACATACTCACATTCTAAATCGAGGTAGATAAAATATTTTTATATGTCATATCGTCTACTACGAAGGTAATTTCAAAAGGTAACAGTATTGTTTTCTGGTCTTGTCTTTCAATAGCAATGCCATTGAACCCTGCGGCGCCGTATGATGTAAAGGCGAGTGTGGTACCACCCGTCTCTAGCTCGCCATAGTCTTTTTCTGGAGTGATGAATTTTTGTACAAAACCAAAAGCCTTAACGTAAAATACGAGCATTACCACAACATTCTCTACATATAAAATTGTGTAGCCCTATTTAATCATATATTTACACCGTAAAATTAAAGTGATTCACCGACACTTCTTCACCTCCAAGTGCGCGATAAAATGCGACTGCACCATCATCCTCTGATTCAGCTTCTACGAAAATTGTATCTATACCTCTCTTTTTTGCTTCTCGCTTGAGATGTTCTATGAGAGCCTTGCCGAGTCCTTGCTTTTGGTATTCTGGGTGGACGGCTATGTCGTAGATATAAAATTCTTTCGTGCCGTGAATAGGCATCATTTCCATAGCAACAAGCCCGCCAACGATTTTAGTATCTCTCAATGCGCCGAGTATAAGAGTCTTGTCATCTTCAAGTATCTTCGATAGATATTCATCCGTGACGCCGTACTTTTGCTCAAAGGCGAGAGCAAAGACTGATACAAGTGCCTTTACATCACTAAGACTATGTATTTTTTGTATATCTGCTCGCTCTTTCATAATTACTTCAAAAGTTGGTCTACGCTCAACCCAAGCACTTTGGCGACCTTTTCCATTGTGCTAATTGTAAGATTTTGTTTGCAGTTCTCCACATTACTAATGTACGCTCGATCTAATCCTAACTCTCGACAAGTGTCACCTTGTGACATGCCTTTTTCGAGCTGTATCTTTTTCATGTTCTCGCCAAATTTTTGTGCAGTTGTTTTTGTCATACTATTTCTTTGCTGAATGCTGTTGTTTCAGATTAACACCTTCTCTTAAAATCTTTTGCATTTTTCTGCCTTTAGCAAGCTCATCAACAAGTTTATCTAAATACCTTACCTTTTTTGTCAGCGGATTATCGATTTTCTCTATTTTATAACCACATATTATCCCTGTTATATTTTTAGCATTAGGATTTAATTTCGCTTCTTTAAAAAAGCTACTAAATGTAACCTTTTGCTCTATTAACTCCTCTACTTTCTTTTTATCAAAACCAGTCAGCCACTCGATTACCTGATGCAATTCTTGCTTTGTTCTACCCTTCTTTTCAACTTTTTCGACATAGAATGGGTAAACAGAAGCAAAAACAATCTTAGCCATTTTATCATTGTGTTCGTTTGTAATTTTCATATATTTACCTTTGTGAATGCTTAAGTATCCATTTCGTATGCTCGTTTTTGGATTTAGACCATTTGCTAATGATTTTTTCTGTCTCTTTTGGATTTACCTTGACCCAGTCGCGCACATGGTTAGCCACTGATTTTTTGACAAACTTTATCTCGTCCTCTTTTAAGAGTTCTAAGATTTCAAAAATAGGCTTTGGGTTATCGTTCCACACATTCAACTTTGTCGCCCAAGGAAGTTTTGGGCGTAAGCCTTCTGACGCAAGTCGGCGGAGGTGAAAGTTTTTACTCTTTGCCCACTTGGTACATACAGCCAGAGTCTTGGTTGGGTATTTGCGAGCAAACGGACGAATGGCGTATTCACCAGTACTTCTTTTAGTTATTTCTTCAACCGCTCTTATAGACTCAGTGAAATTATCTAGTCCGTATTTCTCGACAAATTTACCAACTGGCATAAGCCAGTAGAAGTTCGTGAACATTCCTGTTTCTTTCTCGTTTTCAGGTCCAAGTATTTTAATGAGAATTGCAAGTGCTTCGGTGTATTTTTCTGGTAGATACTCTTTCAATAAATCAGCAATGACTTCGATTCTTTGAGTATAACTCTTGCCGACGACTTCTTTCTTTGCATCTCGAACAAAACACTTTGAATCAAACTTTTTATGTACCATTACTATCTTCTCTGCAAGCAAAATCGCTAAATTTTCACCGAATGCTTGCGTGATTGATATTTTGCCTGTTTTTGGATTTACGAAATTATTTTGTGCTGTGTATTTCGCCATATTGTATGAAAACTTATCAACATGGTAATTGTAGCATTCTATTGTGTTTTGACTCAATGTTAAGTCACAACACAAGTGTACAAAATAGCATTTTATAAAACATCGGAACCAAAACCAAAAATTTTTCTTTCCATTTTTTGTTGCCCCACATCTTCGCCAAAAAGAAATTGTAATGAAATTTTTTGGTTGCGAGTGACAGCGAGCATGCAAGGCTCAAGTATCATTCGTCAGAATCGTGCAGATTTTGCCATAAATGGATTCGAACTTCGTCCAATACGCACCGCCGTAATTGGAAATTTTGGCGGAAAGAGCGAGATTCGAACTCGCGGTTCCAATTAAGGAACGGCGGTTTAGTAAACCGCTGGTTTAAACCACTCACCCATCTTTCCATGCATTCCCATATACTATACGGAAATTATGATACTTTTACAAATATTGATAGTATATATGGATGAATAACATATATGATTCTCTGAAAGTGAGTTTTAAAGGTGATATTGATATTTCTGAAGAAACTCTAAAAACATACTCTAAAGATGCTAGTCTTTTCGAGATTAAACCCAGTGTAGTTATGTTCCCTAAGGACAGTGAGGATATTAAAACTCTAGTTAAGTGGGTTAATGAGAACAAGGGCTCTAATCCTGAGCTTTCAATCACTGTTCGTTCTGCTGGTACAGACATGACTGGTGCAGCTATAGGTAGTTCGATAATTCTTGATGTGACCAGATATATGAACAAGATAATAGAAGTTACTCCTGACCATGCAGTTGTAATGCCTGGTTGCTATTACCGAGATTTCGACAAGGAGACTAAGAAACTAGATCGATATATGCCTGCATATACTGCTTCAAGAGAGATCAATGCAGTTGGTGGTATGGTTGGTAACAATAGCGGAGGAGAAAAGAGTATTAAGTATGGTAAGACTGAAAAGTATATTAACTCACTAAAGATTGTTCTGTCAGACGGTAATGAATATGTAGTTAAGCCTCTTACAAAGCAGGAGTTGGAAGTTAAGATGAGCCAAAATGATTTTGAAGGTAAACTCTACAAAGAGATATATAGTTTGATTAATGATAACTATGACATAGTGATGAATGCAAAGCCTAAGGTATCAAAGAATTCTTCTGGATACTATCTATGGAATGTATATGACAAAGAAAGTGGAAAGTTCGATCTATGCAGATTGATAGTTGGTTCTCAAGGAACTCTAGGTATTGTTACTGAAATAGATTTTAGGATAATACCATTTGAGACTTACTCAAATATTCTTGCCGTATTTCTACCCTCTCTACAAGATGTTAGTAAGTTAGTAACTGAAGTATTACCCTTCAAGCCTGATAGCTTAGAGACATACGATGACAAGAGTATGATACTTGCTGTTAAGTTCTTTTTTGATTTCTTCAAGGAATTAGGATTCTTTAAGGCAATAAAACTTGGTATGCAGTTTGTTCCAGAGACATTCATGCTCCTTACTGGTGGAGTTCCGAAGATGATATTAATGATTGAGTTTACTGGTATTAATGAAGAGGAGGTAAAGAAGAAGTTAATTGAAGTAAGGGATCATATCAAACACTTTGGATTCCATATGCACCTAGCTCATTCAGCTGCTGAGGCTGATAAGTACAGACAGATAAGGCATGAGAGTTTTAATCTTCTTAGGAAGCATTCTAAAGGCAAGAGAACTGCCCCATTTATCGATGACATAATTGTTAAGCCTGAATACTTACCTGAGTTTCTTCCACGCGTTAAGGCTCTACTTGATCAATACAAGTTAAGCTATACAGTACAAGGTCATCTAGGCAATGGTAACTTCCATATTATCCCACTAATGAATCTTAAGTCTCCCTTCTCTGCTGATGTGATACTAGAGCTTTCTGGAAAGATATATAGTTTGGTTAAAGAATATCACGGATCTAATTCTGCTGAACATAACGATGGAATTATACGTACTCCATATCTAACTCAACAGTTTGGTGAGGAAGTCGTTGCTATATTCAAGAAGACTAAGTATATATTTGATCCACTAAACATATTGAATCCTGGTAAGAAGGTTAATGGAAGTTTTGAAGACATTAGAAATGCGATAAAGATGGTATAGTACTTCGATGAAAAAAGTACTAAAGAAATATAGATTACTAATTCCTCTCCTGTTAATAGCTATAGCTATTTCTGTATATGAGAAGTTAGATACTGAAGAGGTAGCGCCAATACCTGAACCTGTAATAGTTACAGTTCCATACACTGGAAAAATATATCATATATTCTTCCATAGTCTAATCGTATATCCTGAACTAGCTTTTGATGGCACACCTCACGCACAAGGATATCAAGACTACATGATTACTAGAGATGAGTTCTACAAGATACTTCCAAGACTGTATTCTGATGGCTTCATACTAATAGATCCGAATATATTAATCTCAACTACCTCACAAGGCATATCACGTAATATTCTTTCTCTACCTGAAGGTAAGAGACCACTGATACTATCTCTTGATGATCTAAACTACTACAAAGATCAAGACTATCATGGTTTTGCTAACAAACTAGTATTGGACAAACAAGGTAAAGTGGCTACTGAGATTACTACTCCACTTGGTAAGACAGAAGTTACTCGTGATGGTGATATTGTTCCAATACTTGATGACTTTATCGATCAACACCCTGACTTCTCTTGGAGAGGTGCGAGAGGGGTTATAGCGGTTACAGGACATGAGGGAGTTTTTGGATACAGAACTAACAAAGTTAATTCA
>JBIIIW010000030.1:0-3421 GCA_044234345.1 Minisyncoccia bacterium
CTTAGGAATACTAAAAACAAAGAAGGATGATTTCGAGAACAAACTTAAAGAACTTGGTAATTCCGAGAGTAAATATATTCTTGAATACAATACACTAAGAGAGAAGATTGAAAGAGAGAAAGACTCTAATCGTGATGCAGAGAAAGATGTATTTAGAATCATTGCAAGACAGAATGAAGTAAGGGGAATATTAAATGGTATTAAGACTAGAGAAGACAAACTTAATCTAGAAGACGAATCCTTCAAAAAAGAAATGCAACAAGCATATGCAATAGTTGGACGTGAAGCTCTAGATTATGAGAGTCTAATACTAACTCAAGAAGAAAGGGTATTGCAGTACGATAGATTGAGAGCTATAGAGAAGATAAAGATACGTATTGAGGATTCGGGAGCAGGAAATAGTATAGATATTCTAAAGGAGTACAAAGAGGTGGAGGATAGGGATAACTTCTTGGCTAAAGAGTTAGTAGATCTAGAATCTTCAAAGAATAACCTAAATACATTAATTGCAGATCTAGATGCAAGATTAGATATAGAGTTTAAGGAAGGAATACTAAAGATTAATGCACAGTTTCAAAACTACTTCTCATTAATGTTTGGAGGAGGAACAGCAGGACTGAATGTAATACGTGAGAAGAAGAGAAAGAAGAGATCAGATACTGATATAGAAGGAATATTGAATGATGAAGAATTAATGGAAGAGGAAGAAGGAGAAGAGGGAATAGAGATAAATGTGAATCTCCCAAGAAAGAAAGTTAAAGGACTAATGATGCTATCAGGAGGAGAGAGAGCATTAACATCTATTGCTCTACTCTTTGCAATATCACAAGTTAATCCACCACCATTTATTATTCTAGATGAGACTGATGCAGCACTAGATGAAGCTAATTCAAGAAAGTATGGAGATATGATATCTAACCTATCAAAGTATTCACAATTGATATTAATCACTCATAACAGAGAGACAATGTCTCGAGCAGGAGTATTGTATGGAGTAACTATGGGAGGAGATGGAGCATCTAAGCTACTGTCAATACAGTTAGAGGAAGCGGTACAGGTGGCGAAGTAGGGCTATTTACTACTTATTATTATTGTGGCTATATTCAAATTTATCCACACATATTTGACTTTATCTATGTGATAAGTAGTATACTGTAACGGTAGATATATTAATTAAGAATTTTGTTGTGCACGCGACGGGGATTGAACCCGTATATCCTTAGCCGGACGTTAGTTTTCAAAACTAATGTGTATACCATTCCACCACGCGTGCATATTGAGTTTTTAATTCAATCAAAACATAAGCTGCTTACAGGCAGTTTTTGTTTTTCATTAGATTTTGTCTAATGAGTAGTAATTATATAAAATGAAAAGAATAGCGAAAGTGGATAACTCATTGTTTTATGAACAAGGGATGAAAAAGAGAAAATGTAAACACTTCTCGAGGGCGTTTTATAAAATTTATCCAATAATTATTAAAATTTTACTATATTAGTGTATTAAGCTCCACATTTTGCACCAAGTCAACTCATATTGTAATATATTTCTGCTAAATATTATGATCACTTCCTTATAATATAGGCCTATATAAACATTTGAACCGGTTCCAATTTGGAACCGGTTCAAATACAACTTGAGGTCACAAACTGTGACCTCAAGTTAACATCAATACCTAAACCATCCCAAAATCCAAAGTCTTCTTGTCCAAATCAGCTCCAATAACCTTAAACTTAATAGGATCACCCAGAGTAAATCTCTTACCAGACTTTTGTCCTAGAATTGAATATGTCTTCTTGTCGAATACATAGAAATCAGTACCAATATTTCTAATATTAATCATTCCTTCAGACTTAGTCTCTTTTTCTTCAACATATAATCCATATTCAGTAACACCAGATATGGTTCCTTCAAAGCTTTGTCCCACCTTGTCACTCATATACTCAACTTGCTTTAGCTTCTTACTCTCTCTTTCTGCACTAGCAGCATCTATCTCGCGAGCTGTAGATGTCTCTGCAATATGCTGGAACTCAACAATCTCCTTGTCTCCAAAACTATCATGCATAAGGTGTCTCTGTAGAATTCTCTGTATTAGTAGATCTGGATATCTTCTGATTGGGGAAGTGAAGTGGGTATAGAAATCGAAAGCAAGACCGAAGTGACCAATGTTCTTAGTTGAATATACCGCTTTCTGCATAGAACGAATCAGTGCAGTACTTATAAGAGCTTCATGTTGTGTTCCTTGTATTTGCTTCAGTAATGACTTTATGTCTCTAGCAGTAACCTTTCCAGCATCAGTCTTAAGATCATACCCAAGAGCTTTAACGAAAATAGCTAGATCAGACATTCTCTCTTGATCAGGAACATCATGTATTCTGTATATAGATCCAGTATCCTTCTTTCCCTTACCCTTAATTGCATCAAAAATGAACTTAGCAACCTCACGATTAGCTAATAGCATGTATTCCTCAACAAGCTTATGAGTATCTAGTCTCTCTTTCTTGTATACACCTATAGGTTTACCATTCTCATCTAACTTAAACTTAATTTCTTCTTGTTCAAACTCAATAGCACCATTATCATATTTTTGTTTCTGTAGAATCTTAGCTATCTCGTTTAGCTTGTTAAGTTCATTGAAGTAGGTACCAGACTTAGAATTAAGTACATCCTGTGCGTCTTCGTAAGTAAATCTGTGATTAGAGTTGATGATTGTCTTACCAAAGTTTCTCTCTATAACATCTCCCTTGCTATCGAGCTTAAACCAAGCAGAGAATGTAAGCTTGTCTTCATGAGGGTTAAGACTACATACATCGTTTGATAGGACTTCTGGAAGCATAGGTATTGTCCTATCAACCAAGTATATTGAACAACCACGCTTAAGTGCCTCTACATCAAGAGCAGACCCAATAGCTACATAATGAGATACATCAGCAATGTGTACTCCAATCTCATATGTATCATTACCTAGTTCCTTAAATGAGATAGCATCATCAAAGTCCTTTGCATCGAATGGGTCGATGGTGAATGTTAATGTATTTCTAAAATCAGTTCTCTTGGGTATCTCATTAGCTATATCTACACTCTTGTTCTTCTCGATCTCATCTGCTTCCTGTTCAACTTCAGGAGGGAAGTTAATCTCAAATCCTTTCTCAAGAACTATAGACTCCATCTCTACATTGTTATTACCCTTTCTTCCAAGAATTCTAATTATACTACCCTCAGGGTTAACCTTAGGATCAGTCCATTCCTTCATCTTTACATATACCTTGTCACCAATATTAACTAGAGCTCTATCTGCTTCAGAAAGTCTAATTGAAGCATAAGCCTTCTTGTCATCAGGGTATGCAGTAAGTACTCCTTCCTTACTATCGATCTGACATACGAATGAGTCACGAGCTCGTTTTATAACCCTCAATACTTCACC
>JBIIIW010000031.1:0-3270 GCA_044234345.1 Minisyncoccia bacterium
TATGTATGTATGCCATCCTTAAGTTGGTATACATTCTCAAATCCTTCTCTCTTAAGCAAACATGTAGCTTTCTCACAACGTATACCTCCAGTACATACTGTAAGTACTTTCTTCTTCTTAAGGCTATCTAATTCCTTTAATTTCTTAGGTAGATCTCTGAAGTTCTCTAGCTTCGGATCTATTGTCTTATCAAATCTTCCACTCGCTATTTCATAATCGTTTCGTAGATCTAGAACTACAAAATCTTCATCGTTTGCATACCATTGCTCTAGTTCCTTTGGTGATAGCTCTTGTGCAGTCTCGTTCTTTACATCGAATCTCCCTGCACCCAGAGTTACCACTTCATCTCTTACCTTTATCTTGATCTTTGGGAATGCATTTCCATTTCCCTCACTTTCCTTAATTAACATATCAGAGAATCTAGGGTCACTCTTTATGTATTGTTTGTATTTCTCTATGTTCTCTCTTTCTCCTTCAAATGTTCCATTGATACCTTCCTCTGCTATTAGCATTCTTCCTTTAATATTCAATTCTGCACATTTTAGTTTATGTGCATCTGCTAGTTCCTTAGGGTTTTCTATATCTATGAACTTATAGAAGAGGATGACTACGTAGTCTTTTTTCATGGAATAAATATACAGTTTATGAGACAAAAAGAAAAGCACCGAGTTTACGGTGCTTTTCTGGTATATCTATTACCTATACCTCACTAAATGTAACTCCTGCCGGTATTGCAAACTTTGTCTCATCTACTGTCCAATCTTTACAATCGTAATCCCCTATCTGCTCTGAATTAAATGAGTATGTTGCACTCTTTGGTGTATCTGTATTAACTTCCTTTTGATCTGCTACCTTAGCCTTGTAACCCATGTTTGGAAGCATTGATGTCCATGTGTATGAGTATCCGTCTCTAACAATTAGTGTTGTATCTACACTTAGGTTTTGAACCTTAGTGTTGTACTCTCCTCGTATCATTCCCTTGTTAATGTATGTTGTTCCTACTGTATCTATATTGTTTACACTTTGGTTTACTGTACACTTGTATGCTCCTCCTTGTTTTACAAACTCTGAGAATGCCATTTTCTTTCCTGATGTTTCTGGAGTTGTTGTTGATACTGTCTCTTCTGTAACTACAACACTGTCACTCTTCTTGAAAGCATAGTATCCTCCTGTTGCGACAACTGCTGCTATTAAAACTGCAATAATTATTTTTGTCATATATCTATTTATCATATCCTAGTTCTTTGATGCGATCAATTGATTTGTTGAAGAAGTATATCCAGTGATCATAATCTTTGTTTATGTTTCTGGTATCCCAGTTTGCAAGTACATCTTTAGAGTCTGTAAAATGTAATATAAACTCTTCATGTTCTTCTAACTTTACTGGTATCGTGTTTCTACTTCCAAGTATTACAAGAAAGCATGTAGCAAGCGCCACCCTATTAACATTCTTTAGATTGTTATGGTAGTGGGTATATGCTTCTGCTATCTTCTCTACATATTTAAAATCGGTTAGTCCACTCTCTTCGACCACTTCTCTAAGTACTCCTTGCTGTATATCTTCATTACTATCTACACCTCCAGAGAATAGCCTGTATAGTCCATCTATAGTCTGTTTACCTACTGCAAATTGTTTAGTTTCAGGATCATACACAACAGCACATCCTCCATCTCTTCGCTCTTCATTGTCCCTCTTTATCCCGAATTCAGGAATGTTAGTTTGAGTCATAATAGTTTTTGCCAGTTTTGTATGATTCTATCATAAACGGAACTGATGCAAATAGCGGTGATGGTAAGCTATCAATGTCATACCAATCCCATGACTCGTATCTGTCTGGTTCTAACAGCTTTACTTCTCCATCCTTCCAATCTGCTATCAGGCAAACGTTGCAATAGTGTTTAGGTGCGTACTGAGTTAGGTTGGCTACAAGTAGAAACTTAATGTTTTGTATTTCGATTCCACATTCTTCTCTAGTCTCTCTAATTACACAATTACTAAATGATTCCATATATTCCAAATGTCCACCTGGAAATGAATATTCTCCTGCTCCATGACTAGTTTTTCTCTTACCTAGTAGTACTTTGCCGTCTTTAACTATCATTACGGCTACACCTACCTTAGTCTCTAGACTCATTATATGAACAGACTAGCTAGTAGAGCGGTTAGTAATAGTGTTACTAGATTAGATGATATATCTGAGAAGAACTTCTTCCATGCAATACTTCTGTCACAATTACTCCAAAGTATTCCTGTACCTAGTACTACAGCGAAAGCTGTTAGGAATGATAGCAACATCTGAGCTAAGTACATCTTGAACATCTTAGGCTTAGCTTCCTCTATATTCTTTTTCTTTTCTTCTTCATTTAACTTGTCGAAACCTAGATACTTCATATGTAGTCTACCCATAGGGGTCTTATCTGAATACCATACTGTACCTACTACAGCTGCTATTATTGCACCGAATACTGCAAGTGAAATTATTGTAAACATATATTTTATATTAATTAATTGTATAGATTATATCATACCGCTAGGTAGCGTGATGTATCATTTACCTTGAGTTTTGATAGTACAGGATTTTCTACTGTATCTAGCACTTTAGTAACCGATGCGTTAGGACAAATCATTTTAATGTATTCAATAACGCTATCCGGATTAATATCATTTAGTAGAGCAAAACGTACTGTATTGTCCTTATCAGATGCATTCTCTGCAAGACATGTAATATTGTTATCGATAGTGAATTTTCGTATTCGCCCCCTCAACTTTATTCCGTGTAATGTGTCGGAAGTACTCTGAATTTCGTAAATATGCCATTTTAATATCATAGTGAAATTATTTACTGTTATATTAGCCCTATCCATACCTTAATATCTTAGAAGAGGTGTGTATATTATGTAGCGATATGATCTTAATAGCACCACTTCTCTGGCTCCATTTTAAGAGTAACCTCTGCAGGAATTGAAGATAGCTGAACTGGTTTTGCGTCGTAGGCTAGGCTAAAACATGCCGCATCCGGATGTGATGGCACTCTATAGCTTGCAGTCACATATATTTTAGAACTTGTTGCTCCTATAACTGACCAACGAGTACATCCCGTGTTCGAACAGTTAGCTGGATATTGATCAGCCCCACCATTAACTGTAGGATAGTACCATTCAACATTATCTGGTTTGAATGGTAATCCGTCCTTATCAATTACGTTTATATAGACCTGAACCTTGTCAGCCTTATTCAGTTCTATATTTGTTGATGTGGTAGGTTTAATA
>JBIIIW010000008.1:0-37646 GCA_044234345.1 Minisyncoccia bacterium
GATTACAGTTACTGTACTTATGCTTACCTTCATTGTACCTACTCTAATGAAGACATTTACAGAGCTTAAGGTTGAGCTACCAGCATCAACTAAACTAGTATTGTTTGTAAGTAATGCACTTCGTGATCATGGACTACTAGTGCTACTGATATTAATTGCTTTAGCGGCACTAATATATTTTGTATCAAAGACTGCAAAGGGTAAGAGTTTAATACACTACTATGTTCTTAAGATTCCGGTATTTGGAAATCTAATAAAGGAAGTTAATGCTGCAAGAACAGCAAGAACACTAGCATCACTACTAACTTCAGGAGTAGATGTAGTGGAGTCAGTCAGAATAACTAAGGATGTTATACAAAACGTGCACTATAAAGCGATACTAGATGAAGTACAGCAAGCAATCGAGAAGGGAGATCCTATATCAAAGATATTTACTGAGAACGAAAAATTCTACCCAATATTTCTTGGAGAGATGATAAGCGTAGGGGAGGAGACAGGTAAGATGGGAGAAATGCTACTTGGAGTAGCTGTTTACTACGAAGATGACGTAGATCAAAAGACTAAGGATATGTCTACGATAATAGAACCATTCCTAATGGTATTTATCGGTGCTGCAGTAGGATTCTTTGCTATAGCCATGATTTCACCAATGTATTCATTGGTCAATGTAATATAATGTTCAATTCTTTTAAAAAAAGAGGATTTACACTAATAGAGACAGTTGTCTCTGTAGGAGTATTCCTTGTGATAGCTACAGCAAGCTATCAAGCATATCTTGGATTGTTTACATTAATAAATCAGAATCAGTACAAGATAATTGCATTGAATCTAGCTAACGAACAATTCGAGATAGTTCGTAACCTATCATACTCAGATGTTGGTATTGTCGGAGGGGTTCCAAATGGAAAGATTCCACATATACAGAACTTAACAAGAAGTAATATATCATTTGTCGTAACTACAACTATCAGAAATGTAGATTTACCTTTCGATGGACAGATAGGGAGTACAACAAATGACCTATCACCAGCTGATAACAAATTGGTAGAAGTAGAGATAGATTGTCCTTTGTGTAAGAACTTCACTCCAATATCTCTAACAACAAGAGTAGCACCTAAGAATCTAGAGACAGCATCAACAAACGGAGCGCTATTCGTCAAAGTATTTGACTCAAATGGAGTACCAGTACCGGGAGCGGATGTACGTATTGTAAACACCAGTGTTATTCCGAATATATTGATAGATGATGTAACAGATAACGATGGGCTACTTCAGGTGGTTGATGCACCACCGAGTACAGATGGGTATCAAATAACTGTAACAAAGGATGGATACTCAACTGATAGGACATATGCAGTCTCTGTAGGTAACCCAAGTCCAACTAAACCACATGCTACCGTTATCATCCAACAACTAACTCAAATTAGTTTTTCAATAGATAGATTGTCATCAATAACAATATCAAGTGTAACACCAGAGTGCGTAGCAATACCTAGTATGGACTTCACGCTATCAGGAGAGAAGAATATAGGAGTTAATATACCAAAGTATTCTGAGAATCTAATTACTAATGCTTCAGGTATGTACTCAAGTTCAGGTATAGAATGGGATTCTTACACAATAACTGGTATAGATGGTACTTACGATATTATTGGTCTGAATCCACTTAATCCAATAGGTGTAGGACCAAATACTAATCAGAATATAAGTATGATTGTGTCTCCGAAGAACACTAATAGCCTACTTATAACCGTAAAGGATGGAGCTACTCAATTACCAATAACTGATGCGGAGGTACGCTTAACAAGAGGTGTGTTTGATGAGACGCAGATTACTGGCAGAGGGTATATCAATCAGACTAACTGGTCTGGGGGAGAGGGACAGATATTGTATAGCGATAAGACAAGATATTTCTCTGATGATGGTAATATCGATGTAAATAATCCAAGTGGAGAGATTAAGTTAAAGAATGCATTCGGAGAATATAATGCAAGTGGTGTAATAGAGTCATCAACAATTGATACTGGATATACAAGTAATTTCTATAACCTAATCTGGAAGCCAAATGATCAGCCTGTAAATGCGGGAACAGGTAGTGTGAGGTTTCAGTTTGCAACCAATGCAACATCATCAACTACAACTTGGGCGTATAAGGGACCAGATGGAACATCGAGTACATACTATACCTCACCCAATTCTGTAATCTCCCAAGTACATAACGGAGATAGATATGCGCGATACAAGATATTCCTATCATCACAAAGCACTACAACAACTCCTAACATATCAGATGTAGCTTTTACAGTTACCTCATCATGCGCACCTGGAGGACAGGTAATATTCTCAGGACTAACATTAGGTACTTACCATGTTGAAGTCATAAAAGATGGATATATAACAGCTGAATCAGATATAGATGTATCGTCATCATGGCAAGAGAATGAGATAATACTTACACCATAATATGAGAACTAATATTAAAAATGGATTTACATTAGCTGAGATTGTAGTCGTGGTCGCAATACTTGGTATTATCATGGTTGCAGTAGGGGGCTTTCAGAGAAATGTGTTTGTTAATAACAAATACTCACAAGATTCATTAACAAGTGCACAGGATGCAAGAAATGTACTTAGAGTTATGGTTCGAGAATTAAGGATGGCATCACCAGGGAATGATGGATCATTTGCAATACAAACAGCTGCAACAAATACCATTGCATTCTTCAGTGATACAGATGCAGATGGACTAAAAGAAAAAATAAGATACTACATAGCCACTACTACTCTAAGGAAGGGGAGTATAAAGCCAAGTGGCAACCCACTTACATACAACATAGCTAATGAGACAACTAGTATTCTTGCATACAATGTAAAGAATGCTACATCCTCTCCGCTATTTGAATACTATGACAGCAATTATGCAGGAACTAGTAGTCCACTTACACAACCAGTAACAGTAACAAATGCTCACTTGGTAAAGATCAATCTAATGATCGATGCTGACCCTAATAGGTCTCCAGTGGTAAGGACGTACACAACACAAGTAAATTTTAGAAATTTAAAAGATAATTTATAATATGAAAAAAGGATTTATTTTAGTAAACGTTCTGGTCTTTGGAGTCATAGCTATGGTTGTTACCTCAGCTCTAGTTAATTGGGGAGGCACAATGCTTAAGAGTACTAGACAACTAACTGCAAGAGAGCAGGCAATGCAGATTGCCGAAGCAGGAATTGATTACTACAGATGGCACTTGGCTCATGCATCAAATGACTACAAGGATGGTAATGCAACTACTACAAATGGTCCATTTATACATGACTTTGAGGATAAGGATGGAAATGTTATTGGTCAATTCGCTTTAACCATCACTCCACCACTGATTGGCTCTACCTTGATTAAGATAAAGTCAAAAGGAACAGTAATATCAGATCCATCTGTATCTAGAACAATACAGGTATCTCTTGCCATACCGTCATTTGCAAAGTATGCAGTTGTGGCAAACGATATTATGAATTTCGGAGTAGGTACTGAGGTATTCGGCCCTATACATTCAAATGATGGAATCCGATTCGATGGACTAGCACATAACATAATTACGAGCGCTAAGACAAAGTACATAGATACAGATCAAAGTAGTACCTGGAATCAGTTTGGGGTATATACAACACGTAGCCCTTCTGAGTTAAACAATGATACAACTCCGCCAATTACTGTACCAAACAGACCTGATGTATTTATGGCTGGACGACGGTTCCCGGTCGCAGTAGTTGATTTTACAGGTATTACAACAGATCTCTCGCTAATGAAGGCCAATGCCATATCAGGAGGAAGATATTTTGCAGCATCAGGTGCACAAGGATATCGCATTGTACTTAAGACAAATGATACATTTGATATATACAGAGTTAATTCACTTAGATCTGCTCCAAACAATTGTACTAACTCACAGAATGAGACAGGGTGGGGAGTGTGGAGTATAAATAACACTGGAGGAGCACAGACATTTCTACAGAACTATCCATTACCAGCAAACGGTATAATCTTCGTTGAAGATCATGTATGGGTTGATGGCGACGTTAATTCTGCAAGAGTGACTATAGCTGCAGGAAGGTTTCCAGACAGTGCCTCTACTTGGAAGAATATTATCATTAACGATGATCTGCTATACACCAACTACGATGGACAGGATGCAGTTGCACTAATTGCACAGGGTAATATTACAACCGGGCTATACAATGATCCTGATGCAAATGAGAATCTCAGAATTGATGCTGCCTTGATAGCTCAGAATGGTCGCGTTGGTAGGTATTTTTACTCAAGTAACTGTGGATCCACACACAGGGAGAATAGGTTAACGCTATATGGAATGATTGGAACCAACAAGAGATACGGTTTTGCATGGGGAAGCGCATCTTCTGTAAGTTCGGGGTATACAATTCGTGAAATTATATATGATGGAAACCTGCTATATTCACCACCACCTAGCTTTCCTCTAACATCTAATCAATACATCACACTGTCATGGGAAGAGGTTAAATAGTCGTGATATAATAGCTTCATGAAAAAAAGAATAATAGTTGGTAACTGGAAGATGAACCCGATTTCGCTAGAAATGGCAAAAAAGCTATTTAAAACTACAAAAAATACAGCTGATAAGCTTAATTCAGTTAAGGTTATCGTCTGTCCTCCGTTTGTATACATACCGAGTTTGATGAAGACAGTGTCGTCTGTATCTATAGGCGCACAGAATGTTAATGGGGAAGGACAAGGATCATTCACAGGTGAAGTAAGTCCACTAATGCTTAAGGATCTAGGAGTATCACATGTTATCGTTGGTCATTCTGAGAGAAGGAAGATGGGTGAGACTGATGAAGCTATCTCAATTAAGGTGCAAGCTCTACTTGATCAGGATATTACTCCAATATTGTGTATTGGGGAGAAGGAGAGAAATGAGGACGGTAGTCATCTAGAGTTTCTTAAGGAGCAGATAAAGAACTCATTGAACAAGGTAAACAAGAAGAATATTGATAAGTTAATTGTAGCTTATGAACCAATATGGGCTATAGGGGCAAAGGAAGCAATGAATTCTTCAGAGATATATGAGACATCAATATTTATCAAGAAAGTACTCTCAGATATATATGGTCACGATCTAGCTGTATCTACTCCAATACTTTACGGTGGATCTGTAAACTTTAGAAATGCATTAGAGATATTTGAGAAGGGTCAGATAGATGGACTATTAATCGGACGTGAGAGTGTTAATCCTCCAAGTTTCGTAGAATTATTAAAAACTGTAGATATTGCCTAATATGAAAAGTATAAAAGAAGTAGAGAATTTAAATGGAGTTAAGGTCCTGGTTAGATTGGATCTAAATGTACCTGTAGAGTATGGTCGTATAGTAGATGATTTTAGAATACGTAAATCAATACCTCTAATTAAGTACCTATACGATGGGGGAGCAAATATCATACTCGTAAGTCACATAGAGACAAAGGACGATCCTACACTAGAGCCTGTTGCTAAACATTTTAATACTCTAGGTATCAATTGCTATTTCGAAAAGAATTACAAAAAGGTATTAGGTAGTAGTGAGAGAATCATCCTACTTGAGAACTTACGTGTAAACGATGGTGAGAAGAAGAATGACAAACAGTTTGCTAAAGAACTAGCATCACTTGCAGATATATATGTTAACGAAGCATTCTCAGTATCACATAGAGAGCATGCATCTGTATGTGCCATAACAGAATACATACCAAGTTATGTTGGTTTTCAGTTCGAGGAAGAGATAAAGCATTTAAGTCTAGCATTCAGACCAGATCATCCATTTCTCTTCATTCTAGGAGGAGCTAAGTTTGAGACTAAGATTCCATTAGTAGATAGATTCATAGACTCAGTTGATACTATGTTTGTTGGTGGAGCATTAGCTAATGATTTCCTAAGAGAGAAGGGAGTGGATATAGGGGATTCATTGGTTTCTGAGAATAGGATGGATCTAAGTAAGTATTTGAATAATGAAAAGATTTTGTTACCAAGAGATACAGTACTTAAAGGTACTGCAATTATGGATGTGGGAGAGAAGACTGTAGAGATGCTGCAAGAAGAAATTAACAAAGCAAAGTTTGTATTGTGGAACGGACCATTGGGTGCATATGAGCTAGGTTACAAAGGACCTACATTGGAGGTATCAAGAATGCTAGCTGAAGCTACAAAGAGAGGGGTGAAGACAATAGTAGGAGGTGGGGATACTCTAGCAGTAATTGCAGAGTTACAACTTGAGGATTCATTTACATTTGTTTCTACCGGAGGAGGAGCGATGCTTGATTATCTAGCAAAGGGTACATTACCGGGGATAGAGGCGATGGGTAAATCTGTGTTATAAATTCTCCACAATACTTCTCGCATTCCCCTCAAAATCCTTCTTGTCACCAACAACCTCTCTATTAGGAAACACCCATATATGAGCATGATGTACTTCATCTCCAACGATACGGCTAAGGATGAAATCAGTATTAAATGCTTTTCTTTGTGCTAGTGCAATCCGCTTAGCAACTTCAAAGTATTTAGATGTCTCAGGAACATCCCATACCCATCTATGATGCTGTTTGGGTATAACCTGAACATGTCCTGGAGATTGGGGATTGATATCTAGAAAAGCAATAAAGTCAGTATCTTCATATACTATATGAGCTGGTATCTCTCTTTTAACTATTTTACAAAATATACAGTTTTCCATAAAAATATTATATATCATTAGGCTATATAAGCCAGCGGTATATATAATGATATACTTACCTCCATGCCCAAATACTCAGTAAGAGAGAGAATAGATGGAGACATTGTAGACAATTTGTTATTCCATAGAGGAATCAAAACTCTAGAAGAGAAGAACAATTTCCTCAATCCCAATTACGATACACATATACACGATCCATTCCTCTTGAAAGATGCCAAGAAGGCCGCAGAAAGAATAGTTAAAGCAATTGAGAACAAAGAAAAAATAGTTATTTACAGCGACTACGATGCAGACGGTATACCTGCCGGAGTGGTATTTCATGATTTCCTAAAGAAACTTAATTTTGATAACTTCACAAACTATATACCACATAGACACGATGAAGGATTCGGACTCAATACTGATGCAGTGGGGGAGTTCATTAAACAAGGAGTTAATGTATTAATCACTCTTGATTGCGGTATATCAGATGTAGAGGCAGTGAATATGGCAACAGACGGAGGTATAGATGTAATAGTTACAGATCACCACGAACCACATGATGAATTACCAAAAGCATACGCAATAGTTGATCATAAGCAGAAGGATTGTAACTATCCAGAGAAGATACTATGTGGATCGGGAGTAGGGTTTAAATTAATACAAGCAATACTTAAGGTTAAGAGATTTGATCTGAAGGAAGGACATGAGAAGTGGCTACTTGATATGGTAGGACTTGCAACACTATCCGACATGGTCCCACTAGTAGGAGAGAACAGAGCGTTGGCACATTATGGATTAAAGGTATTAAAGATTAGTCCGAGAAAAGGATTAGTTAGACTACTTAATCACTTAAAGATAGATCAGAGATATCTAACGGAGGATGATATTGGGTTTATGATTACACCAAGAATTAATGCGGCATCAAGAATGGGTGTACCTATGGATGCATTTAAACTACTCTCTACAAATGATGATATAGAAGCTCATGAATATGTAAAACATTTAGATGGAATAAATACAGAGAGAAAGACTAAGGTGGCAGGACTAGTGAAGGAGATAAAAAAGGTAATTAATGAAAGACATAGTAATGATCCAAGAAATGTAATAGTTATAGGTAATCCAGAATGGAGACCGTCACTACTTGGTCTGGTAGCTAATAGCTTAGCTGAAGAATACGGAAAACCAGCATTCCTCTGGGGAAGAGATGGAGATGGGGTTATAAAGGGATCATGTAGATCTGGAGGGACAGTAAGTGTTGTAGACATAATGAAGAGAGCGCCACAGGGAACAATGATGCAATATGGTGGACATAGTGCATCCGGAGGATTCTCAGTATCTAATGATGATATACATCATTTAGATGATAGGTTAAATGAAGGATTTAAACTCTTAGCACAAGAAGATGTCATAGCTGAAGTTAAGTATATAGACATGGAATTAACATTAGAGAATATTAATTGGACTACATACAATGCAATAGATAGGCTTGCACCATTTGGTACAGGGAATAAAAAACCCCTATTCATATTTAGAAATATAGTGATAAGTAATATAAAAGAATTTGGTAAAGAGAAGAATCATCTAGAGATACAGTTTAAGAAGGATAATGGAAGTATTGTTAATGCAATAGGATTCTTCATGGATATAAATACGTTTAAGAATATAGATGGAGATAACCTAAAGGTGGGGAATGCAATAGATCTTGTTGCTTGTATGGAGAAATCTATGTTTAGAGGGAGGCCAGAGCTAAGATTAAGAATTGTTGATATAATAGTCGAATGATAACAATCTTTACAGACGGAGCATCCAGAGGAAACCCAGGAAGAGGAGGTTGGGGTAGTGTTGTTGTAACTAAAGATTCAGTTATAGAACTCGGAGGAAGAGAAGACAATACTACAAATAACAGAATGGAACTTATGGCAGCCATACAAGGCCTATCATCAGTAGCTTCAAGTGAAGATATAACTCTAAACACAGATTCATCATATGTAATCAATGGAATTACAAAATGGGTAAGTGGATGGATACGTAATGGTTGGGTCACAAAGACAAAAGAAGAGGTTTCTAATAGGGATTTGTGGCAGAAGCTTGTTAGTGCAAGTGAAGGTAAGAAGATATCATGGAACTATGTTGGAGGACACTCTGGAGTATTGGGAAATGAAAGATGTGATGTTATAGCAACATCTTTTGCTGATAATGATCCAACAGAACTATATAATGGTCCTTTCTCTACATATCACACACAAAACATTCTAGACCTATCAAACGTAACCGAGAAAGTATCAAAGAAAAGTCATTCTAAAGCTACGGCATACTCATATGTCAGTATGGTAGACGGAAAGATTGAGATACATAAGACTTGGGCAGAATGTGAAGCAAGAGTAAAGGGCAAGAAGGCAAGGTTTAAGAAATCGATATCAAGTGAGAATGAAAAGGAGATTATAGGGGAGTTTCAGGGAAGTAATTAGATACAGATAAAATCCGAATGAAAATTTCATTCGGATTTTATCAAAATTTTATACGGATTTCATCTCGGTTTGGTATTGTGTTTAGGTGAATACAAACCAAAAGATAAATTTAATAATTATAATTACACTAATATGTATTTTAATATTTAGATTTTGGTATGTATTCCATAGTGATAATAGGGAAGAGATCGTTGCGAAGTATGTAGGTAAGACTGTGGAAATATATGGTGTAATAGATAATGAACCTATAGTTAAAGACTTCACTAAGGTATTTACTTTGAGGTCTATAAGTATAGATGGTGATAAGGTAAATATATTTATCAAGGTATCGGTCGATAGATACTTGGATTATCAATACGGGCAGAGATTGAAACTTGTCGGTAAGGCAATAGCACCATTTAACTTCAAGAGTAATGGAGGAAGAACATTCGACTACATTAACTTTCTTCTGAAAGATGGTATATATTTTGAAATTAGGAAACCAGTTATAGAGAACGTTGGTGTAAGTACGGGAGGATATATTACAAGTGGGTTGTATAAGCTTAAGCAGGGTTTTCTGTATAACCTTAAGAGAGTATTGGGAGAACCACATGCAGCATTGGCTGGAGGTTTGGTTGTTGGAGAGAAGAGTGCTCTCGGTAAGGATCTAATAGATGACTTTAGAAAAGTTGGACTTATACATATCGTTGTATTGTCAGGATACAACATAACTATTGTTGCAGATTCCATTAGAAGAATACTCTCTTTTCTTCCAAGAGGTATTGGTATTAGTTTGGGAGGTCTGGGAATTGTTGCCTTCGGAGTTCTTGTTGGTGGGGGAGCGACTGTAGTACGTTCATGCATCATGGCTTCCATTGCCATACTCGCTAGTCTCCTTAGGAAGGACTATAACGTTGGTAAGGCATTGTTTGTTGCGGGAATACTAATGCTCATACAAAACCCATACATACTTCTATACGATCCATCATTCCAATTGTCATTTCTAGCAACACTTGGTCTCATTCTGCTATCCTCACCGATAGAGAAGAGGATTCAGTTCATTACAGAGAGATTCGGTATCCGTGGATTGGTAGCATCTACCTTAGCTACACAAATATTCGTATCACCATACATTCTGTACATGATGGGGCAGTTATCTATCATAGGGATAGTGGTGAATATATTGGTATTACCAATTATTCCTCTCACAATGTTGTTCGTAACTCTTGCTGGTATATTTGGCTTTGTATCAATATCAATTTCGAAGGTATTCGCTTGGATATCATTCGTATTGCTCTCTTACGAACTCTTTATGGTAAAAGCGTTTGCAAAACTACCATTTGCAGCCATTAATATACCCAAGTTCTCATTCTGGATCGTTACTGGATTCTATTCTAGCTACTTCGTAGTACTAATGAAGTTACCTAAAGCTTTCTCCCAATTTACATTCAAGAAGAAATCCTCAACATAGTTCTTCTTACCTGATGGTGCGTAGTCCATAACATATGAGTGTTCCCACATATCAAGAGCAAGTATGATACTAACTTCTGGAAGGTGTCCCATGTGTTGCTCATCTACCCAGTACTGAATCAGTCTATCTGTCTTTCTGTCATACCCAAGCATAGCCCATCCAATACCACGAGTCATTGCTAGATTCTTAAAGATAGTAATGAATGCATCAAATGATCCTGCGAATTCTTCAATTTTCTCGTATAGCTCTGAGTCTTCTGGTAATGCCTTGTATCCTCCTTCAAGTAAAGAAAAATATATTTCATGATTTCTCATACCACCGAATTCAAAACCTTGTCTTCTGTATGACTCTCTACGTGCATATTCTGGATTGGTTTGATTCTCAACTATCTCATGTATTGTATTTAGATTGTTTACATACCCAGAGTATAGCTTTAGATGTTCTTCAATAGTCTTTTTAGAAATTCCTTTTAGTTCTCCGATATTAAACTGTATTTCATTAAATTTTTTCATATCAATATTCTATCATGAAAAGAAAAATACAAATTTACATAGTAATATCTAGTATCCTAATATGTTCAATATGTATATACGTATACAGGTGGGAGTTTAGAGAGAGTAGGTTGGAAGTAAATTTCTTCAGCCTTAATCGAGGTAGAACTATATTTATACGTACTCCAGACAACAAGACGATACTATATGGTGGGGGACAGAACTCAGCAACTATATCTGAGATAACTAAAGTGATGCCAGTATATTCGAGAAGAATAGATTATGTCGTTATACCAAGTGCTACACCAGCACAGATTGGGGGATTGATTGAGATACTAGAAAGATATGAAGTTGGAGAAGTAATCAGGTCTAAGTACATGGCTACAAGTACTGTACTCACTCAACTAATGAAGGTGGTTGAGAAGAAGAAAATACATATTCGATATATAGAGAAAGGGGATACGTTTGATATCGCAAGTACAACACTTAAAGTGCTTTTCCCTGATCCAAAATTCAAGTTCAACAAAACGAGCCTACCAGAACTAGGGATATGCATTACATATGGTAATACAGATATATTTCTTCTCGGTAACCTATCCAAAACAATACAGAACAGTATTGCTAAGAGTATGGAGGATGATGGCAAGGATACGGTACTGGAGCTATACAACAGTGGTATATCATCTAAGCTATCACAGAATCTTGTTGATGTTATTAAGCCTAAATACATATTTACCACAAAAGAAAAATCCATCCGATTTGTTTCGGATGGATTTTTCTGGAGTAGATGACTATATAATTCCTGCCTTCTTTAGGGTAATAAATGCTCCTCTCTTCTGTATTGTCTTTAGAGCTCTTGTAGAAACGTTAAGAACAAATGATTTCTTAAGTTCAGGAACATAGATCTTCTTTTTCTGAAGATTAACGTACTTACGTACCATTCCTGTAGGGTTAAATTGAGTAGCACGTGTAGCGTTTGAATATCCGCCAGCTATCATTGAACTTCTTTTTGTTATTGCGCAAGCTTTAGCCATAGTGATAGTATGCTATCATAATAAATATATTAAGCAAGTGCTATGGACGATTCAATCTTCATTTTTCAAATAGCTATACTAATAATGTCGGTTGTAGTACATGAACTTTCACATGGTTACATGGCTGACCTTTTGGGTGATCCTACCCCTAGGCTACAGGGGAGATTGACCCTAAATCCACTTAAACATCTAGAACTATTTGGTTCCTTCATAGTGCCAGTCTTAACTTCATTAGCTGGATTTACATTCGGATGGGCTAAACCTGTACAATGGAATCCATATAACGTAAAGAACAAAAGATGGGGAGAGTTGGCTATAGCTATCGCTGGCCCAGTATCTAATATTGTCATAGCTATCACATTTGGTCTCATTATCCGTATCCTAGGTCCATCACTATCTGATTCATTTATATACATATCTACTTATGTAATTATCATCAATATAGTTCTTGCAGTATTTAATATGATTCCATTACCACCGCTTGATGGATCAAAAGTTTTGTTTGCACTACTACCTAGAAAGTTGATTTGGATAAGGGAAGGGATAGAGAGATACTCAATTGTATTGTTCTTGTTCGTTGTCTTCTTTGTTTGGGAACTAGTAGCTCCGGTTATACCATATATATTCAAACTGATTACGGGAATAGCGTTTTAATTGCCTTTTCCCATATTTGTGATAGAGTAACCCCACGTCCAAAAACGTATAGAGGTGAGTAACCGCTCGGTGAAAACAATCAACTCTAGACATATTTGGGTCAATTATTAAGTTTTAAATAAATAACATTTAAGAATGCCAACAATTAATCAGCTTGTACGTAAGAATCGTAAGAAGTTTATCAGAAAGACAAAGTCAGTAGCTTTGACACGAACTTTCAATAGTATTGAAAACCGTCCTAGCTTCTTTCCATCTCCATTTAAGAGAGGAGTTTGTATAAAGGTAACAACAAAGACACCTAAGAAGCCTAACTCAGCTATCCGAAAGATTGCCCGTGTAAGACTATCAAATGGTCTTGAAGTTACAGCATACATCCCAGGAGAAGGACACAACCTACAGGAACACTCAGTGGTTCTACTAAGAGGAGGACGTGTAAAGGACGTAGGACTAAGATATACAGTTGTTCGTGGAGTTCTAGATGCAGCTGGAGTAGAGAAGAGAAGAAAGGGTCGAAGTCAATACGGAAACAAGAAACCAAAGGCAGCAAAGGTTTAATGTTAAATTACTAAAATATTAAAATATCAATATGAGAAGAAGAATAAAGAACAAGCATCCATTAAAACCTGAACCTGTTTTTGAATCCGTAAAGGTTTCAAAGCTAATTAACTATGTAATGGACTCAGGAAAGAAGGCTACAGCAAGAAAGGTGGTATACGATTGTTTTGAGATAATAAAGGAGAAGGCAAAGACAGATAACGCTCTTGAGGTATTCGAGACAGCACTAAAGAACACTATGCCAGCAATGGAAGTACGTGCTAGACGTGTTGGAGGTGCTAACTATCAAGTTCCTCGTGAAGTTCGTCCAGAAAGACAGAGAGCCCTATCAATGAAGTGGATAGTTCTAGCTGCTCGTTCAAAGAAGGGTAAGCCAATGGCAGAGAAGCTAGCAGAAGAAATATTTGCAGCATCTAAGAACGAAGGAGAGGCAGTAAAGAAGAGAGAAAACACACACAAGATGGCAGAGGCAAACAAGGCATTCGCTCACTTTGCTTGGTAGTTTTGTTTTAATTTGATCTTTATTATTTAATTCACAATTTAATTTATGCAAAGAGACTATCCACTAGAAAAAGTTCGTAATTTCGGTATCATCGCCCACATTGATGCAGGTAAAACAACTACATCAGAGCGTATTCTGTACTACACAGGTATGATCCATAAGATTGGAGAGGTACATGATGGAGAAACAACTACTGACTGGATGGAACAGGAGAGAGAGCGTGGTATTACAATTACTGCAGCTGCTATTACTTGTTTTTGGAATCCTTCATACATGCCAAAGACAGATACTTCAAAGAAGGTTCGTTTTAACGTTATCGACACTCCAGGACACATCGACTTTACAGTGGAGGTAAAGCGTTCGCTACGTGTTCTAGACGGAGCCGTTGTAGTATTCGACGGAGTAGCCGGAGTAGAGCCACAGTCAGAGACAAACTGGAGATATGCAGATGAAAGTAATGTGCCTCGTCTATGTTTCATCAATAAGATGGACAGAATGGGAGCATCATTTGAGAAATCATATGCATCAATTCTAGAGAGACTAAACAAGAAGGCTGTAAGATTCCAAATTCCAATTGGAACAGAAGGGGATCATGAGGGAGTAGTAGATCTTCTAAAGATGAAGGCATACTTCTTCGATGGAGAGAAGGGTATTAACATAATCGAAAAAGAAATTCCTGAGAATCTTCTTGCAGATGCTAAGAAGTATCATGCAGAACTAGTAGAGAAGGCTGTTGAGCATAACGATGTTCTAATGCAGCAGTATCTGGATGGAAAGGAGATACCAGTTGATGTGCTTAAGACAGAAATCAGAAAACTAGTTATCGACAACAAGATGTTCCCAGTATTCACAGGATCAGCTCTAAAGAACGTTGGAGTTCAGCTAGTTCTAGATGCGGTTGTTGATTACCTACCAGCTCCTACAGATATTAAGGCTGTTAAGGGAACAGATCCAAACACAGGAGAGGAGATATTCCGTGGTCCTTCAGACGAAGAGCCATTTGCAGCACTAGCATTTAAATTACAAAACGATCCATTCGTAGGACAATTAACATTCTTCCGTGTGTATTCTGGAACAATTGAGTCTGGTACATACATCTACAACTCAACTACAGGAAAGAAAGAGAGACTAGGACGTATCGTACGTCTACAGGCTGACAAGCGTGAAGAAGTTAAGAAGGTGTTTGCTGGAGAAATCGCAGCCGCAGTAGGTCTAAAGGATGCACTAACATCACATACATTCTGCGATGAAAACAAGCCAATAATACTAGAGACAATTAAGTTCCTAGAACCAGTGGTATCTCTAAGAGTAGAGCCAAAGACTAAAGCTGATCAGGAGAAAATGGGTATGGCACTTAAGAAGCTTGCTAATGAAGATCCAACATTCAAGATCTCATCAAACAGTGAGACAGGAGAGACAATCATCTCAGGTATGGGTGAGCTACACCTAGACATCATGGTTGATCGTATGAAGAGAGAGTTCGGAGTAGAGACAAACGTTGGTAAACCACAGGTGGCGTACAGAGAGACAATTCTAGGTACAGCTGAAGCTGAGCACAAGTACATCAAGCAGTCTGGAGGTAAGGGACAATATGGTCACGTAAAGATCAATATCAAGCCTATGGAGAAGCTTGAGCCAGGAGTTAAGATTCCTAAGAACGTTAGTAGATACGATGACTTCGAATTCATTGACTCAATCAAGGGAGGAGTAATTCCAAACGAATTCATTCCTGCTGTAGAGAAGGGAGTACACGAGGCTATGGATCGCGGAGTGGTTGCAGGATTTAGAATGGTTAACGTAAGTTGTGAACTAACATTCGGATCTTACCACGACGTGGACTCATCTGAAATTGCTTACAAGATTGCTGGATCACAGGCATTCCAAGAAGCAGCTAAGAGAGCACGTCCAGTTATTCTAGAACCTATCATGAAGCTTGAAGTACTCTTCCCAGAGAAGTTCATGGGAGATGTTACAGGAAGTATTTCATCAAAGAGAGGAACAATTGAAGAAATGACAGAGAGAGGACAAGCTAAGGTACTACACGCTATGGTTCCATTGTCAGAAATGTTCGGATATACAACACAATTGCGTTCAATGACATCAGGTCAGGGAAGTGCAACTATGGAATTCGATCACTATGAAGTAGTTCCAAAGAACGTAGAGGCAGCTATTGTTGAGACAAGGAAATAGTGTGAAGGTTCGGTAATCCCTGAATGGGGATAACAAGAAGAGGGGGAAATAAAATAACTGATATACTAATATCAGTTATTTTATTATTTAATTTTACTTATTTATGAAGAGATTATTAAGGGTGGGTGGGTTAATGTTAGCACTAACATTTTTTGTAGTCGATACAGATTATACACGAGCTCAAAAGTTTAGTTTATACGATAATCCAGTAATTTTTATTGATAACAATATCGACAATAAGATTACTATAAGAGAGTATTGTAGAGTTCCAGATGAGTGTAGTAATTCAGGAGACATGACTTTTTCGCATAGATATCGCACTGATAAGGAAAAACATTATAGTGAAATAGTTAAACCCTACCCACCAGCATATCTTGAAAAATATGGTTTTGATAAAACAACAAAAACTTCTTTCTATGATGGAACAAGAACAAAAGAGACAGTAAAAAATAGTGGTGGTTCTAACAACTCAACTTCAGAACGTTTTTATGGACATGATGCTACTGAAATAAATGAGTATAATCAGAGTATTGTGGGAGAGCAAATAAAAGATGACTGGAGTTATGTGACACTAGGAAGCAATGGTTTTGTTAATAATGGAATATTTAAGGAGTATACCTTAAGAGGGGATGCAAAGAGCTTTATAAAAGTTGTAAACAATAACGATTCAAGCTATGTTAGTCCAAAAAAATACAATATTACTCTGTCGGTAAACATGAGTGAGTGGACCTTAAGTGATGGTTATAATTCTAACGGCAGTTTTGACCCAAAACTTGAAATTGTAAGACAAATACCTTGTAAAGATATAGAAGTGGCTGGTTATAAAGTTGATTCACAATGCAATGTTACTATTGGTCTTTTTGCAAATGAATACATAGAAATAACCCCTAGCTCTAATGGTGTAGAAAATTACATATTCAGTTTTACCGTTGTTGACCAAGATGGACTTCAACCAAATTTTGGACCCCTTGTACCGTTTGATCTTGATAAGATAACTATTTCTCCATCTCCATCAGGGACAAGTGCTCCTTCATCTCCTACAACAAAGACCAAAAAAGGCAAATACTCAACTGTAGCTAAAAGTCTTAAAATAGGTACAGAAGGTTCAGAAGTAGAAGAAATACAGACTATCCTAATTGATGAAGGATATCTAAAGCTACCTGCTGGAACTAAGAAGGGGTATTACGGGAAGATGACACAGGATGCGGTAGAGAAATATAAGAAAGATAATGTTGTACTTGAATCTCAAATATCTTCTATACCATCTCCAACCCCACTCTCAACTCCACCATCTTGCTATAAATTTACAAAAGATCTACAGCTGGGTAGTAGAGACTCAGACGTTCTTAAGCTCCAGTCATTCCTATTCTCTAAAGGTCTACTATCACAAGACAGTGGTACAGGATATTTTGGTCCTACAACATTTGCAGCTCTCAAGAAATATCAGACAAGTTCAGGTATAGAGGCAACAGGGTACTTCGGATCAATGACAAGAGAGAAGGTTAATGCAGACTGTGGTTCTAATTTAAGTGATGTTAAGGCAGATATTAAGATAGTATCAGCAAATGCTGTTAATAATAGTGATTATGGATCAGGCGTGTTTAAATTTAAGTATAAGGTGACAGCAATTGGAGGAAGCGTATATCTACCTGCAAAGTTAAGTACTGGAAAGTATACATACACAGTTGATCGTGCAGGGGTAGTACAGTCAGCTAGTTCAACAACTGCTACTATAATGGGCGTATCTACAACAGATGTTACGAATAATAATAACTTTGAGGTTGAGGAGGGGGTGACAGAGACATTTGAATTGACACTAGTCACAACTCCAACTACCACTGGTCTATACAGAGCCAACTTACAATCTATAAAATGGGATACAAAAGATACAACTAATCACAGTAGAACATTTAGGACAAATGATGATTTCAAGACTCCGTACATCTCTATCGTTCCGATAGTTAGTAATACAGTAGCTGTTAGTCTAATCTCAACAAATACAAGTGCTATTGTTGGAACGAACCCAAATGATGATGTGGGATTATTCACAATTAAGTATAAAGTGACAGCGGTAGGAGGATCAGTATATCTACCATCTCTTGCAACAGCAGCTGGGGTAATATACTCAGTTGATCGAAACGGAGTTGTGGCTACATCAACAAATATTACAGCTTCACTAGTAAACAATACAGACTCAACATTAACAAAAGTAGGTAATTATGAGATCGAAGAAGGATATTCAGAGATATTTACTCTAACTGTCTCAGTACCACTTAGCGCAAGTTTGAAATCAGGACAGTACAGACTATCACTAAAGGGAATTAAGTGGAGTAGTACAGACTCAGCAAGAATGTTCAATGTATACGACTCTAATTTTGAAGCATTTAGGACTGACTACACGATTCTAAATGATATAAAGAACCCAATGAAGTCTCTGGCATCAAACACATCATGTCTACAAGACAAGAAGTTTGCTATAGGGGACAAAGGGGAGGCAGTTGCTTACGTACAAAATATTCTAATCAAGGATGGATACCTTACAATGCCAAAGGGAGCAACTCTAGGGTACTATGGAGAAATAACAAGAAATGCGTTACTTAAGTATCAGGCTAGTTGTAACACAACAGCAGCTAGGGTAAATCCAATATTTATAGCTACTTCAACTGTTGCAACCACTACAGCAACTACAACTAAATTGGCTACAATCACTTTTGTAGCAAGTAAGGCAGCTGAGAATAGACAGATATATGCAGGAGAGAGAGTTCAAATAAGTGGAAAGGGATTTAAGACTAGTGGAGCTACAAGAGTTTGGTTTGGTCTTGAGGAGGGTAAAATAACACAATTCGGTGATGACTTAATATACGTGACAGCACCCGCATCTCTTATTCCAGGAAAGGTATCTGTATTCTTGTCAGGTGTAGCAAGAAGTGATGTTAGAAGCAATACAGTGATAGTAGAGGTTATTGCGAAGAAGCAAGCCGCTCCATCTTCAACAGTGCAATCAACTCCTACAGTTCAATCATATACATACCCAACTACTTCAGTAACTCCTACTACAACAGTTACACCAAGTACTACAGTAACACCTACAACCACAGTAACTCCTACAGCTACAGTCACATCTACTCCAACACCAACTGTAACTCAAACATCTACACCCACTCCAACAGTTACAGCTACACCAAGTACAACAGTAACTCCAACTACTTCAGCCACACCAACGACATCATCTACTCCAACTCCAAGTGGATCATCATCACCTAGAGCATCAAATACCTCATTTACAGCAGCTATTTGGAACTCTATAGTATCAGCACTTGGATTCTAATCTGTATCGTTAAACGAAGATAACTGGTATAATATGTACCAGTTATTTTTGTTTATAAATTCGTAATTAAAATCAAAATATGTTTAAGAATAATCTAAAGATCGCAGTAGCACTACTAATAATCGTTGTATCAGCTAATTATGCTAATGCAGCAACTACTAAAAAGAACTCAACTATAAAAAGTCTTTTTCCAGCTACAAAGACTCAGACTCAAGATGTTAATAGATGCGTATCAGAATCTAGAGCGGAAATTATAGTAGAATCACTAATCAAGAGGGGAATAGTCTCAGAAGAGAAGAAGGAACAGGCTATTGAGATTGTTAAAGATTGCAGAAAGTCACCACAGAAGCAGAACAAGCCATCAAACGTAAAGAGCTCAACTCCTAAGTTGCTTAAGGTTACTCCTTCAATTCCAGCTATATAGTACATACAATGCGTTTCTGGCCCATTACATTGGTTGTAATAAGTTTAATCACACACTTAATATTTTTTGGACATCCAAAATCAGTAGTGTTTGACGAAACGTATCATGGTGCATTCACAAGTGCATATACAACAGGGAACTACTTCTTCGACATACATCCACCACTTGCAAGACTACTGATCAAGGGATTCGGAGATCTAGCTGGTGTTGATTATCAGAGTATGAATTTCTCAACCATCGGTAACGCACTTACTGATGATGTATTGATACTTAGAATACTTCCTCTGATAGCTGGTATACTTCTACCCCTCATTATCTACTATATCTGTAGAAGACTTAATTTCTCTGAAAAACTGTCATTCTTGGCAGGATTTCTAATATGTATCGAGAACTCATTAGTAGTTCAATCTAGATTCATACTGTTTGATAGTATGCTATTGCTATTTGGATTCGGTGCAATATTGCTGTATCTAAAGTATGTAAGTGATGAGTCTAAGAAGTACATACTCTTGCTATCTGCAGTATTAGCAACCGCAGCCTTCAGTGTTAAGTGGACAGGATTAGCATTTCCTCTCCTCATCGTAGTATATGAACTAGTTAGAAATGAGAGTCTTAATGTGTGGAAGTATGTAAAGTTTGTATTGGTATATATGGCTATAGGTATTGTCATGTACTTCTCTATATTTGCAGTACATCTAAGTCTTCTTAGAAACCCAGGTGATGGTGATGCATTTATGCCTGGTAATTTTCAGGAGCAGGGTATAGTAACAAGATTTATTGATCTTAATATTGAGATGTATAGAGCAAATGCAAATCTAACAGCTACACATCAATACTCAAGTCCATGGTTTACATGGCCACTACTCAAGAGACCAGTGTTCTACTGGCAGGATATGCCTGCAGGACAGTTCATATACCTCCTAGGTAATCCATTCATATATTGGGCAGGTATCATATCAACTATCATAACCGGCATAATTCTACTTGCTAAAATACGCAGAAGAGAAGATATAGACAAGACAGCATTTATAATACTGATGGGTTTCATTGTTAACTTCCTGCCTTTTGCACTCATTGGACGTGTAATGTTCATTTACCACTACCAAGCAGCTCTAGTGTTTACCATACTCGCTATAGTTTATGTAATTAGTAAGGTTGTAGGGGAAAGGAGAAGAAATATATTATCTATTGGTTTCGCAACCCTATGTCTAGCTTCATTTATATACTTCTCGCCGATAACATACGGATTACACTTGAGTATGGATCAATTGATGGATAGAATGTGGTTAATATCCTGGAGATAGCTTATGAACAACAATATATACATATCCATAGTGATTCCTGCATACAATGAGGAATTCCGTATACGACCTACTCTAAATGATATATATGAGTACATGCAGAATCGTAATTATGAATATGAGATTATTGTTGTTGATGATGGATCTAAAGATGATACATCAAAGGTTGCTAATGAATATATGACAAAGTTTAGGAATCTTAAGGTATTAAGGAATGAAGTAAATATGGGTAAGGGATATTCTGTTAAGAGGGGAATGCTCGAGGCTCTCGGAGAGTTAAGATTGTTTATGGACGCTGATAACTCAGTAAAGATATCTAATCTAGATACCTTCATCAATCATATTAAATCAGGTAACGATATCGCTATTGGATCTATAGAGATAGGTGAAGGGAAGGTGGTTGATAACAATGTGTGGTATAGAAGAGGGATGGGTAAGCTTTCTAAGTGGTTAATTAGACATACAGTTGCTCCTGATATATACGATACTCAAAGAGGGTTTAAGCTATTTACCAAAAGTTCTGTGGAGACAGTATTTCATATACAGACTATATATAGATGGGGTTTTGATATAGAGATACTAGCTATAGCTATTAAGAAGAATTTAAAGATAAAGGAAATTAGTGTTGATTGGGATAACAGTGCAGGCTCTTCGGTAAACTTGGGTTCATACATTAAAACTCTTTTTGAATTAGTGAAGATACTGACAAAGAAGTATTAGGGTAATAAAAAATCGCCTGGAACCTCGAGGGTTACAGGCGATGAGCTGGGAGGCCTACATGTATAAGGCAATCCAGTGGTAGGTCCCGTCCGCATTGTGCAGGTTTACCTGCTGGTAGATGGTTTTACCATCGCCGATTATTCGTGCAATCGCGTGCATGACAGATGAACTCAGTTCGTTCAGAGAATGAGCAGAAAAGTGACAAACCGCCAGTTTTTTTTCAGTCACGCTTGAGTTTTGCGGGGTTGTGCGTTTGTAAATCATGCAAACACCAATCGTCTCAGATACTGGATTTGTCGATGGAAATACCATAAGCGACATAATCAGATTAGGTCTAACATCGTTAGACTCTATGTGTCCAGCCAACCTCTCGATTACCACAGTTGGTAGTAGTGGCCCATACGAGATACCTGTAATACCTTCTTCCATAATGCTCCTTATTTCAATTTGCCGCCACAGATATACAAACATATTTTACATTAATTGTCAATACAAAATACGAGACTCTGGTATAAGTCATAAAATGATTTGACTTTAAAACAAGTCCTGTGCTACTATAGCGAGTACGCGTTTTTGCGTTGGCTCTAGTGTTACTACACTTACATATTATTAAATTTTATTTTTATATAAATTATGGCAACAGCAGATTTTAATCGTTCAAAACCTCACGTAAACGTAGGTACAATCGGTCACGTTGACCACGGTAAGACAACTCTTACAACATCTATTCTTGCTGTACAAGCAAAGGATGGTCTAGCTCAGCTAAAGGCTTATGCTGATATTGCTAAGGGAGGTACAGTTCGTGATGCAACAAAGGTTGTTACTATTTCTCTTGCACACGTAGAATACGAGTCAGACACAAGACACTATGCTCACATCGATGCTCCAGGTCACGCAGACTATATAAAGAACATGATCACAGGTGCAGCTCAGATGGACGGAGCTATCCTAGTAGTTTCTGCTCTAGACGGAGTTATGCCTCAAACAAGAGAGCATATTCTTCTAGCTAAGCAAGTTGGAGTTCCACAAATCGTAGTTTTCCTAAACAAGTGTGATATGGTTCCTGAAGCTGATCTACTTGATCTAGTTGAAGAGGAGGTTCGTGAACTTCTAACAAAGAACGGTTTTGACGGAAAGGGAGCTCCAGTTATCAGAGGTTCTGCTCTAAAGGCTCTTGAGGGTGATCCTACTTGGGTTGCTAAGATCAAGGAACTTATGACAGCTCTTGATACATATATTCCTATGCCAGTTCGTGAGGTTGATAAGCCATTCCTTATGCCTATCGAGGACATTTTCTCAATCGAAGGACGTGGTACTGTAGTAACAGGACGTATTGAAAGAGGTATGATCAAGGTTGGAGAAGAAGTTGAGGTTATCGGATTCAAGGATACTTCAAAGACTACAATCACAGGTATCGAAATGTTCAATAAGTCACTAAAGGAGGGTATTGCTGGAGACAACGCAGGTCTACTACTAAGAGGTACAGGTAAGGACGATGTTACTCGTGGTATGGTTCTTGCAAAGACTGGCTCAGTTAAGCCACATACAGACTTTGAATCAGAAGTTTACATCCTAAAGAAGGAAGAGGGAGGACGTCATACTCCATTCTTTACAGGATACAAGCCTCAGTTCTACATCAGAACAACAGACGTTACAGGAGAAGTAACACTAGCTACTGGAGTAGAAATGGTTATGCCAGGAGATACAGTTACATTCAAGGTAAAGCTAGTAGCACCAGTTGCTCTAGAAGAGAAGATGAGATTTGCTATCCGTGAAGGAGGTAAGACTGTTGGAGCTGGAGTTGTAACAAAGATAACTGCTTAATATAATTTCCATGGCAACAATCGCTAAAGACAAAAAAATATCAAAGCCAAAGGTAGCAAAGGTTGCTAAGGATGGTGAGATTGCAAAGTTGAGAATTCGTGTTCGTGCATACGAGCATAAGATTCTTGATGCTTCATTGAAGCAGATAATGGATACAGCGATTCGTTACGATGTTCAATTCTTCGGACCAATACCTCTTCCTACAGAGATAAAGAAATACACAGTTAACCGTGCATCATTCGTATTCAAGAATGCTCGTGAGCAATTTGAAATGCGTGTTCACAAGCGTCTAATTGATATTTTGAATCCGAATCAAAAGATCATAGAAGCCCTTACAAACCTATCTCTTCCATCAGGTGTGAACATTGATGTGAAAATGATGTAATCTGATAATAAATACTGAAATGAAATTCATTCTTGGACGAAAATTAAATATGACTCAGGTTTTTGATAAGGACGGACTTGTTCAACCTGCTACAATCGTGGAGGCAACACCAGTTACTGTCACACAAGTAAAATCAGCTAAAACTGATGGATATACAGCAGTACAAGTTAGTTCTAAGAAGGCTAAGCTAGAGTCTAAGAAGGAATTCAGAATTGATGCTCCTACACAGAAAGTTGGTGATGTTATAGACCTAAGTCAGTTTGCTATAGGAGATAACATAACTGTAAGCGCTATTTCAAAGGGTAAGGGATTCCAAGGAGTAGTTAAGAGACATGGATTCGGTGGAGGACCAAGATCACACGGTCAGAAGCACTCAGAGCGTGAGCCTGGATCTATCGGAGGAGGACTTAGAAACAAGGTTCCAAAGAAGATGAGAATGGCCGGAAGAATGGGTAGTGACAGAATTACTGTTAAGAACCTAAAGGTAGTTCATGTTGACTTGGCTGCCAATACTATCTATATTGGAGGAGCTGTACCTGGTAAGAGAGGTACTCTAGTAGAGATAAAGGGATAATAATAAAATCATGGAAACAATAGTATACAATCAGAGCGGAAAGGAGACTGGAAAGATTAAACTTCCTGAAACAGTATTTGGTCTATCTTGGAATGCAGACCTAGTTCACCAGGTTGTTGTTTCTATGACTTCATCAATGAGACACTCAATCGCTAACACAAAGACAAGAGGAGAGGTTAGAGGAGGAGGTAAGAAGCCATGGCAACAGAAGGGTACAGGACGTGCTCGTCACGGTTCTACTCGTTCACCTATCTGGGTTGGAGGAGGTATCGCTCACGGACCACGTGCTGACAAGAACTACGATCGTAAGATCAACAAGAAGGCTAAGTCAAAGGCTCTATATACTATTCTTTCAAAGAAGTTTAAGGATGGAGAAATTCTTTTCATCGACAAGCTATCATTTGCTGCACCTAAGGCATCTGATGCGAAGTCAACTCTTATGGCTTTCTCAAAGATAAAGGGATTTGAGAAGTTTGCTACTAAGCCAAGAAACGTAGCTATTCTAAGTGTAGACAAGAAGACTCCAACCCTTACAAAGAGTTTCAAGAACTTCGGTAACCTTGAAGTTGAGGAATTCAGAACAATTAACCCAGTTTCATTGCTAAATCATAAGTATTTGGTTATAGCTAATGCTTCTGAATCTCTTAAATCACTAAAATAATATGACAACAATACTTAGACCAAGAATTACAGAGAAGGCTGGGATAATGAATGAGGCTCTTAATGTCTACACTTTTGAGGTTAGTAAAAACTCAACAAAGCACACAGTAGAGAAGGAGATAAAGTCACTATACAAAGTTACTCCTACAAAGGTTAGAATAATCAACCTTCCAGCTCGTAAGGTTATCGTTAGAGGATTAAAGGGTACACAGTCAGCAGTTAAGAAAGCCCTAGTATACCTTAAGAAGGGGGATAAGATAAACATCGCATAAATATATGAAAAGCTATAACCCAAACACACCATCAAGAAGACATATGACTACGATTCCATATCGTAACTATATTACAGCTTCTGAACCACATAAGGCTCTTACAAAGGGTATGAAGAGAGATATGGGACGAAACTCATTCGGACGTATAACTGTTCGCCACAAGGGTGGAGGAAACTCAAAGCTATACAGAATGATCGACTTTAAATACAACAAGAAGGATATTCCTGCTAAGATCACAACTATCGAATACGATCCTTTTAGAACAGGTTTCATTGCTCTAGTACTATATGCTGATGGAGAGAGAAGATACGTTCTAGTTCCAAAGAGTATGAAGGTGGGTGATAAGTTCATAGTTTCAGAAACAGCTCCAGTTGAGACAGGTAACAGACTACCTCTAAGTAAGATTCCAGTAGGAACATTTGTATACAATATTGAGATCAAGCCACAAGGTGGATCAAAGCTAGTAAGATCAGCTGGTTCATTCGCTCAGGTTATCGCAAACGATGCAGGATATACTCACATTAAGCTTCCTTCAACAGAAGTTCGTAAGGTACACGACAATGCATGGGCAACTGTAGGAACAGTTTCAAACGATGAGAATCGTCTAGTAAATATCGGAAAGGCTGGACGTTCAAGATGGCTTGGAATCAGACCTACTGTCAGAGGTTCTGCTCAAAACCCTGTGGATCACCCATACGGAGGAGGAGAACAGAGAACAGGTCGAGGTTTGAGAAGACTGAAGACTCGTTGGGGTAAGCCAGCTGGTAAGGGCCAGAAGACTAGAACTCCAAAGAAGTATTCAAACGTCTTTGTAGTCTCACGTCGTCGAGTGGGAAAGAATAAGGTAGCAGAGAAGAATGGTTAATAAAGTTATTAAGTTCTTGAAATCACTAGTAGACCACATCCTAAAAGATGCATTCCTACATAGAGATTCTTGACTTAAAGCCATATTTTGATTAGTATAAAAAAATGTCACGATCACTTAAAAAAGGAGCATACGTTGAGGAACGACTATTGAAAAAGATAGCCGGAAAGAAACCTGTAGAAACTGGGGTTATTAAGACATGGTACAGAAGAAGCCAGATTTCTCCTGAAATGGTCGGATTCATTTTTGGTGTATACAACGGACGTCAGCATGTTGATGTTCTTGTGTCTGAAGAAATGGTAGGACACAGACTTGGTGAATTTTCTCCTACTCGTAAGTTTATAAGACACGGAGGTAAGATGCAGAAGGAGCTAGAGCAGAAGGCTAAGGAAGCTGAGCTTAATGCTGCTAAATCAGCAAAGGAGGCTGCTGCAGCACCAGCTAAAAAATAATAAAATTTTATGATAACTGCATCACTAAACAATTACAGACAATCACCACGAAAAGTTAGAAGTGTGGCAAACCTTGTACGAGGTAAGTCAGTTATCCATGCTCTAAACACACTAAGTTTTTTGAGTAAGAAGGCAGCTGATCCATTACACGGATTACTTATGTCTGCTATTGCTAATGCAAAGAATAACTTCCAGATTGAAAAGGAAGGTTTGATGATTAAAGAATTGAGAGTTGATGTAGGGCAAACTCTTAAGAGAAGAATGCCAAGAGCACGTGGTAACTCATACCCAATTAACAAGAGAACAAGTCATGTTAGTCTAGTACTTGCACCAGTAGCTGTTCCTGCAAAGAAGGTAGCTAAGGCGGCAAAGACAGTTAAAAAAGAAAATAAATAATTATATGTCACACTCAGTACACCCATTTTCACATAGACTAGGAATCATACGCGACTGGAAGAGTCGATGGATTGCTCGTGATAAGAACTACAGAAATGCACTTAAGGCTGATCTACTTATCCGTGCATTCCTAACTAAGGAACTAAGAAGTTTCTATCTTTCAGATATCCAAATCGAGAGAAACCAAAAGGCTATCAAGATAATAATCAGAAGTTCACGTCCTGGTATGATAATTGGTAGAAGTGGAGATGGAATGATAAAGCTACGTGATAAGGTACTAGCACTTCTAAAGAAGAAGAATATCGATCTTTCAGGACAAGAGCTTAAGCTTGATATAGAAGAGGTTAGAACTCCAGAGGCTAATGCAGCTATCGTTGCTCTAATGGTTGCAGAAGGTCTTGAGAAGCGTCTACCATTCAGAAGAGTACTAAAGCAGACTCTAGAGAAGATACTAGCTAGTAAGGAGGTTAAGGGAGCTAAGATCAAGCTATCAGGCCGTCTTGGAGGTGCTGAAATGGCTAGAAGAGAAGATCTTAAGAAAGGTCAGATTCCTCTACAGACACTACGTGCTGATATCGACTTTGCTCGTGAGAAGGCTCACATGACTTATGGAGATATCGGTATAAAGGTCTGGATATACAAAGGTCAAATTTTTGAGAAAGATATTAAGACCATAATATAATTTATATGTTATTCCCTAAAAAAGTAAAATTCAGAAAGTGGCATACAGGCCGACAGAACGCAAAGAAACTTGCGACATCTGTTGATACAAGAGGAGTTACTCTTTCTTTTGGTTCATTTGGTCTAAAGGCCTTGAACTACGGAAGACTTTCTTCAAACGAAATCGAAGCTGCTAGAAAAGCTATTGCAAAGTATGCTACAAAGTCAGGAAAGATCTGGACACGCGTTTTCCCAGACAGACCATTTACACAAAAGCCTCCAGAGGTTAAGCTAGGAAAGGGTAAGGGAGAACCTATGGGATTCGTAGCTCCTGTTAAGGCTGGACGTATCCTATTTGAAATCGACGGAGTTGATGATAAGGTAGCACAAGAGGCTCTTAGATCAGCTGGAACAAAGATTTCAGTTAAGACAAAGATAGTTAGCCGTAATATGATGTAATTTATATGAAAGAATTCAAGAACAAAACTCCACAAGAACTTACAAAGCTTATCTCAGAGAAGCGCGAGGTTCTTCGTAACTTCAGATTCGGCTCAACAGGAAGTAAGACAAAAGATGTTAAGCTTGGTCATAAGACAAAGAAGGATATAGCAAGAATAATGACTGAGTTAAACATCAGAAAGAATACTAAATAATATGAAAAACAAACCAACACAAAAGAATATAGAAACTAAGCCAGACGTACGAAGAAAGACACTTTCTGGTATAGTAGTTTCTGACAAGATGAAGGATACTATCGTTGTTCGTGTTGGACGATTTACAAAGAACGAAAAGTATCAGAAGTATGTTACTTCACATAAGAAGTACAAGGTTCACGATGCTGGAAACACAAAGAAGATTGGTGACAAAGTGACGATCGAGTCATGCAGACCAATGTCAAAGGATAAGTCTTTTATAGTAATAGCATAAATATATGATTCAACCACGCTCAATAGTAAATATAACAGATAACTGCGGTGCAAAGATTGGCCGTATCTTCAAGGTGCTAGGAAGTTCAAAGAAGAGATACGCTGAGATAGGTGATCTAGTTATCCTTTCAGTTCAGAAGGCTGAACCTAGAAAGACTATAAAGAAGAAGGATGTTCTACAGGGTGTGGTTGTAAGACAGGTAAAGGCTTACAGAAGAAAGGATGGATCATATATCCGTTTTGATGAGAATGCAGTAGTTATCCTTGAGAAGGGTAAGAAGGAGCCAATTGCCGGACGTATATTCGGTCCAATTCCTCGTGAACTTTCTGAAAAGGGATTCCAGACAATAGCTTCAAAAGCTCCAGAAATTGTATAGTTCTAACTTTAAATATATGAAAATCAAAAAAGACGACAATGTAATAGTGCTAACAGGAAAGGATAAGGGTAAGACTGGAAAGGTTCTTAAGGCTTTACCTAAGGAGAATAGAGTTATTGTTTCTGGTATCAATATGTACAAGAAGAACCAGAGAGCTCGTAAGCAAGGACAGAAAGGTCAGGTTATAGAGGTAAATGGTTCTATCAACGTATCAAACGTTGCTTTGAAGAAATAAATATATGAAATATTCACATACAGAAAAATCAACATTTGAACTAAACAAGGAGTCATACAAAGCTCTGAAGGATAAGTTTGGTTACAAGAATCCTATGCAAGCTCCTACACTATCAAAGCTTGTTATCAGTACAGGAACAGGTTCAGTAAAGGACAAGAAGAAGATTGAGCTCATTGCTGATCGTCTAGCTCGCATCACAGGACAGAAGCCAGCTCCAAGATCAAGTAAGAAGTCTATTGCATCATTTAAGGTAAGAGCAGGAGATCTAGTAGGATACCAGATCACACTAAGAGGAAAGAGAATGTGTGACTTTATCGACAAGCTAGTACACATTGCACTTCCTAGAACAAAGGACTTCCGTGGAATTACAAAGACAGCTGTAGACCAAATGGGTAACTACACTCTAGGAATCAAGGAACATACAATTTTCCCTGAGACATCAGATGAAGACCTAAAGGATGTATTCGGATTCGGAATGACACTAGTAACAACATCAAAGACAAAGGCAGAGACACTAGCATTCATGGAATATCTAGGATTCCCATTCAAGAAGGAAGAGGTAAAAGGAAAGAAATAGCAGAAGGACTCCGAAAGGAGTCTTTTTGTATATAAAACAATACCGCTGGGCGAACCATGCGGTGTTGGGGTTATTGGGGTTTCCAAAATTTTGCAGTATCCTTAACACGAATACCAGATACTTTTTTGGGCACAAAACCATTTCTTGTTATGAGAGCCAATTCAGAACTTGCTCGTTGTTGGTCAGTGCCAAAATCTGTATGTCCGGCACCATGATGGACTACGTGCTCAATCAGTGGCCTGGAATCATTTTTGGGAATGTCCATTGCTATCGTTAAGTTCGTCGTGGAAGATCGCAACCGCTTGTAGAAAACAAGCAATCAAGTTGTGAACTCACTTACAGACTCAACAGGGAAGAACTAAGCTGTAAAAAGAGTATCATCTTAATAGTATTTTGTCTATAGTTGGTAAAAAATAACCGCACGGCAGGCCGTGCGGTAGTTGAAACTTGTTCCTATTTCTTGTCATCCAACCAGACGACAACAAGGAACTTCTCGGGAGTATTCGTCATGCCCCAGTAATCCTTCGTTGCTGGATTCCAGAAACCGTCCTTGCCAGCATATATCGGCAGGACTTTTGGAGGATAGCTGAAATCGAGGTAGTTACCGTAACCCACCAGAGTCCTTTTCATTGTGTTGGTAATCGTGCCAACGTCCTCCAGACTCTTGACCAATACAAATCCCCACATGGGATTCGGTGTGTAGCTGTAGTTCTGCACCCACATAGGGAATGCAGGAGTCGGCCTACCGGACCAGACAGCATAATCATCATTGAAGAAGGATAGCTGTTGCCCATCACTACCTCCCACATACGGAGATGGGGAGAGGTCGGGCACAGCCTTGCCTATGGCGGTCAATACGTTCGTATTGGTTGCCACCGGTTTACTTCTGTATACCAGCTCTTTTCCGACGGCAGAGAAAAGCACAAATAGAAACAAGAGAGCCAGAAATCTGCTGAGGGGACTTCTAAGTGAAATCTTACGAGTTGTCATAACAAACAATCCGATCCATGCGCGGGAGCTTTGCTCCAGTTAAGGATGCGCACCTATCCTAAGTCAACGAACTACTCTAATATGATATCACAATATATAGATAAAGTCAACCTCTATATTCCTTGCCATATTTAACACCATCTGATAGTATGTCTCTACATTCGATAAATGAGTGAAAAGGTAGAAATACCTATAGCGATTGGAAGCACATCGGCCCTTAGGGCAGAATAGCTAACCAATCCTCATTTGTTTATCAAAAATATAAAATGGCAAAGAAATCAACAATAGCAAGATCAAGTAAGGCACCGAAATTCAAGTCGAGAGTTGTTCGTCGTTGCTTCCGTTGTGGAAGAAAGAACGGATATATGAGAGACTTCGATCTATGCCGTATTTGTTTCAGAGAGTTCGCTAACGAAGGAGTAATTCCAGGTATAAAAAAATCATCATGGTAACAGACCCTATTTCAGACTTTATAACAAGAATCAAGAATGCTAGTGATGCAGGAAAGAATGCTGTTAGTATTCCATATTCAACAATGAAGGAGAACATTGCTCACGCTCTACTAAAGGGTGGATATATCTCAAGTGTTGATACAAAGGGAAAGCAAGTTGAAAAGACACTTGAAATCGGTCTAGTATACATGGGACGTGAACCTCGTATACACGGAGTCGATCGTATCTCTAAGTCTTCAAGAAGAATATATCAAAAGTCTAGTGATATAAGAATGTTTAAGAGTGGATTCGGAAACGTTGTATTCTCAACACCTATGGGTATTCTTCTAGACGTCGATGCTAAGAAGTCAAAGGTTGGGGGAGAAGTCCTATTTAAAATCTGGTAATATAAAAATATATGTCAAGAATTGCTAAAAAACCTATCGCTATACCAGAAAAGACAGATGTAAGTTACTCATCTGGAGTTTTGACAGTGAAAGGTCCACTTGGAGAGATAAAGAAGAATCTTAGACCAGAGATAAAGGTAGAGATCGCTAATAACGAAATTACTCTAACTCCTATCCGTCAGTCTCTAGATATCCTTGCACTATGGGGAACATACGCTTCACATATCAGAAATATGCTAGAAGGTGTTAACAAGGCTTTTGAGAAGAAGCTAATCGTTGAAGGTATCGGATTTAAGTCAGATGTAAAGGGATCAGAACTACATCTAGCACTAGGATTCTCACATCCAGTTGTAAGACCAATTCCAGCAGGACTAAAGGTAGTAGCTGAGAAGAACACTATAACTGTAACAGGTATCGATGTAGAGAGTGTTGGACAGTTCGTTGCTCAAATCCGTGCCCTTAAGAAGCCTGAACCATACAAGGGTAAGGGAATTAGATATAGTGATGAGGTTATCAGACGTAAGCAAGGTAAGAAGTCTGTATAATAACTAAATATATGAATACAAGTAAACAAAAACAACTAAAGATAGAAAGAAGACATAAGAGAATCCGCTCTACTCTAAGTGGTACAGCTCTACGTCCTCGTCTTTCTGTATTTAAGTCACATAAGTATATCTCTGCTCAAATCATTGATGATGAGAAAGGACATACTCTAGCAACATTCTCTTCAATTAACGCTAAGGCAAAGACACCAGCTGAGAAAGCAAAGGAGGTTGGTATTGAGATTGCAAAAGCTGCAAAAGCTCTTAAGATAGATAAGGTTGTATTTGACCGTGGAGGTTACCTATACACAGGTAAGATCCAGTCAATTGCAGACGGAGCAAGAGAGGGTGGATTGAATTTTTAATAAATATTATGGATACAGAAACAAAAACAATTTCACAGGACACTACAACAACAGCAAATACAACTGTTGCTGCTAAACCATCTTTCAGAGACTCAAGACCTCCTAGATCAGGTGCAAGACGCCCTCAGAGACCAGGACAGGAGAGAGTAAAGCCTGAGTTTGATACTAAGATCATCGCTATTCGTCGCGTAACTCGTGTTGCTTCAGGAGGACGTAAGTTCACATTCTCAGTTGCTGTTGTATCAGGAGACAAGAAAGGTAAGGTTGGAGTAGGACTTGGAAAGGCAGGAGATACATCTCTAGCTATCGACAAGGCTACAAGAAATGCTAAGAAGAATATGATAAAGGTTACACTTTCACCAGCTATGGTAATACCTCATATGGTTGAATCAAAGTATTCAAGTGCAAGAGTTATGATTATGCCAGCACGTGGTCGTGGAGTAGTAGCAGGAAGTGCAGTTAGAAACGTTATCGAACTAGCGGGTATAAAGGATGTTTGTGCAAAGCTTCTTTCTGGAAGTAAGAACAAACTAAACATTGCTCGCGCAACAGTTCTAGCGCTAGGTAAGCTATCAAAGCATCCTCGTACACTTAAGCAGGATAATAAATAAATATATGCAATTAAATAACCTAGTTCCAAAAACAAAGAATAAGAAGACAATGCTTGTTGGTCGTGGAGGAAAGAGAGGAAAGACATCTGGAAGAGGAGGAAAGGGACAAACAGCACGTGCTGGTAACAAGAAGCGTCCAGAACTAAGAGATTTCATTAAGAGAATTCCTAAGCTAAGAGGACGTGGAGTTAATCAGAACAAGTCTATCAATACAAGACCTGTAATTGTTAACCTAAGTGATATCGAAGCAGTATTTGAAACTGGTTCAGTTATTTCTCCTGCAACTCTAATAGAGAGAAATACAATTTCTACATTAGATGGTAAAATACCTCAAGTAAAGATATTGGGTTCAGGTGATATTACAAAGAAGTTTGCTATAGAGAACTGTTTGATCTCAGAGCAAGCAAAAGAAAAGGTGCTAAAGGCAGGAGGTTCAGTAAAATAACTAATTATCTAAAATTATGACAAAATTTCTCGAAAAAATAACAATTGTACTTCGGGATGCGACACTACGTAAGCGTATAGGTTTTACTATAGCAGCTCTAGTAGTGTTCCGTCTTCTTGCAGCAATACCTATGCCAGGTATAGACGCAGCTAGTCTATCAAGACTATTAGCAGGGAATCAGTTCCTAGGTCTATTGGATGTTTTTTCAGGAGGAGGTATATCTAAGCTATCAATAGTTATGCTTGGAGTAGGTCCATACATTACAGGATCAATCATCATGCAACTTTTGACTATGATGTTCCCAAGTATGAAGTCTATGATGCAAGAGGAAGGTGAGGCGGGACGTCAAAAGCTTTCACAGTACTCAAGATATATTTCAGTACCACTTTCACTACTACAGGCATATGCATTCATTGCACTATTCCAGAGTCAGAATGTTATCCCTCAGATGACAGGATTTACTTTGGCTGTAAGTGTTATTGTTATCGCAGCAGGATCTCTACTACTAATGTGGATTGGAGAACTGATCTCTGAATTCGGTATTGGAAACGGAGTATCACTAATAATATTTGCAGGTATCGTAGCAGTAATACCACAAAAGATCTCACAATTCGTTGCAGGTTTTGATTCAACAAACCTACCAATTTACCTGCTATCTATTGTTATCGGACTAGTTGTAGTTATCGCTGTGGTTGTAGTAACAGAAGCTGAGAGATCAGTGCCAGTTACATATGCAAAGCAAGTTCGTGGTAACAAAGTTTACGGAGGAGTTTCAACATACCTTCCACTACGCCTTAATCAAGCAGGAGTTATTCCAATAATCTTTGCACTATCAATACTGCTATTCCCACAAATAATCTCAAACTATTTCTCAAGTTCAACGAATGTACAGGTAGCAGATATAGCTTCATCAATATCAAGCTTCCTAGCAGAACCTACATACCATGCAATCATATACTTCTTCCTAGTATTCATCTTCACATATTTCTATACTGCCGTTACATTCGATCCAAAGCAGATATCAGAGAATCTACAGAAGGGAGGAGCATTCATTCCTGGGGTACGTCCTGGAGAGTCTACAATGGATTACCTTGGTAAGATCGTAACTCGTATAACTCTTGTTGGAGCACTCTTCCTAGGTATCATTGCAGTATTGCCTCTAATCACACAAGCAGTTACAGGTAACCAGACACTAGCTATCGGAGGTACAGCACTTCTAATCGTGGTTTCAGTAGTTCTAGACCTACTAAAGAAAGTAGACGCTCAGGTATCAATGCGTGAATATTAAAATTAAATTTCATTAGTTTTGAGATTTAAGCTATAATATTTACATGAATCAAAAGGTAATAATCTTCATAGGACGATCAGGTTGTGGTAAGGGAACACAAGCTAAGTTACTGTCAGAATATCTAAAGAAACTTGATCCTAGTAGAGATGTGCTATACGTACAGAGTGGACAAGAATTCCGTGAGTTCATAAAGGGTAATACAGAGACCCAAAAGCTATCTAAAGCAATATATGATGTTGGAGGTCTACAACCAGAGTTTCTTGCTGTATACATGTGGGCAAGTGTTCTAGTTAACAAATTTACAAAGAATGAACATATCATTATGGATGGTATGCCAAGAAAGTATCATGAAGCCGGAGTATTAGATTCAGTATTTAATTTTTTTGGAATACAAAAACCTCTTGTAATTAATATAGATATTTCTAAAGATATATCAGTTGATAGGTTAATGGCTAGAAAGAGAGTAGATGATACAAGAGAAGATATTGAAGAAAGACTATCTTGGTATGAGACAGATGTGGTACCAGCAATTGGATTCTATGCAGTAAATGAAAAATATAGCTTTGCTAAAATAGATGGTAATAGATCTATAGAGGAGGTACATAAGGATATAGTTGAGTTAGTGAAATAACAATGATAACAATCAAGACAAAGGAGGATATAGAAAAGCTTAGAGAAGGTGGTAAGAGACATGCTGAAATACTCAAGATACTAAAAGCTATGGTTAAGCCTGGTATTAGTACAAAGGATTTAGATGATACAGCTTTTAAATTAATTAAAGAAGGAGGAGATACTCCATCGTTTTTAAACTACAAACCAAGGGGAGCCAAGAGAGCATTCCCAGCAAGTATTTGCGTATCTGTAAATGATGAAGTTGTACATGGAATACCAAATGAGAATGAAAAGATTTTAAAGGAGGGAGATATAGTATCTATAGATCTAGGATTGGTACATAAGGGCATGATTACAGATGCAGCTATAACTGTCCCAGTAGGTAATATTTCACCTGAGCTAACTCAATTACTAGATGTTACAGAAAAAGCTCTAATGGCGGGTATACGGGCTGCAAAAGGGGGTAATACTGTAGGAGACATAGGAGTAGCTATAGAGAGAATGGCAATACCACATAACTATGGGGTTATAGAAGAACTAGCAGGGCATGGTGTAGGATATGCAGTACATGAAGATCCATTCGTTCCTAACTTCGGTGAAGCAGGACAAGGACAAGTACTAAAGCCAGGTATGGTAATAGCTATAGAGCCTATGTTTAACCTTGGTTCACGACATGTGGTACTTAGTGATGATGGTTATACATATCTGACCGAAGACGGTAAACCAAGTGCTCATTTTGAGCATACTATTTTGATAACTAAGAGTGGGGCGGAGGTGTTGACTTTGTAGGTAAAATATGCTATTATATTAAAGTAAATAGAGGTCATTGAAAATCCAGTAATCCTTATGTTTCTGGAGCAGTATCTTGAATGCTGTACCGCTGAAGCGGTAGGGTGTTTGAGAACAATGCTCCAGTAAACATTGGGAGCAAACCAGTCACATGGGTGGAATTATTCCGCATTGTGAGTTAGTCCGCGAGACTGTGGAAAGTCCACATTGTATGAAGATTCAATTAAATAGCGGGTTCCAGAGTGGTGGATGGGTTAGTCGATGGGATGGGAAGGAATTTAAGTCTGTTGCTCGGGCAGCAGAAAACACTTACCATGACGACGGTGATAGTTCTAAGGAAGTCATCGTTGAAGATGGCTTCAAGGGAGCCATCGGAGAATTCCATGGAGTGTCGTCACACAGCTATCAGAGTTCTGTTAGGCTCGTAGGGTTCTCTGAAGAAGAGCTCAGTGCCCCCACAACGGTTGGTTGGGATAACGTCGGTTACGGTTTACATGCCGAAGAGTGTAAACGGCTTAAGGATTTCGGGGATTATCTCCGAGCTCTAGCCAACAACAGTCTTGTATTGATTCCTGAGGATGGAAGGATACATCCTATCTCGGGTAATCGGCTTGTTAAACTTCCTTATGAATGGGGATGCCAATTTGCAAGTCACTATGCCGTAATTTCTCCGAAAGGGGAAATCATCCGTGAAGAAAGCGGGTGTGGTGATCATGCTCCTAGTCCCATAGAGGGAAAAATGGATTGGGAGTTTACCTCGACAGTTATTGAGGTGATGGAAAACCAGGCTAGGTTCGATAGAGCCCTCGATCGAGGACTGTCTAGTGAGTGGCTACCGGTCTTGAGACACTTGAGAGCCTCCTACAGCGTGCCGATCAACCCTTTGAAGGGTCTGAGAAAGAAATACCCAGGCACTTGGACCTATTACAGTGTCGGTAAATGTTCCCAGGAGATTACAGAGGGTGATGTAATCTTCGATAAGAATGACGTGCGAGATTGGGAAGTTGAGGGTTCTGGATGGAGAGTGATCTATTCTCCGACCAAGAAGTAGTTTGGTTGTTCACGGGACGCAGTACTTACGAGTACGGCGTCTCTTTTTTATATATACTAACCTCTCCCTCAT
>JBIIIW010000014.1:0-12215 GCA_044234345.1 Minisyncoccia bacterium
TAAAGCAATTAATGTCAGTAGCACTAGTAGTCCATGGTCACGAAGTGCATTACTTACAAACAATACTAGTTTAGTTGATGCTGGTAGCTCAACCTTAAGCTCTGTAAATGTCTTCATTAGAGTAGGTACAATGAAGGTAAGCATAAGTACAGTAACTGTAATCATTGCAAATACAATGATACTTGGATACATCATTGCACCTCGTATTCTCTTCTGTAATGCATATGACTTATCCATCTGATTACCAACAATCTTTAATGATTCAGCTAGGTTACCACTCTGCTCTCCTGCTGAAACCATAGAGATAAATATTGGAGAAAATACTTTCTTGAAACCAGACATTGCCTGACTTAATGTCTTACCTTCTCCAATCTCTTTCTGCAGTGTTAATAGTATATTCTTTAATTCTTTATTCTTAGTCTGTCTCTCCATTACAGAGAGGGCGCGTGATAGCGCTAGGCCTGCAACTATCATGGATCCTAGATTTCTTGCAAAGTTTATCTTATCCTGTGGCTTCACTGAGTGCATGAAAGGTAGAGATATATTCTTAAAAGACATCCTCTTTGAAGAACCCTCTTTTACATCAACTACTTCATCCCCGCTTTCCTTTATTATCTTGTATAGCTCATAACGATCAGAGGCATCTCTTTCTCCTTTATATACCTCTCCATTTGATTTTCGAGCTTTGAAGATGAAATGTGACATATTATTCTGATATTACTCTTAGCACCTCTTCTATTGTTGTATTACCTTGTACTGCATTAAATATTCCATCCTCAAGCATGGTAATCATACCCTCCTTCTTAGCTTGTGCCTCTATCTCATCACTTGTTGATCCCTTTATTATCAATTCCTTTATAGTCTGAGTCACCTTAAGTACCTCATGTATACCTACTCTACTTTTGTATCCATCATCATCTTTAGAAGGGACAGGTTTCCAGAATGGAATCTTAGTCCAATCATCTACTTTAACTATCTTTTCATCCTTCAGAGTCTTAAGCACCCTATCAAGATCTACGGTCTTACCTAGTGCAGTAATTTCTTCTTTTGTTAGGAAGTACTTCTCCTTCTTGTCACTCAATCTTCTTACTAGTCTCTGTGCGATAATTATATTTATCGTAGACACAAGAAGAAATGGCTCTATCTTCATATCAAGTAGTCTTGGTATTGCTCCAGCTGCAGAGTTTGTATGTAGGGTCGATAGCACTAAGTGACCTGTTAATGCTGCATTAACTGCAAGTGATGCTGTCTCATTGTCTCGAATCTCCCCCACCATGATGATATCTGGGTCCTGACGAACAAGAGTTCTAAGTCCTGATGCAAATGTAAAACCAATTTCAGGCTTAACTTGTGTCTGATTGATTCTCTTCATCTGATATTCTACTGGATCCTCTATTGTTGATATATTTACATCAGGTTGGTTTAGTATATCGAGTACAGTATATAGCGTTGTAGTCTTACCGGATCCTGTAGGTCCAGTAGTTAATATCATTCCTGTAGTTAACTTTGTAGCATTATGTATTCTCTCTAGTCCTTCCCCATGGAAACCTAGGTATTCTAGAGTAAATCCTGATACACTCTCTCTAAGTAGTCTCATTACTGTCTTCTCTCCATAGTATGTTGGAAGTATTGATACACGGAAGCTTACCTTCTCATTATTCATCTCAATCTTGAATCTTCCGTCTTGTGGAAGTCTCTTTTCATCAAGTTTAAGATTAGACAATACCTTTATACGTGCTGTTATAGATGCTTCTGCATTCTTTGGTAGTACCATGGCATCGTGTAATAGCCCATCAATACGGTATCTAACGAGTAGTTGATCATCCATTGGTTCTATATGTATATCTGATGCATCCTGGATGATTGCATGCTTTAGGAGTGTGTCTACTATACGCACTACTGGTAAATCCTCAGCAATCTTCTTTAAATCCTCCTCTGTTGCAGGGTTTCCCGACTCTTCTTGTATTGTTTTAAGTGTTGCAGATTCTTTCTGTATGATATCTCCGAACTCTGCCTTTAGAGTCTTTTGATACTGTATTATCACATTCTTCATTGACTCTACGTCTGTAAGTCTTGGTAGAATCTTTAAATTTACTTTCTTCTTTATGAAGTCTATAGCTGACAAGTCATCTACATCAAGCATTGCAACCTCTAGTGTTGTATCGTCTTTCTTGAATGAAACTATATTGTGAGTTCGCGCTACAGGCTCTGGTATTAGAGAGAGTGTATCAAAAGGTATTTTCTTCTCCTTAAGGTCTACGAAAGGTATACCGAGTACGTAAGCTTGCATCCTTCGAAGATTATCTTCAGTTATTTTCCCTGTACTTACCAAAACCTCCCCTAACCTTATCCCCTTCTTGTCTGCTTCTTTTTGAGCAATATCAAGATCAGCTCTTGATACTAAGTTAGAATCAATTATAAATTTATTTAACTGTGAATCTTCGATGAACATATGGGATCATTTAATGATCGATATGTAAATTATATCACACAATACTAGACCTCCATGTCGAAAACTACATAAAATGTGGATCCCATACCGTCTCCGTCAGATATTGCTTTGATATGACCCTTATGTGCATCTACTATTTGTTTTGCAATGTATAGCCCTAGACCTGTACCGTATATATTTTGTTTGTTTGCACTCTCTGCTCTTACGAATTTAGCGAATAGCTTTGGCATAACGTCTTTTGATATACCAACTCCTGTATCTCGTATACTTAGAGTAACTTTTCTCTCTAGTGTGTTCTTTACTATTGATATATCTATACTTCCACTTGGTGTGTACTTTATTGAATTATCAACTAGATTTGCTACAACTTGCTTCAACTTGTCCTTATCGGCATGTATCATGAATCTTGTATTAACCCCGTCTGGTGTTGTTGTAAAACTTAGTTTTAGACCTTTCTTCTCTATGTTTGGTCGCAACTCCCCTATTACATTATCAACTAACTCCTTTAGATCTAGTGTAGTAAAGTTATATTTCATCGTACCCAACTCTATTCTTGAGATGTTTAGATAGTCATTAACGATATTAGTTAGAGTATTAGCAGAGTCATATATTCTACTTACTGCCTGCTTAGTCTCTTTGTTTATCTCTCCGAAGTCTCCTTCTAGAATTAGTGAGGTATACCCCTTCATTGCGGTTAGTGGAGCTCTTAGTTGGTGAGTAGCTATAGATACGAACTCTGATTTCTGCTTGTCTAGACTTAGTAATCTGGTGTTAGCTGATTTTAGATCTGATGCTAGGGATTCTATTTTTTCGCGTTGGAGGATTTCTTTTTTAACTGACTTTATCAGAATAATTCCGAAGAATACAGATATTATTAATGTAATCCAAGTTACATTATGACTCATGCCGATATCTTGTATAAATAAAAGTGAGGCTGTCATTACCCATAATGCAATAACTAGCACATTGGATCCTACTAATTTTAAATCGAATAATCTAAATTTAACTATAGAATATGATAGTAGACCTATAAAAACTGGCATACCAAAAAGTCCGTATTGTGCCAGATTCCAATCCTCAGTAAAGCTACCAGTAATTGCTCCCCAAGAAAACGAAACCAGCATTATGATCATACCAACAGTTAAAAATACTATCTCTTTTTTAACAGCTACATCAGTTTCTTTAAAGAATTTTTTAACACCCACCGCAACGAGTGTTATCGAGTAAATTACTTCTATTAAATAAGAGTAGTATGAAAAAAGTGATTCTTGGCTAAGACACGTTCCAACATCAAAAGAAGTAAGAAAATATCTAGTTGGCGCAAAAATTAAAACAGGCACATAAAGAATAAACATTAGTAACTTATTCCTAAAAGAGACATCCCTCTTATATACAAGTACGTATAGTAGGTATAGTGCACTTAAGTGTACAAGTGGTTCGACAAGTATTTGCATGGCCCAAACAAACATTATCACATCACCTCTATTGCTAGCCCAAAAAATGGAATCCATAAAAACCCAGAAAGAAAAAGTAAGTGTTGTAACAAGTATCAACCTATTAGGAAGTGCTTTATAATTCTTTAAAAAAACATATATTCCGATCACCAACGATGCGATAATTATCGGGATATGAGAATAGTAGACTAATGGTGGAACGTTGTCAGATATTACCAAAAATTTTGATGGGTCAAAACTACAGAATGGTATTTGAATCATTAATAGATTATATCATATCCTTTTGACAACAAATTTTGCCCTTAGTGGGCTCGAACCGTAAGTATACGTTACCTTGATACTTACAACTTCGCCTGCTTTTAAAATTAGCTTCCTACCAAGCTTAATAATAACGTCATTGTTCATAAAATCAGTATCTAGACTACCTATAATATTACCTGAATGCAGTAATACATCACTACTAATTATAACTGAATCAGCGACGCCATCCTTAAGTACGGGTAAATTTATTTTTTTACTAACCGCTCTTCTTTTAATTTTTAAAAAATCGATCAGATCATATGCACCACGATCTGTAAAAATAAGTGGCTTCTCATTAATTTCATTGAGCACAAGAAATTTATCTTTTTTGTTTTTAGTCTTAATACTACAAAGTGCAATATATGACTTCATACCAGACGGTATAATAGTACCTCCTTTTTTAAGATTACCTCTCAGACTCTTAACAATGTCTATTTGTTTTTCAAAGAACATACCTGTATAAATGTTCTCACTTATAATCACATCAGCACCTTTTCTTTGATTAAAACTTTTGGCATTAGATCTTACCGAGATCAAATTATCGAAAGTATATCCGTGTAATAGTAAGTAGTTTTTGATATTCGTATACAAGTCATAAATATCATGATTAATCTCATATGCATATACCCTCTTTGACAACAGAGATGAGTAGAATGATAAGATTCCAGTACCTAGTCCAGCTTCCAAGACGGTATCATTACTTTTCACACATCTTTTAATCTCATCTAGCAGTAAATATGTTCTTTTCCTATCATATAGACAATGTACGGCATCTAGTACACTCAATCCTGTTTTTTGTATATCTATCGAATCAAACCTCTCCCCCTCGCTCTTTACTAGGCTATTTTTAAGATCTTTAATCAAACCACTCTTTAGACAGAATTTAATTGTGTGATTATACAACTTATCGATTTTGGAATATTTCATTATAAAATGTATGTTATCATATATTTTATGTTAAAGGTTAGAACCAGAATCGATAGGAGTAGGTACCATGGCATCGGCTTATTTGCTAATGAGTTTATTCCAAAAGGTACTATCACATGGGCTTACGACCACGGTTTTGATCCAGCGTATACAACAGAAGAGGTGGACGGAATGCCGTCTTTGAACAAAGATAGATTCCTGGATTTTTCTTATTTTGATTACAAACAAAATAAACACATTTTGTGCTCAGATGATCAAAGATTTATCAATCACTCTGATGAGCCTAATATAGAGTCTACTCCTGACAATGATAGAGCTATCAGAGATATAAGTATCGGCGAAGAGTTAACTTGCGATTATGAGAAATATGAGATTGGCTGGTTTGATAAACGTGGACTAGATAGAAATTTTAAAAAAAAGTTGCTTTAATTTTTCTCTTGTAACAAGCGCGACTATTAATGTATTGAAGACCAGCATATACATTGGATACAAGTATTCCGGAATTACCCAGTTGTTTATTGTGAATACACTCAATAAACTAGCGACACATGTAAGTATCCAAGGCAAAGAAGCCTCTGACTCTGGATTTAAGTAACTTTTACGGATTGTTGGAATAATAGCAAAAAAATCTGCAATTATATTTACCGCCAATACAGTCATTGGTGAGCTTGTACTCAACCACAATAAAATACTTAATAATGACACTGATAGACACAGCATATCTAAACTAGACCATCCCCCTTCTCCGTATTTAATAGAAGCAAGGAATATAGCAAATGGTCCGATAAAATAACTTAACTGAAACCATATTGCCTCAGTTGCACCAAGTTCAACCGAACTTAGGAATATGAGTAGTCCGATTACACTTAAAACTATCCAGGTCACTCTATTAGGAATAGTTTTTCTAGTAATTACCGACAAGAAATATAGAAAGTAAGCAATTAGAGACAATATTCCAGATAGCTGACCCATAGTAATCATTTATCTTTTTGACTAGAATCTATTACTGCGAAGTCTCTAACAATGATGTATCTATAGAATGCAATAGACGCTGAAACAAACATAACGACAAAAAATATCTTAATTAGAATTTTAGATTTATTATCCATCTATATTATTATACCCTCTTAAGTCATAAGATCAATGGACATTAAAGTACAAAATTGATAACCTGAACAAAACAAACATGAATAATTGTACTGGTGCAATAGAATACGGTGATATCATATACTTCTCGCACCTGGTTCCGATCTTTATTTCTATTGTACTCGCAGCGAATGTACTTACTAAATCTAGGTTCTCGCCATTATCTTTAAACTTCTTTTTGTTTACACTCTTATCATGCTTATGGCTGGCACTAGACATGATAACTTGGATATCAACGGATTACTTTCTAATTATATCTTCATGGATTCCGCTAGATCTAATAAACGTACTTTTCTTCTTTTCTGCTATGTATTTTATAAGGAGAATGTCAAACGATAACATCACGTCACCCATAAAAATCATATTGGATATTGTACTAATCTCCCCTTTTGTACTTGCAATACTGTTTGATAGGTCAATTTTAAGTTTTGATATAAATACATGCGAAGTAATAAACAGTAGTTGGATCACATTATATAAGTTCATTATAGAAGCTTTTGTAGTATATAGAATAATACTTATTACAAAATCCTACGTTAACAGGAAGGATGTATTGATGGTATCTATATCATTCATAGTTTTCTTGACGCTATTTTCGTTAACAGAGCTTATATCTAGTCTGAGCGGTATATATGAAATTAATTTATATAGTCTTTTTCTATTACCTGTTTTGTTAATTATAATAATTTTTTCTGTTATTGACTTTAATACCTTTGACCTGAAGGCAGATAGTCAGAAGATGGTGATATATACTCTTGTTTTACTCACAATCATACAAATGTTTCTTATAAAAAAGGAGAACTATTTATTAGATACATTAAACATAATCATGTATTTATCTTTGGGGAAATTATTAATAAAGTCAGCTAAAAATGAAGCAGCTCATTCGTTACAAATATCAAAATTACTTGATAAAGTTAACATACTGAATTCCTCCCTCAACCAAAAAGTCACAGAACAAACAGTAGAAATACAACAAGCATATCAGCTAGAGAAGAAATCTAGACGAGAACTCGAAAAGCTTGTTGAAGCTAAGGATAACTTCATAAACATAATTCAACACAACTTGCGTGTTCCGATTACAAGAATAGCTAACGAACTAAGTAAATTACCTAGTTCAAGAAATGTAACAGATAACAGTGATGTTACTAGTCAAATCAACCACCTCAGGAGAGTAGCAGACGACCTAAAGGATATATCTAAAATCAAACTTGGTTCTCAGATACTAAACCTATCAGCCTCTAGCGTACTACCATTAGTTACTGAAGTGATTAGAGAGCTGGATATTGATATAAAGAAATCTAATATATCTATCTCCTTCCCTGCTGATACCAGCTATTGGCCAGAATTAAGAATTGATCAGAACAAAATCAGAGAGGTAATGTTTGTCGTTATAGAGAATGCAATTAGATACAACATACAAAATGGAACAATTAGTATCTCTACAAGAAGTAAGAGCGATTACTTCATTATGGAAATTAAAAATACTGGTATAGGTATATCTAGAGGTGATATAAATAATCTTTTTGATAGGACCTTCTATAGGAGTAGCAAAGCTAAAGAGATTAACCCTACTGGTATGGGTATTGGGCTATATGTATCTAGGTCTGTAGTAGAGGCACATCACGGTAGTTTAGATATTAATTCTGGAGAAGATGGATTAGTAACTGTAAGAATATCTATTCCGCATGACTTCCTAAAACCTCCTAATAAACAGCCAGGGTTAGCCATTTAACAACTATATAGCCAAATCCTTGACTTTTAGGTCATTTTAGGGTTATAATATAGGCATATTTGGGGTACGTGTGTACACCAATCGCTCTTCACAACTTAAGTTTACAACTATGAAAGCAATCACGCTTTTGTTAATATCGGCATTTCTGCTGGCTAAGGCCATCGCAGGAACTATCATTCCGGGTAAGCTTCCCTCGACTGAGGAAGAACTTAGGAATCACCTTACGGAATGGTCGACATATTCTGGAATAACAGCGTTCCAGGTTGGAGAAGAAGAGATTAGGATTGCGAGTCTCGCATCACCGAAGCTTAACTTCACCAACTACAACGATCTGCTATCTTACGCCAGGACAAACATTCGCGAGGTTGCGAATTTTGCCCTAACCGTTATCAGAACAAATCCGATCTACGACCCCAAAAAGGTAATGTATATCGGATTCACAGCGTCACACTTGGAAGAGTCTGGCGATTTCAGATACTGGGGTAATCTTTATGACTACAGGCCATTCCCCGTTGATGAGGTAAATGGCCAACTCAGGATCAGTGAATCCTTCGTTAATTCGTGGGAGCCTCAAATATCAAAAGATCCGATGTTTCAATTCGGATCAAAAGTTGTTAGGGCTTACCTATATGAAGGATTGGTCGGATTTGAAACTCAGACCTGGGATACCTTCTTTCGTCCAGGAACACGAGACACGTTATGGCTCGACCAAGATGGGCTCAGAATCGAAACAAGATTCCTCTTGTGGGATCAGGCACTGAGTAAAAACTGGTTCATAGTCGTCCTCTTGGAGGACGGAACTAGTTTCAAGATTGGAAAAAATGGTGTTGTGTCAGTCGCAGACGCTAAAGTCGCTCTAAGAAGCACCTTGGATCTAACTAAGGTTGAGGTAGTTGACGCGGCGCCAGGCACTTCGGTTACTGTCGAAGTATCGACTGACTTCATGAAAACTTGGAGCACTTTTGGAAGGGCTTATATCGGTCCGGATGGGACTGGCATCGTAGGTTTCCATACGAACAGTGCAAATGGATTCTTTAGGGTCAAGTGAAAAACTTGACGCAAAACACCCCGGAGGTTTTCCGGGGTGTATTTTTATATCTATCTTTCTTCTATTGAACCGGTTATTACGTCGACTATCACCGAGTCGGTTACTGGATTGCCACCATTTGTACAGTTCACTCCGAGTATTTTACGGCCTATTGTGCTTGTGTTTACCACATTATTATCAATATCTAGAGTATTGGTAATTCCAGGACCCCACGCAGTTCCTTCTGTGTTACACCCCGTCAATCCAGACCCAGCGCTATTTACATACACAATCTCCCCTCTCTTTGCTGTTAGGGACTTAACCCCGCCATTTGTCAAAGTAGTATTCAGTCTCCTACCCAACCAAAGATTCAAACTCTTTACCGTAACCGTACCACAAGATATAGCTGGAGTATCTGCATTTCCTGTACTACGAACAATCATAGTATACTCCCCTCCAGTACTTGTTGTAACCTGCTTAACATTATTAGAACTAAAACTTCTACCTTGATCAAAACTATATTGATATCCTGACCCACCTGACGCTGTTCCTGTAATAGTTACAGTAGTATTTCGTCCAGCAATAATACTTGTAGGACTTACTGAGCAACTTGCAACTAGAGTTCCTCCTCCCCCTCCTCCTCCACCTGTCGGACTAGGTGATGGACAGTTAGTAATTAGACTTGGACCAGGTAATGATACTAGAGCTGATCTTGGTTGTTCGACACCCGCTATAACAGCAGCAACTTGATATTCGTAAATTCTACCAGTCAAAGTAGGTTTTTCAATATGCATTAAAGATGTTGTGGACACGATTGATAGGACCGTAGAACCCATTTTTCTATAAACATTGTATGAAGTCGCTCCTGGGTACGCTGACCATGTAGCTGTCTGTGATAGTTCAGATGGGAAACAGCTATCAGGAGAATTTGTGACCGCAAGGTTATATGGGTTAGAAACAACATTAACATTGAATGAAGTTGTCTTAGTTACTCCACCTGTACTTCCACTACCTCCAGAAATTAAACGAATCTCATATTCATTACCTGGAACACTAGCAATCTGATAGTTTATAGGGCTAGATGTTATAGTCTTACCACATGCAGCATATGATGTAACTCCCCATGTAATGTTTGTTCTAACCGGAGTATACAACTCTAGGTTTGGATAGTTGTTTGGTATAGAACCACCAACATACTTAACAGAATCAGATGAGTTTCTTAGCCCATCATCACCATCATCACACAAACGGTTTAGCATTCCGTTGATACTAGACTGTACACCACCAGCACTTGTAGCAGCAGCATATAACTGAGACTCGTTTTGAGTCAAAAGCTCACTAACTGTAGAGTTGCCTGGCATGTATCCAGAACATGTAATTTGATATACAGGAGTAGATGGGAATGTGTCATCTCTGAATGATAGACATGGGATTATTACCCCCGACGATGTGTTCGAGGTGCCGAGACTAACACCCCTAACAGTAACTGTATATGTTCCTACTGGAGTAGATGATTGTGTATTTAGTGTCAATTCAGAAGTCCCCCCTGTCCTGATTGTGGGCGAGCTAAATGAGTTAGAAGTCGGAACAAAGATACCATTAGCTACATTCATCACGGACTGATTAGAAGAGTTCGTTATGGACACAACAGACAAGTTAACATCCTTAGGATTACCACTTAATAACGTAGAATTAATTGAGTTAATGACATCAGTTCCAGCCACAACAGTCTTGTTACCTCCGTTAGTTAATGAAAAATCAAAACTTGGTAATGTTGAAGAGAACGTAACTGGTCTACAATACAAACTTCCAGAAGTACTGTAGTTACTACCCATGTTATATAGGTTAAATCCAACCAATGCAGAACCATTAGGACAACTAGATTCGGTTATTTGAGCAGCTGTAGGACCTCCTGTATTAAATGTATAGCCTCCATACAACACCATCAGTGTTTCCCATCCTGTAAGCTGTCTTGATACACCTCCCCAAGGGTTCTCAACCACCTTTCCGTTAACTGCATACCTTTGACCCAAACTAACAGTCTGTGTCTGTGCAAGAGCAACCTGAACATTTAAATATACTGAGAGTAGTATTATCAGTGTAGGTGCTATATTCTTTATATATTTCATCATTTTCATTATATTAATATTCTAATTAGGTCTTGCACCAATATTCCAGATAGGTCTCTCAGTATCTGACCATGTACTATAATTAACAGTATCTGATGCGGGATCAACAACCTCTCCTGAAGTAGGGCTGCCTGTATCCTGCACCTCATTTAAGGTTATATTACCTGAACCAACATTAGATATAGCGGATACTGAACTCTTCGCAGAAACAATCTGTCTACAATATAGGTCACCAGCAATACTGTAGTTATCACCAACGTTAAGAAGATTGAATCCAACAACAACCGATCCATCTGGGCAACTAGAAGCATCTATTTGAGCAGAATTACCCGCAGCTCCACGAGGGCTCTCTATTACACTCCTTCTAGCAATAGTTATTGCACCTAAATTTACAGCCATAGATTGGCAGTATAGACTAGCTTGTCCGCTGTATGATCCCCCTGTGTTATACAGGTTGAATCCAACCAAAACAGAATCATCTGGACATACAGAATTTGCAACCGCACCAGGAACAGTCATTGAACCTCCAAATGGATACTCGACAACATTCTTGTTTTTTACATCAACAACAGGTCCATAGTTTGTGGATGGAGTCTGAGCTGAAATATATGAGGTACATACATATACTCCCACTAGAACAAGTAGTATTACTGAGATTGAAGATATTTTTTTAATATTCATATTATTGATTTAATGCATTTATAACCTTTTTCATCTCTTCTGGAGAGGTGGGGCCTCTTTCACCGTCATACATATACATAATGTAGTCTCTTTCCTCCTTAGTTAGGGGTCTTTCTGAAACAGAATCAGCCCTCTTTAGGATCTCTGCCCTCTTCTCTGAGATAGTCTGACCCTTAACTTCCTTTACCTCTAGCACTTTCTCCTCGTCATCAACTGTAATACCTGGAGTATTGTATAACTTGAACAAAACACCTAATAGACTAATGATCCCCACAAGAATGACCAATGAAACTAGTAATATTATTCTTTTGTTTACAATGTGCTCTGGTTCAGGTTGCATAGATTTTTAATATAACTATTAATA
>JBIIIW010000015.1:0-12186 GCA_044234345.1 Minisyncoccia bacterium
TAGATTTGGATGCATTTAAAAAGATGTTAACAAATGACATTGCACTAGTATCTGTAATGTTAGTTAACAATGAAATCGGTAGTGTGCAACCTATAGCTGAAATATGTAAGATCGTAAGAGACTTCAACAAGAAGAACAATACAAATATTGTTTTACATACCGATGCTTGTCAGGCAATAACTCATATACCACTTTATGTAGAAAAATTGGGTATAGATCTAATGACTCTAGATGGTCATAAGATGTACGGACCTAGAGGGATGGGAATGCTTTATGTTAAAAGAGGATTAAAGATTGATAGACCTGGTACTGAAAACACTCCAGGTATTATGGGATTAGCTTTAGCTGTAGAGAAAAGTGAGATACTTAGAGACAAAGAAACAAAGAGAATACTGGAACTTAAAAAGTATATAATAGCTGAGATACAAAAGATAAATCCAAATATATTAGTAAATGGAGATACAGAGAATGCGGTGCCTCATATTCTGAATGTTAATATTCCAAATATTGATAATGAATTCTTCATTCTTCAACTAGATGCAAAAGGGATAGAGTGTTCATCAAAGAGTGCATGTCTACGTGATGAAGATGAGTCATATGTATTGAAATCAATTGGTGTTAATTCTAAGAACTCTATTAGGTTTTCATTTGGCAGAAAGACAAGTAAAGGGGATATAAGAAAGACTGTTAAGGTTATAGCTAAGATATTGGAGAAATAAAAACTGGATGGCCGTATGCCATCCAGTTCCGGAGTCTTAATCCAAAAATGCTCCGTGGACACTTTTCTGCGGTTTCCTCACTACCGCAAGGGCATTGCCATTTACCCTTATAATTTGTACAGGTATGATAGAATGCTATACCTAATAAAGTATGCTGTCAATAATGACATAGATCAAAATATATACTAATATACACACATGCCTCCACTAGGAAGTTTTACTACAAAAGCTAAGGAAGCCCTACGCCGTTCTCATGAATTGGCTATTGAGCGTGGGATGAATCATGTAAACCCAATACACCTAATGTGTGCTCTAATTCTTCAGGAAGAGAGTATGGTTACATCAATTCTAGAGAAGCTAGAGATAGATACTGTACTACTTACAGATATCATCCTAGAACACATAGAAGCTCCTGAAGCTGGTAGAACACTCTCACCCTCATATCAGATATACATAACCCCTGAACTTGCATCAGTTCTAGAAGCTGCTGGAAAGGTTGCAAAGAGTATGAAGGAAGAGTTTACATCAACTGAACACCTATTCGTTGCACTGTTTGATGTTGCGGGACCAGCTAAAGAAATACTAACAAGATTTAAGATCGAAAGAGAGAATGTAATTTCAATAATTGATGAATTAAAATCATCAGATTTTGTAGGTGATGCTAAACCAAAACAATTTAGAACATTGGCTAAGTTTACAAGAAGTCTTACAAAGCTTGCACGCGAGAACAAACTAGATCCAGTTATCGGACGCGATACTGAAATATTACGAGTAATACAAATACTTTCAAGAAGAACAAAGAACAATCCAATACTAATTGGAGAAGCAGGAGTAGGTAAGACAGCGATTGTTGAAGGACTAGCTATACGTATGGCTCAAGGTGATATACCAGAGTCGCTTAAAGACAAAGAACTAGTATCACTTGATCTAGGATCTCTAATTGCTGGAACTAAATACAGAGGAGAGTTCGAAGAGAGACTAAAGAATATTCTAAAAGAAATTGAGAAAGCTGAAGGTAAGATCATTCTCTTCATTGATGAAATACATACAATAGTTGGAGCTGGAGCTTCAGAAGGTTCAATGGACGCATCTAACATGCTTAAGCCAGCGCTATCACGTGGTGAACTTCGAGCAATTGGTGCAACAACTCTGCGTGAGTACCAGAAGCATATAGAGAAAGATCCTGCGTTAACTAGACGCTTCCAACCAGTTATGGTTAATGAGCCAAGTATAGATGATGCGATAACTATATTACGAGGACTTAAAGAAAAGTATGAGCTTTTCCATGGAGTACGTATAACTGACGATGCTATAGTCGCTGCAGTTAACCTTTCTGCAAGATATATATCTGATAGGTTCCTACCAGACAAGACAGTTGATCTAATCGATGAAGCTGCATCAGCACTTAAGATTTCTCTAGAAAATATGCCACCACTTCTTGAAGAAACAAGAAGAAAAGTGATTAGACTTGAGATCGAGAGAGAGGCATTGAAGAAAGAGAATACAAAGGAATCAAAGATTAGAATGCAGGGTATAGAGAAAGAACTTGCAGATCTTAGAGAAAGTACTTCAGAACTAGAACTTAAGTGGAAGAATGAAAAGGAGACAATTACAGATATTAAAGCAATTAAGAAGGAGCTAGAATCTCTACGTATTGAGGCAGAAGCTGCTGAAGCCAAAGCTGACCTATCGAGAGCAGCTGAAATTAGATATGGAAGAATACCTGATCTAGAAAAAGATCTTGAGACAAAAGGAAAGAGATTGAAGAAGCTTCAGTCATCAAGAAGAATATTGAAGGAAGAGATAACTGAGCAAGATATTGCTGAGGTTGTTGCTCGTTGGACAAATATCCCAGTTACAAGAATGATGCAGGAAGAAGCCGTGAAGCTTGCTCATATGGAAGAGGATCTTAAGAAGAGACTAGTTGGACAAGACGAAGCGGTAAAGAAGATCTCAGATACTATCAAGAGATCGAGAGCTGGTATTGCAGATCCTAACAGACCTATAGGTTCATTCATCTTCCTTGGTCCAACTGGAGTTGGTAAAACAGAACTTACAAAAGCCCTATCAGAACTACTATTCAACGATGAAAAATCATTAATCAGAGTTGATATGTCTGAGTTTATGGAGAAGCACTCAATATCAAAGTTAATTGGATCTCCCCCAGGATATGTAGGACATGATGATGGAGGAGGACTTACAGAGTTAGTACGTCGTCGTCCATACTCAGTAATATTGTTTGATGAAATTGAGAAGGCACACCCTGAAGTATTCAATATACTTCTTCAGGTTCTTGATAATGGAAGATTAACAGATTCTAAGGGAAGAACTGTTAACTTCAAGAATACAGTAATTATAATGACATCAAACATTGGTGCTCAGTATATTGAGAAGATGGAGAAGATCGGATTTACAACTAAGGCGGAGCCTGGAGAGAAAGAAAATTACGATCAAGTAAAGGATAAGGTTATGAGTAGTCTAAAGGATTACTTCCGTCCTGAGTTCCTTAACCGTGTAGATGACATAATATTGTTTGATATTCTAAGTAAGGAGTCTATAGAAAAGATAGTTAAGATCCAAGTTGATATAGTTATCGCAAGATTAAAAGAGAGAAATGTAAATCTAGTGGTTTCAGAGAATGCATTAACATATCTAGCTAAAGAAGGATACAATCCACAATATGGTGCTAGACCACTTAAGCGTCTAATACAAAACAAGATATTAACTCCTGTTGCTAATATCATGATCTCACAGGGAGTGTCTAAGGAAGGAAGTATATTTGTTGATATAAAGAACAATGAGTTTACATTCGATATAAAGAAGAAAAAGAGGGGAGATAGTCAGATCATCCTATCTGATATTGAGTTGAAGAAGTAAATCTGCTAGACTGTACCACATGCGCCGGTCGGATAGCGGCTATTCCAGGGGACTGTAAATCCCCGGCCCTTTGGGCATCACTGGTTCGAGTCCAGTTCGGCGCACAAAATATAGGTATTGACAGTAGTAGTATAGTATGTTATTATATTAACTAGTTAGAAAACTAGGGGTATTTACTCCTTTCTGTCCTTTTACAAACAGTATTTGCGGCGAGTGCTGCAGGTATTTATACGTATTAGGATGGGAGAATAGGTAAAGGTGGTTATGTTGAGAAAAATCGCGCAGTATGCGGTATTTGCTTTGCTGGTGTATGTTGTCTTCAATGGTTTGAGGGACATCGCCAGCAATAGTCAAAGTCGTGCTGATCAAGTCGATCAAGCACGTTCAGGTAGTGGCAAAGTCGAGGGTAAGATTACCCCGACGTTCAATGACAGTGTTAAGTAGTCTAACCCCAAAAGTTCCCCAAAAAATGAAATCGTTCCTCCTTGCGCTGGCAACCATTTGCAGTGCATTCGCCCAGAGTCCTGAAGGACTCATTTCTCAGACGGTAAGCTCCATGAGTATGTTCCGCAGCAAGCCTGCGTTTATGTCATGGGCCCTCCGCCAGGTCAAAAACCTGGAGGTCAACTTCGAATCTGACGTCATGGTCGATTCTAGTGGTTATGGTTGGTCTTCCGAATATAACAGCGAGTCACCATCGATTGCTGAGATGAATGAAACCGTTGCAGGTTTCGATATTTCTTTCGATGTGTCTGGACCTGGATCGGTTTACACTGAAGTTAGCTACCGAGATCAGAACTACAGGAGTTTGTTCTACGGTTCTAGATACTTCTGGACACAACAGTCAGGAGCACGAAACGCTTATGTGATTCCGGAGAACTTCGGTCCCGAAGTTAGGATCGCAGAAACGATTGCGGTGAAGCTTGAAGGTATCGAGCGACTTCAGGTCACACTCAACAACGAATACGGTTACCCGGAAGAGAACATTTGGCTAGGACGTGATGGTCAGGGATACTTTAATATCCCACGGCGTGTGATCGGTAACAACGGACGAGTCATTGCAACACCGATCAACTTTCGCTCGAACTCTGATCGATTCATGTTCGATATCAACACAGGCTCCTCGATCGCAGTCAAGCGCCTGAGCGGATCTGTTACCTCGACCGTTGCTGATGCACATGTCCTGATGAACGCTACTTCGATCGATATCAAGCCGGTGTCATTGTTTGGCCGCGGAAAGGACCTGCTCGTGGAAGCAACATACACCGAAGAAGTTGATGGAGTGTTGATCACCCCCGTGACGACTGAAGGTGAAATCGCTGACACTATCACGATCGTTGATGTGGTCACGGGGGAGTCAAGGGATTACGAAATGAACCCCCGTAATTTGCTGAACAGCCCCACGTCAATGAAGTTGGACTTCCCGGTTGGAAGGTTCCATATCTACGCCAATTGGCGTAATTTCAAGGATGACACAGACAGTGGTGACGGTTACTACTGGTCTGGCGGTAAGGGCTGAAAGTCCCTATACCATTTTCAAAAAAGCGCTTTCCTTCGGGATAGCGCTTTTCTTATTGCTCTTTTTCTTTAAATGAGGTATATTAGTTCCACTATGTCACAGATACAACTTATACAATTAAAGAACAAGGAGACAGGGGAGATTTACATGTCTCGAAAGAACAAGAAGAAAGTAGAAAGAAAGATAGAGCTTAAGAAGTTTAGTAAGAAGCTTAGAAAGCACGTTACTTTCAAAGAAGCTAAGAAATAATTTAAGAAAGTCTATAACAAAAATACTCACACAAGTGAGTATTTTTGTTATAATGCAATCCAAATGAAAATCCTAGAAAAACATAAATCAATCAAGTTAAGACAAGATGGATACTCTCTCGGAGAAATTTCTAGTATCCTAAAGGTATCCAAAAGTACTATTTCCCTGTGGACTAAGAATATTGCTATTAGTATTAAAGGAGTTAAAAGAATTAAAGAGAAATCTATAGCGGCAAACCTAAAAAGTTCCGAAACTTTGCATAAAAGAAAATTAGCAAGACAAAGCACTGCTAGTATAGAGGCCACAAAGGTTTTTTCAGAAGTTAAACCAGATTTCAATACAGGAATCATAGCTCTTTCTTTTATGTATTGGTGTGAGGGTTCAAAGGATGATAGGACACTAGGTTTTACGAACTCTGACCCAGATTTAGTTAAAATTTTTTTAGTCCTGTTGAGACAATCCTTCAAAATTGATGAGAATAAGTTAAGAATATGTATGCATTTACATGATTATCATAATGAGATAGAGATGCAAAACTTTTGGTCATTAATCACAAATATACCATCAGAACAATTTAACAAAACCTTTAAAAAGAAAAGTAAACACAAGTATACAAAGGATGGGTATAAGGGGTGTGTAAAAATCACATATCACGATGCACATATCTCAAGGGTAATTCAGTCATTTGCAAAAAACCTTACCAAGCTCTATATTTAATGCTAGTATAGTCATAAATGGGCGATTAGTTTAGTGGTAGAACAAAGGCCTCCAAATCCTTTGGCGGAAGTTCGATTCTTCCATCGCCCGCCAAGTTACCTTCCTTTAAACCAAAGAATCTGTCTTTTGGCATAGTGCCATATCTCAAATTTTAGTCTCTCAATCATCTCTTCTTTAGATATCATATTCTGTAAGTATCGAGCCACATACCTATACTCCAATCCTAACTCCTCCATTCTCTCAAAACTCAAACCATTCTTGTTTAGGTTAATAACCTCATCTATCATTCCATTTTCAATTCTCTTAATTAGTCTTGCATTAATTCTTTCTCTAAGTGTTTCTTTTGGAAGATTTAGGTTAATCCATGTTACAGCATATTTGGGCTCTTCTTCAACAATAGCTGGTATTTTACCAAGCGCTTTAGCTATCTCTATAGATCTAACTAATCTATGAATATTGTTTCTCTCTGAGTTATTCAGTCTTTTGGCATACTCGCTATCTAATGATTCAAGTATAGATACTAACTCAGCTGCATCCTTTGAGTCTAATTCTTCTCTAAGTTCTACATTGTGAGGTACGTGAGGATAGTTGATGTTGTATACAACTGCATCGATATAGAAACCGGTACCACCACATATAATTGGTAACTTTCCTCTAGATACAATGTTGGCAATAGCTTGTTCAGCAAGTACCCTGTACTTCTCAACATTAAACTTTTCCTTAGGATCACATACATCAAGCAAATGATGCTTCACTCCTCGCATTTCTTCAGTTGTAATCTTTCCAGTACCAATATCCAAACCAGTATACACTTGTCTCGAATCAGCAGAGATAACCTCTCCATTATGCCTAATTGCGTATTCCACAGCATAGTCACTCTTACCTACAGCTGTAGGACCAACAATAGCTACTAGTTTTATCTTCATGCAGTTTAATGTACAATATGTACGGACTTTTGCAAAATCTAACCACAGGATTCTATGAACTCTTGCTGTCTCACTAGAAGATTCGGTAACGATCCTAATCAGGTCTGGTTTGGATCAAACATACAGTTGTGTAACGGAATGTATGCTGTCCAAGTAAGAAACGGAATCATTGACCCAGAAGTTGCAGAAAGAATTCGCCCTCAAGGTATGAGTTTTGTAGAGGAGCTAAAAGCTGTCTCTGGGGTCGATAACTCGCTAACCATTATGAGGTATGAATTCATCGTTACTGTCGTTGACCGTGGCATGGATACGACTCAAGGGATAATCAATGCTTTTAAAAAGGCATATGAAATCGACAACCTGACTGTTGTCTAAAAAATGTAGAATTTTAAAACCCACCGCGAGTCGGTGGGTTTTGTATTGTGCCGAAGGAGAGACTTGAACTCTCATGGGTTACCCCGCACGATTTTGAGTCGTGTGCGTATACCAATTCCGCCACTTCGGCAATACACTCAGTCTACTAAATCTAGCGAGAAAATCAATTGTGCGATAAAATACATGCATGTCACAATCACAATTTTTCGGAGACTCAATATTCTGGATCGATGTAGAGAAGATAAAGCCAAACCCTTTTCAACCAAGAAGAGACTTCGATGAAGCTCGTCTTAAGGATCTTTCTGAATCAATTCGCATGTACGGTATATTACAGCCACTAACCGTTACAAGAAAAGAGTATGAGAAGCCAGATGGAGGACTTGGAGTGGAGTACGAACTAATTGCTGGAGAGAGAAGACTACGCGCGTCAAAGCTTGCTGGGCTGCAGCAAGTGCCAGCTCTAATTCGTTCTGGAGAACAAGATAATAAAGTAAAGCTTGAATTAGCTATCATAGAGAACCTACAGAGAGAGGATATAAACTCTGTTGATCGCGCAAGAGCATTCAAGAGACTAGCTGATGAATTCGGAATGAAGCATGCTCAGATTGCTGAGAAGGTGGGTAAGAGCAGAGAATACGTATCTAATACACTTCGTATATTAGATCTTCCTGAAGATATACTTGTAGCATTATCTGAAGGTAAGCTATCAGAAGGACATACAAGACCTCTACTTATGCTTACAGATCGTAAAGAAGAACAATCAGTACTCTTCAAAGAAATTATAATTAAAAGAATCACAGTACGTGAAGCTGAAACATTCGCTCGTAATGCAGCTAAGGATAGAGTGCGTAAGAAGTCACTCATCGATCCAGCTCTAGCTGAACTAGAAAGAAAGTTTAAGGAGACACTAGGTACAAAGGTGTATATTGAGAAGAAAGAGAATGGAGGAAGAATAATGATCGATTTCTTCAACGATGCAGATGTACAAGCGCTACTTGAGAGATTCTTAAGCACTGGAGGTAAGACGATAAGTAATGAGGGTGAACAGATATCACAAGCAACTGCTCTTGAAATACAAGAGACACCACTTGAGAAGCCGATAGATGATAGAGCACCAGCAGAGGTTGTAGAAGAGGAGAATAACGAGGATTTGTATTCAATGAAGAATTTCGGGGTATAGAAAAAGGGTGGACTGATTGGTCCACCTTTTTTTATTTCTCCGCTTTCTTTGCAAATCTACCCTTTCTCGGGACTTTAGGAGTATCTAGAATCTCAATAGCTCTCTCTAATCCAATTGTATACGGATCATCATTGTCCTTAATCTTAAGAGATCTAAAATCAGTATCATGAACAATGTAAGGACCAAATCTTCCAATATTAGCAGTAATATTTTTACCAGTCTTTGGATACACACCAACAACTCTCGGAAGAGATAGGTATTTAAGTGCATCAGCCATACTAACATTAGTTAGATCAACACCCTTTGGAATACTAGCCATTCTAGGCTTAACAACTACAGGCTTAGGCACGATAGGATCACCCTTCTTTCTTCTTGGCTTCTTCTCACCAGTTTTCTTTACCTTAGCTACTCTCTCGCCAAGTTGAACATATGGACCATACTTACCAACTAGAACGTATATAGGGAGATTAGATTGAGGATCAATACCTATAGGTTCATCCTTCTTAATTTCAGTACCATCAAGCATTAACGCACCCTCACAATCAGGATATCTAGAACAAGAAATGAACTTACCATTTCTTCCAAGCTTGATGATCATATCTGCTGCACACTTAGGACACTTGTACTTAGCATCAGCCTCACCAAGATTAGTAATCTTAGCTTCCTTCTCCATCACCTTAACTTCCTTAAGGAAGGGAACATAAAAGTCTTTAAGAACCTTAAGATATTGTTTGTCTCCATTTGCAATATCGTCCAGAGAGTCTTCCATCTCAGCAGTAAATGAATCATTAATATATTGCATGAAGTTAGTCTCTAGGAAAGTAGATACAACATCTCCTGTATCAGTTGGCTTGAGTGCCTTGTTCTCCTTCTCTACATAACCTCTCTCCTCAATTGTACGTATGATAGACGCGTATGTAGAAGGACGACCAATACCACGCTTCTCTAGCTCCTTAATGAGTCCAGCTTCGCTATATCTACCTGGTGGCTGAGTAGCCTTCTCCTCACTACTAATATCATTTAAGTTAAGTTCATCTCCCTTACTTAGCTTAGGAAGCTCCACATCCTCTCCTCTAGCATCAGGATCTGCCTTTATCCATCCAGCAAACATCAATCTAGAACCATTAGCATGGAAATCAGGTACTAACTCTCCTTCAACATTAGCAGTAATCTTAGTTCTAAGTAGTTCAGCATCAGTCATTTGTGATGCAACAGTTCTCTCCCAGATTAGTTTGTATAGCGTAAGTTGCTCTTCGTTAAGTCCTGCACTCGTAACGCTAATATGTGTAGGACGTATAGCCTCATGCGCTTCCTGCGCATTCTTACTCTTCTTCGCATAAGTTCTAAACTGTAAGTACTCCTTACCATACTTAGATTCTACAACCTTAGATATTTCAGCTAGAGCAACCTGACTCAAATTAGTACTGTCAGTTCTCATATATGTAATATGTCCAGCTTCGTATAGTCTCTGAGCGATAGACATAGTACGTGAAGGAGCATAACCAAGACGTGAACTTGCAGCTTGCTGCAGTGTTGAGGTTATAAACGGAGCTTTAGGAGATCTCTTAACACTACTCTCATCAACTGAAGTAACTATCCATTTGTTACTCTTACCTTTAGAGATTATATCTTCAACAACTTTGAAGTCAGTAGGTTCTTCAGAACAAGTAAGGAGGAGAGGAGTCTTTGATCTTGTTTCAGCATCAGCAGAAATTACCCAGAAAGCATGAGACTTGAAAGCTCGTATCTCTCGTTCTCTCTCCATGATTATACGCAATGCAGGTGACTGCACACGTCCAGCAGATAGACCATATCGTACCTTCTTCCAGATGAGACCAGACAGGTCATATCCTACCAACCTATCAAGTACTCTTCTTGCTTCTTGTGCTAAACGTAGATTTTCATCAATCATACGAGGATGCTTCATAGCCTCCACAACTGCATCCTTAGTAATCTCATGAAATACCACTCTCTTAGGATTCTTCAACTTAGTAGCCTCTGCAATATGCCAAGCAATAGCTTCTCCTTCACGGTCAGGGTCAGTTGCAAGAATTACTTCATCAGCTTTCTTAGCAAGTGACATAATCTCAGATACAACTTTCTCTTTACCAGGAGATATCTCATAGTGAGGAACAAATCCAGCTTCGATATCTATAGCTTTCTTGTTGCTCTTTGGAAGATCACGAATGTGACCTACAGATGCTTTTACAGTATATTCACCATCTAAATATTTAGAAATAGTTTTTGCTTTTGCAGGGGACTCTACGATAAGTAATTTCATATTGTGAGTCTAGTATTACATGAGAAAGGGAAGTGTGGCAAATTTTGTAATAAAAAAAGACCAGCAAACGCGGTTAAACGAAAGCTGGTCAGTGCTAGAGGGCCAACCCATGAAACTCTAGCTACACGCTGGCATTCGAATCGATGTTGTAACCGACTATGCCAACCTCCTTGTAGAAATACTCTACAACATATTAATTAATTATGCAAGTGTAAGATATACTATATATGATACAATGTATACGTAGAGGTGATCATCGACAACGAAGATTAGGTCAGATGAATATATCGGCTTTCCCATGACTTTCCGTCCACCAAGTACCCTCAGCGCATTTTGCCCCGATATATTTCTTTCCTCCTCTCTTCCTTCCTTCACCTCATTGTTCTTTCGACGCCCCGGCCACATTCGTGACCGGGTTTTCTTTTATATAGACAAAATTAAATAATTATGTTACTGTATCGGTAAGGAAAAAACATAACACTCCTTAATATATACATATGGAAAACTTTAAACATGGAGGAAGAAAAGGAGGATTTAGAAGTGGAGGAGCCAGAGGCTTCAAAGAGAGAGGAAATATGAGAGATGCAAGACCTATGACAATGCATAGTGCTATTTGTAGTTCATGTAGAAAGCCTTGCGAAGTACCATTTAGACCTACTGGAGAGAAGCCAGTGTACTGTAGAGATTGTTTTGCAGGACGCGCTGCTATGGGTGGAGAGAGATCACAAAGAAGAGATGAAAGAGCTCCAAGCTATACACCAAGTAGACCTGTAGCTAATGTAATACCACAGAACTCAGGAGTAAATGAAGAACTAAAGAGACAGATAGACTCAATGAATGTAAAGCTTGATAAGCTTACAAATACAATTCAGAACCTTGCTGAGAAGATTAATGGAACTGTTAAGGAAGAAGTTGTAGAACCTGTTAAGGTAAAGAAAGTAGCAGTGAAGATTGAGGAAAAGATGAAGAAGGGGAAGAAGTAAATTAACCAAATGGTTGATAGGGTAAAGGAAAATCTAATAGAATTTATCTACTTCGGCATTAAGCAAGCCAAAGCTAGTATATTTGCAGGATCATTCTTTGTACTGCTGTTCCTCTCAAATCACATTTCATTTATATGGATAGCTCGATATGACTTTCTGTTCATATCTGCTGTCTTAATACAGATTGTCATGTATATGACAAAGCTGGAGACTAAGGATGAGATGAAAGTAATATTCCTGTTCCATATAGTTGGACTAGTGCTTGAGATATACAAGACAAATCCTGCTATAGGGTCATGGAGCTATCCAGAAGAGGGAATATTCAAGATTATGAATGTTCCACTATATAGTGGATTTATG
>JBIIIW010000016.1:0-12027 GCA_044234345.1 Minisyncoccia bacterium
TGATATAATCTATGATCCAACTAAAGCCCTATCATTTGAGGGAGACTCAGGTCCATATCTACAATACGCAACAGTACGCGCACAAGCTGTAATATCAAAAGCAGGGGATAAGGAAATCAAAGCATTGCCAGAGAAGACAAGTGATCTAGAAAGACTACTTGTTCGCTTCCCAGAAGTTATATCTAGAGCAAGAGAGGACTATGCGCCTAACTATATAGTTACATATCTAACTGAACTTTCTTCAGCATTCAATTCGTATTACGCCAACAATCAGATAATAGATGATACAGATAGCATATCTCCATATCGTATAGCAGTAACTAAGGTATTTGCTCAAGTAATGAAGAATGGATTGTGGGTATTGGGGATACAGGTGCCAGAGAGGATGTAGTGTTATATATTTGACATTATGTCAATGATATGCTAGTTTCTATCTCAGATCGCGAAAGTATCGCGACATGAGCCAAATCGGCTCTTTGTAAACTCAGTTAAACCAAAGAGGTAAAAACGCCTTGTCCAACATAAAATGGTGGACTGAAGAATCGAAGGTAAAAAGAAAAATGAAACTTATTCGTTTCCATATCAGGGGGCTATCTCCTGGCATGTTGCAGAATCCTGCCACTCCCGAACTTCTCGAGAGCTTGCGCACGAAGACTCCGATGCAGAGGAAGAAGGACATTACTCTTCTTCAGGACGCCGAAGGTAAGATGTATCGTTCTGAACCCGGAGCCGACGGGACTCCTGGGATGATGGGTTTTCCCATGCAGAACATGATGTCCTGCCTCGTGATTGCAGGCCGTTCCGTTAAATCCGGTAAGAAGGGTCTGTCTACCGCAAAGGATACGCAGATTTTTAGCTTCTTGGACTTCGTCGGTGATTTCTGTCCGTTCAAGAATTGTGATGAAAAAGGGAATGTTCCTTGGTCTGCTTTTCCGGTGAAGGGCACTATGCACACTGGTCCCAGTGAGACCGCTGTTTGCATCAACCGCCCTCGTATCAAGAACTGGGAGACAGCGTTTGTTGTTAAGTTTGATGAGAAACAGGGTATTGACCTCACCACATTGAAGCTCTTGGTGGAAACCGCGGGCCGTAAGGTTGGGATTGGTGACTGGCGCCCCGCAAAAAGGGGTCAATTCGGCCGCTTTGTTACTACCAAGATCGAGGTTCTCGATATCAAGGAGGAGATTCAGGTTATTGAAGAAGTCGAATACAGCGGACCTCTCGCTGAAAAAGCCCCTGATGACCTCAAGGCGCTTTTGTAAGCTCGATCCACTAATTCGTTTATCGTTGAGTTTGGTACAGTTGCGCTCGGTACACTAAACTCCGGTATGGTGCAGTCTTGAGCAGTGGGTGGATGAAAATTTACTCACTGCTTTTCTATAAAGTTTGCTCACATCTAATATACTAGCGTGCGCTCCGGTCGCGTACCGCGGCGTACGGCCTGGTTCGGTCGTGCTAGGTTTGGAGCGGATAGAATTTCTATTTGCTAAACTTTCACGTTCGGCGTAGTCACCTTGGGTCCAGTAAAGTATCGTGTCCTCCGGAGCGGTTGATCTTTCGGGATCAGCCGCTTTCTCTTATAGTATCGTGTGCTTAAGTGTCCTGCACTCTGGTGTAGTACCCTGTAGTCTAGCTAAGTGTTCCTTGGAGCTTTGGGTTCTCTACTCATAGCTTTTATATAAAGTAGCGTCAAGTGTGGTTAAGTAGGGTGGAGTTAAGTCAAGTTAAGTTTGGAGTAGTATGGTTTATGCCATATTGCTAAAATTTTGTAGAAAGGTAGAGCGTGCTCCAGCATGGTGCGCTGTGGTGGCGTCGAGTTTTGTTTTGAAAGTGGTTTGGATTCGTCCAGACCACTTTTTGTTGACTAAATAGTATTTTTATGATTATATAACAATTGGAATAAACTCAATGCTGAGTTCATCTGTATTGGAATACAGATGTTTAGAAATTCGAAAACTTAGAATGTTTATGCAACATCATTGTCTCAGCTGGGGAGAGCTTAAAACCCAGTTCCCTATAGACGGGGAATTCGCAAAAGGAATGCGTCCGTCTCAAGAGATTGCCCTAAAATTTGTTGGTGAAAAAGGATCATCGATTCTCGAGTTACCAACAGGCGAGGGGAAGACAGCTATCGAAGTGACAATTGCGAGAACCGCAAAAAAACACTTCCAGAGTTGCTTCTTGGTTACACCAACAAAGACAGTCTTAGAACAGATCCGTCAGCGATTCCCTGATGACTTTACGGTCGCTCTTGGAAGAAATGATTTTCCTTGCTTCTTTTACGAGAGGGTTAAGGAGGATTTGACTGCAGAATCACAAACCAAGTTTAGGGCTGATGAAATTCCATGTTCAATGCTTTGTGATTGTCCTCATCGTGTAAATCAAGATACTGGAGAGACTAAAGAGTTAGGAGCTGTGCCGTGCCTGTACCTCAAACAAAAATTCGAGGCTCGGAATTCTCGGAAACCAGTTCTTTCGACCTTAGCCTTCTATCTCTACTCACGCTTGTTCTCGAGAGATTTTACTGAACCGGATGTGCTCATCATTGATGAGGCTCATAGGTTGCCGGAAACTGTGCGTGGAGCATTGTCATATGATATTTCTGATTTACAGATCAGTAGAGCAGTGACAATCTTGGAGAATATCGATGAGCCAGAAACAGCTTCCGCTCTTGATTACTTCGGCAAACGAATGATTAGGATTATCAAGAAGAAACCTGCGTCACGAGGAACCCTGCTCGATGCTTCAGAGATCACTGAACTTATGGAGATTTTGGATTCGATTGATGTGGGGTCGATTGAGCGTTCCGTAGCGAAAGCTATGAAGGATGATTCAGATGATACTTACGAAAATGTCCAAGCATTCAAAAAAGTTGAAAGTGTGATCAAGAACTTGCGACGTTATGTTCGCTCGCTTCAACTGTCATTGCCTCTTGGTAACAGGGGTGCCTTAGCTTACACGTATGCTTATTACGAAACTGGTTTAGATGAGAAGAACCGTGTAGCTCACAAGCTTGTGGTTTGTTCTCACTACGTGAATCCTCTGGTCAAGCTTTTGCTCGGAAAAACAACAATTGCTTTGTCGGCTACTATTGGAGATAGCGTGATCTTTGGTCAGGAATCTGGAATTCAACTTCCGTTTTTGTCCATTCAATCATCTTTTCCAGTAGACAAGACTCGTATCTTTATGCCGATCGATACGCCAGACCTTGCTTTCAATGAAAGAAAACAAGGAGATGTTACAAAAGTGATGCGTCGGATTGCTCGGTCTGCAAAAAGATTTGCAGGGCAAGGTATACGTTCACTTCACGTTACTGTTTCCAACGAAGAAAGGGAGAGACTCCTCGCGATTTTGATCGAAGAAGGAGTAGAAGCAATCTCTTATGGAAATGGTATTACAGCCAGACAAGCATCCACTCTTTTTAAAGATGGAGAGGGTCAAGCACTTGTCGGCACAATGTCGAACTTTGGTGAAGGAGTCGATTTGCCTAGGCGGATTGCTCCGGTCATCTTTGTTCTTCGTCCAGCCTATCCACCACCGCATGATCCTCGAACTCAATTTGAGGAGCGTCGGTATGGGGGTAATCGTTGGGCAATTTGGAACTGGCGGGTGATGCTCTCGGTCCTTCAGGTCCGTGGTCGCAATGTTCGCAGTGAAGATGATCTCGGTGTTACCATATTCATCTCACAACAGTTTCGTCGTTCAGTATTTGCATCACTACCCAAGGCACTTCAGGTTTCCTACAAGGGAGACCTCACGCTAGATCAGTGTGTGAAGCATACGGTGGAGTTGGTGGGGTAGATAACACGCCGCCAGGTCACGTTTGGTAGAGTCTAGTAACGTCAAGTGTAGTGAGGAGCTTGCAAGAGTCAGAACTCTTCCAAGCTTTCAATTTCACTTAGTAGGGTATCCCAAGGCACAGTTCGCTGCGCCACGGTTGAGTGTAGTTGTGTCTGGAGCGTCGAAGAATAAAAATTCTTCTCGCTTTTATATTTCGTAGAGTGTGATTGCGTATAGTATCGTGCAGTATCGTGATCTTCGCTACGGCATAGTTCTGTGGAGCATGGTGCGGTTCGCTTCGGAGCGGTTGATCTTTCGAGATCAATCGCTTTTCTATTGACCGAATAATAAAAACGTGATAACGTAAAAAAGTTAGATCGTTGTCAATTTTGCAGCAATGTGCAGTATCGCCAAGTTGGGTTTTCTAGGGTACACCTCGGTGTTGTTTGGAGCAGGTTAGGTTACTGAATCTAACTTGCTATTTATTTGATTTCGTTGAGTTCGGTGGAGTAACGTTCCGTCAAGTAAAGTAACCTGTTCTGGTGTACAGTCTGGAGCGATTGATCTTCCGTAAGATTAATCGCTATTAAATGCCGCGCGGTAGTGTCAGCTGTGCTGCGCTATTGTGTAGTCCAGTGCGGAGCTTGAGGAGTTTTTCTTCAAGCTAAATAATACAGTAGAGAACGGCTTGGTAGTGTAACGTAGAGTTCGCTGCTGCTGGGTAGTGTCTGGAGCGTTTAGATATTCTCTAATCGCTAAAATTTTCTTGAAAGATAGGTAATGAAAACACTGAACTTTCAGTTGGTTGGTAAGACGCCATTACTTCTGCATGAGATTTCTAGACATCAACTTCGAGAGCAATTAGCTTTACATGAAGCTGAATTGCCTATCGAGGAAGAAGTCCTTAAAGTAATGGTAAAGGATAGCGTAGGGAATCCGGTAGTGCCTGTATCCTGGCTCTGGGATTCTATCAGAGTTGGCTGTTCACGGATTACAGTCAGAGAAGGTAAGCAGTTAAGCTTTCAAAAGCTTCAGTCTGTGGTGAATCTACCAGAAGGTTATATCCCAGTATTAGACAGAGAAGGGAGTATGCCTAAGGTAGGGATTTATTCGAGCATGCAACATGCATCTCCAGGTTCAAGAAAACCTATTGCTGTCGTTTCTCCAATGATCAAGTTGTGGAGTTTAACATTCAATGTGGTGGTTGTCGGAGAGCATCTGGAAGAAGCTCTTTTAAGGAAAGTTTTTCTTGAAGCAGGGAGAGTAGGTATAGGCCTCTTTCATCCGCCCAAGAAATACTTTGGACAGTTCTCAGTAACAACGTCGGGTGGTGTAAACTGATGTTACGTCTCCTATCGTGAAGTAAAGTTTGGAGCAAGAAAGTCTTAGGATTATCTCGCTTGTATATAGCGTCGAGCTATGTTTAGTAACCTGGAGTCTGGTGACGTCGCGTAATGTTCGGAGCGGTTGATCTTTCGAGGTCAATCGCTTTTTGTATATTCTTATTTTGATATCGTATAAAGATGGATGTAGTCTGTACAAAATCATATATTTATGTTAAGGTATTTTCTAGATATCTCACTTGTATCTATCTTTTAAACACTAGATTCCATATTCTAGATTGCCGAAGGCCAGAACCCCTAGGTAATTGAACACAGACGTTTTGTTGAAAAGAAATTAAGGTGAATGTTAGTTGAAAGGTAAATATGCAAAATTCATTGCTTGTCGCTTGGTGCGAAATCAATATGCCCATTGAACACCAGAATCTTCTGGAATATTTGGCTGATAGGGAGCGGAGGATAAGGAACAATGCAATTAACTCGAAGTGGCTAGGTCGTTCATTTGTGGTATGGGTCGTGATGCTAATGCTCATCTTGCTTCTTGCTGTTAGGCGGGTGGCTTACGATGATTCGGCATACGTTCTGTTCGTATTTTTTATCATCTCTCTGGTCTTCATTGCGTTTAACACATATTGGAGGAAGCGCAACTGCACCGATGATGAAATGGAAGCAATCATTTCGGCGGCTGAGAACGATTTACATCCATTAATCGAGTTCGGCATCGAGCTCGATGTGAATACAGATCATGAGATTGCCGCGATAAGATTCAACAAGTTCATGCTAAGTCTCGGAACTTCTCATGAAGTCATCGTGGAATACGAGCGGGGAAATCCTAGTCTAAAGCTCAACCACGGATACGGACTTTTGAAGAGGGAAATGGAATATGCCTCGGACGTTGCAAAAAAATTTGGTTTGGGTAATTCCTGGGAAGTATACTTTCCATGCATAACCAACCCTATATAACGTAGTAGCTCGGTTCAAACCACACACGTCCCCTGGACCTGTGTGGTTTTCTTTTGCCTCTTCTAAAAACCATAGAAAATGCTAAAATGGCTACATGAAAGACGAAAACCCCCTACAAAAGCCTAAACATGTAGAAAACGAAGAGAAAATACTAGATTTTTGGGAAAAGAACAATATTTTTAAAAAATCCCTGCAGAAACCTTCACCAAAAGGAGAGTATGTATTTTATGATGGACCACCGTTTGCAACAGGAGAGCCACACTACGGTCACGTAGTTCCAGGAACAGTAAAGGATATCATTCCTAGATACAAGACAATGAAGGGATATCATGTTCGTCGTAGATGGGGTTGGGATTGTCACGGACTACCAGTTGAAAACCTTGTTGAGAAGGAGCTTAAACTACTCTCAAAGAAAGACATCGTAGATTACGGAATCGGTAAGTTCAATGCAGTAGCACAGAATAGTGTTATGCGTTATGCAGACGATTGGAGAAGGATAATACCAAGACTTGGAAGATGGGTAGACATGGAAGATGATTACAGAACAATGGATGCAAGCTATACCGAATCAGTATGGTGGGCATTTTCTGAATTACATAAGAAGGGTTTGATATATGAAGGTTTTAAATCAATGAACCTATGTCCAAGATGTGAGACTACGCTATCAAACTTTGAAGTAAGTCAGGGATACAAAGATATTACAGATATATCAGTTTACGTTAAGTTTAAGTTAGTTGGAGAAGAGAATACATTCGTACTAGCTTGGACAACAACTCCTTGGACGCTTCCTGGTAACGTTGCTCTTGCTGTTAATACAGATATTAAGTACGTGAAGGTTGAAGTAGGGGGAGCATTGTTAATACTTGCTAAATCAAGACTAGAGACGATAAAGACAGAATACAAAGTTGTAGCAGAAATGGATGGTAAGGATCTAGTAGGTAAATCATACGAACCAATATTTAACTACTACTCATCAGACAAGAAATTAAAGAATGTAGATAATGGATGGAAGATATACGGAGCTAGTTTCGTTACTGTCGATACAGGAACAGGAATCGTACATATTGCTCCAGCATTCGGTGCAGACGACTATGAGCTATCACAGAAATACAGTCTACCATTCGTGCAGCACGTTGGAACTAACGGTAAGTTCAAAAAGGAAGTTACAAACTTTGCCGGACAAGACGTAAAACCTAAAGATACAGCAGAGGAGAAAGACAATCATCAGAAGGCTGATGTGGAGATGATAAAATACTTAGCTAAGAGTGAGAGACTGTTTGCAAAGGAGAAAATAATACACTCATATCCACACTGTTGGCGTTGTGATACACCACTTCTAAACTATGCTTCTTCATCATGGTTCGTAAAGGTAACTGATTTGAAGGACAAGCTTGTTAAGGAGAATACAAGAGTTAAGTGGACTCCAAAAGAAGTTGGAGAGGGAAGATTCGGTAATTGGCTACTAGGTGCACGTGATTGGGCCATATCTAGATCAAGATTCTGGGGAGCACCACTACCAGTATGGAGAGATGAAAAGACAGAGGAATGTCATGTACTCGGCTCAGTTGAAGAGATGAGGAAGTACAGTAAGGCAAGTAATACATACTACGTATGTCGTCATGGAGAAGCAGAGAACAATACAAAGAATGTAATAAGTTCTAAAGCTAGTAACCAACATCACCTTACAAGTACAGGTAAGATACAAGCACAGAATGCTGGTAAATGGTTGCTTGATAAGAAGATAGATTTAGTATTCGTATCACCATTTCTTCGTACTAAAGAAACTGCAGATATAATATCTAGAGTTATTGGAGTTAATAATGTAACAGTAGATGAGAGATTAAGTGAGGTTAATACTGGTATATGGGATGGAAAAGACTTTAACGAATACGTTAAAAACTTTGCACATGCAAATCGCTTCACACAAACACCAGAGGGAGGAGAGAACTTCGTAGATATAAAGAAGAGAATGGGAGACTTCATATATGATATGGAGAACAAGTACAAGGGAAAGAATATATTGATCGTATCTCACGATACTCCAATATTCCTACTCACAGCAATAGCAAAGGGACTAAACAGAAAAGAATCTATAGCCTTAAGAGGAACAAACGATCACTTCAACGCTAATGCAAAGCCAGTAAAGTTGGAGTTCAATCCACTTCCTCATAATGCTGAATACGAACTTGATCTACACAGACCATTCATTGATGAAATACAATTAACTAAAGAGAACGGAAACAAACTTAAGAGAATACCAGAAGTATTTGATTGTTGGTTTGAATCAGGATCAATGCCATTTGGTGAATCACACTATCCATTTAACAAATGTGATTTCAATCCTAAGCCAGGACCATTTAGTAAGATCCTAGGTAGAACAAAAGGATATCCTGCAGACTTCATAGCGGAAGGATTAGACCAGACACGTGGCTGGTTCTATTCAATGATCGTACTTGGAGTGGCACTCTTCGGTAAATCTCCATACAAGAATGTAATAGTTAATGGACTAGTTCTAGCTGAAGACGGACAGAAGATGTCTAAATCAAAGAAGAACTATCCAGATCTAATGTTGGTAGTTAACAAGTATGGATCAGATGCATTAAGATATGTGCTCATGTCTTCTCCTGTAGTTAGAGCACAAGACTTCCTCTTCTCTGAAAAAGCAGTTGATGAAGTTGTAAAGAAGCATATAGGTAGATTGAATAACGTAGTGTCATTCTATGAGATGTATGCAACTGACAACATACCAGAAGTTAAGAGTACACATCCTCTAGATATATGGATTACAACAAGACTTAAGGAAGTTACAAAAGAAATATCAGATGGACTAGAGAAGTATGAGATAGATAGAGCTGCGAGACCTCTAGCTGACTTCATCGATGACCTATCAACTTGGTATATACGACGCTCAAGAGACAGATACAAGAGTGATGATGTTAATGACAAGAATATGGCTCTTAAGACAACTAGAAATGTCCTACTAGACTTTGCTAAAGTATTAGCACCATTCATGCCATTCCTTGCTGAAGATATATACAAGAGACTAAATGGTCCACTAGAGAGTGTGCATCTAGAGTCATGGCCAACACTTACAAAGTTTGATCACAAAGTACTTACTAACATGTCAGAAGTTAGAAGAATATCATCTCTAGCACTAGAAGCGCGTTCTAAGGCTAAGATAAATGTAAGACAACCGCTATCAAAACTTACGATAAAACAAAACTTGTCTAAGGAGCTATTAGATACCATAAGTGATGAGGTAAACGTTAAGACTGTAGAGATAGATACAAAGGTGAATGATGAAGTGTATCTAGATACTACCCTTACACCAGAACTAAAGGATGAAGGAGTGATAAGAGAATTAATACGTTCAGTGCAAGAATTAAGGAAGCAAAAAGGATTAACTATAAAGGATAGGGTGGTATTGGTAATTGATACAGATAATGTACTGGCTGAACTAGTAAAGAAGAATATGGGAGTAATAGTATCAACTACTCTACTTAATGATGTTAAGTTTAGTCATCTAGAGACTGAAGCTATAACTGTTGGAGAATACTCTGCAAAGATGGATATTGAGAAATAAAAAAGGGGGCACGCACTCGCGCGCCCCCGACCGACAGAACACACTACACTTAACGAGTAACGAGATACAATATACAATATTTAAAAATAATTGCAATGCATCACATATATACAACTCCCGCATTTGTAGTGCATAGCACTCCTCACGGAGAAGCGGGTAAATTTCTGCTACTCTTCACTAAAGAATTCGGTATGATAGGAGTAGTTGCTCAGGGTATAAGATTAGGGCAGTCAAAACTAAGATTCCATGTTCAAGACGCAAGCTACTTCAATGCATCTGTCGTAAGAGGTAAGGAGGTATGGAGACTTACAGGTGCATTAGAAATAGAACATACAAAAGGTAAGATATTACACCTTAAGATACTTAAACTACTCAAGAGACTATTACAAGGAGAAGAAAGGAATGATAATCTCTTTGCAATAGTGCAGGAGTTGTACAACAGTAAAATTAATGAGAATGATTTTGAAATCATTGAGTGTATTACTGTTCTTAGGATCCTAAACTCTCTTGGATACGTAAAGAATATACAAGAGTTTGAAACATATCTAAATACAAACAATATAGACACAGATACACTAAAATCCTTCACTCTAATCAAATCAAAAGCAGTAGCAGTCATTAATCAAGCCTTGAAAGATAGTCAGTTATAATGTGGTATAATATAGTCCATGAATCTTGAAGAAAAAAGTAAAATTGATGATCTAAATAAATCGCTATACTCCAGAAATACTCCAGAGATACGTACAAAAAGAAGATTAAACTTACACGAAAAGCCAACAGATATACAGACAGATTGGGAACATCCAGAAGAAGAGAAGAGAGAAGTAGATTTAAATGAAGAATATAAAGATAGCACCATGTCATTCCTTACAAAAATTCTAGTAACATCAATAATTTTCTTTCTAGTAGCTCTAGGAATAGGTACATTCCTGGTATTTAAGGGTGAGAACATAGTTTCTGCTAAGAATGTGGATATATCTATCAACGGTCCAGTATCAGTTGCAGGGGGAGAACCAGTAAGTTTTGAGATACAGGTTTCAAACAGTAATAACATAAAACTAGAAACTGTTGATCTAGCAGTAGATTTTCCTCCCGGCACTAGTGATGCAGAGGATAGCCAGAAGGAGTTAAAGGACTTTAGACAATTAATAGATGATATAGCGCCAGGAGGAGTAGGACAGAAGACTATAAAGGCAATACTTTACGGTGAAGAAAATACAAAGAAGGAGATAAAGGTATTGGTGGAGTATAGAGTTAAAGGATCAAATGCGGTATTTCAGAAAGAAAAAACATTTGATGTATTGATATCATCATCTCCGCTTTCTGTATCAGTCTCATCATACAAAGAGGTTAACTCTAATCAGGAATTTGAACTTACAGTAAACGTTAATTCAAACTCTAAAGAGGTGATTAAGAATCTGTTACTAAAAGCAGTATATCCATTCGGATTTACATATATTTCTTCGGATGTGCAACCAGTATCTGATAACACAACATGGAGAATTGGAGATATACCACCAGGGGGAAAGAAGACAATTAAGATAAAGGGTAAGTTGGAAGGACAGGATGAAGAGTCTAGAGTATTCCGTTTTGCAACAGGAGCATATAAGTCTACAAATGATAAAGTAATTGGTACAGAATATATCTCAGGTACACAGGAAGTATCTATAAAGAAGCCATTTATGACTGTAGGGGTAACTGTAGATAGTGATGATTCAAATAATGATCATATTGCTAACTTTAACAAAGCACTTAGAGTTGATGTTACATACTTCAACAATCTACAAACTGCCATTATCGATGGAGAAGTTAGTGTAAAGATTTCAGGCTCTGCATATGATAAATCATCTGTATCAAGTGATGATGGACTTTATAGATCATTAAACAATGAGATAGTGTGGAATAGTATTACGACTAAAGATTTAAGTAATATAGAAGCGGGGGGTAGTGGAAGAGTAAGTTTTTCAATAACACCTAGAGATATGAGTAACTCACAGAAAGCAATTACTAACCCAGATCTAAAGTTTGATGTAAGTATTAGTGGCAAGAGAAATTCAGAATCTAATGTACCAGAGAAGATTGTCTCAACAGCAAGAAGGAATGTAAAAGTATCATCAGATATTGCATTTGGAGGACAAGTATTACGTTCATCAGGTCCATTTACAAATACAGGATCTGTTCCACCAAAAGCTGATCAATTAACTACTTACACAGTTGTTTGGACAATTGATAACACCGTAAACAGTGCAAATAGTATTGAAGTAAGATCAAGTCTACCGCCATACGTAAAGTGGATGGACAAGATAAGTCCAAACGATGAGGATATATCATATGATTCTGTAAGAGGAGAGATCATATGGA
>JBIIIW010000032.1:0-3102 GCA_044234345.1 Minisyncoccia bacterium
ATAACACCTGATGCTTTCTACAGAAGTGCGTACCTCTACCACCAACAACAATCCTTTCTATCTTTCCACCACATCCTTTATTCAAACAAGGTTTACCAGTTCTTCTGTATGCAGTATGTTTCTCTTGGAATTTACCTCTCTCACCATGTATGTTTCTGTAATCAGACATAGAGTCCCCACCAAAATCTATACCCATAGAAAGAGTAGATAATATAGCTTTGTATAACTCCTTAAGTTTAATATCACTAATACCACCAACCCTGGATTCTGGATGAATTCCAGCACGTATTAAACTCTCATCAGCATATATATTGCCAATACCAGCTACAATAGATTGATCCATTAAAACTAATTTAATCTTACCATTACTCTTCTTACTAATCTGATTTTTAAATACAGAAAAAGTAAATTCTTTCTCTAAAGGTTCAGGACCAATACCTTTTAAATGGATAGTTTCATGCATAGTCTGAGAGGGAAGTAGAGTAACCTTTGCAAACTTTCTAGTGTCACACAGTTCCATTGTTTTTCCATTAGACAAATAGATTATTAGTCTAATGTGCCTATTAAACGGATCACTCTTGTTGTAATCTCCATACATAACATGACCAGTCATCTTCATATGGATTAGAATGGTAAAATCATTTGATAGGTGAATGAGGATATTCTTAGCTCTACGAGTTACTCCAGTTATCTTAGATCCTGTAATAGTTCTCTTAAAATATTTAAAATACTTAGGGTCTTTAATAGAATCCTTACCGTGAAAGTATGCACTATTGTACTCAGTCCAAGCATCAGTAATGACAAGACCCACTACAGATCTATTTAATCCCGAAACTGTGGTTTGTACTTCTGGCAATTCTGGCATACAATTCTTATATCATACTTTTACAAAATGAAACACTACAAACATTTTTTGATAGCATTTTTTGCAGTAGCAGTTCTTGGAACTCCATGGATAATATCTGTATACCCAAACAGTACTAAGATTGTAGATAACATATTCAGCTATATCGGTAATAACTATTCTGCAGTGTTTTTTCGTGAAGGAATTACAGTTGCACAATTACAAGACAAGTTTGATAAGGCAGATAGGGCGAGAAATCAGAAAGTGAGAATTATGATCGTACCAGGACACGAACCTGGATACGGAGGGGCAGAGTTCGGTAGCGTAAAAGAAAGAGATTTGGCAGTGGAACTTGCTAATGAACTAAAATTTTTCCTGCAGAATAATCCTCATTATGAAGTATTTGTATCTAGAGACAAGGATAAGTGGAATGCAGACATAGAGAAATACTTTACTGATAACCGTAACGAAATTATCGAGTTTGTAAGTGAGAGTAAGAATGAAATGATTCGATTGATAAATGACGGTACCGTGAGAAAAATAGTTAACGGAGTGATACATAACAGTGCACCACAGAATGTCGCAGTAAGGCTTCATGGTATTAATAGATGGAACGAAGAGAACAATGTTGATATAGCTATACATGTACACTTCAATGACTATCCAAGAAGTAATAGCTCAAGTCAGGGTAAATACACAGGATTTGCTATTTATGTTCCAGAAAGACAGTTCTCAAACAGTACAACTACAAATGCAATAGCGCAGACTGTGTATGAGAGACTTTCAAAGTATAATGCTGTTAGTAATATGCCAAAAGAGGAGAGTGGGGTTGTCGAGGCACAAGAATTAATAGCTATAGGTTCATACAATACTCTAGATGTTCCTAGTATGCTGATAGAATACGGATACATATACGAACCACAATTTACTAATCCTGATGTAAGACAATCAACGCTAAAGGATTTAGCATTCCAAACATATCTAGGTATACAAGATTTTTTTGGTAGCGGAAATGATGTATCTCTAGCATACGATACCTTAGTACTACCATATCTGTGGAAGCAGGAGATCACAAAAGGAGAAGAAAACAGGGAGGAGGTACTGGCACTACAAACAGCACTCATAATAGAAGGAGTTTACCCACCAGAGAGTAAGACTAAGAATGAATGTCCTAGAACTGGTAAGTTCGGACCATGTACAGCTAATGCATTAACTGTTTTTCAAAACAAGCATGGTATAAAAGGAGAAAGTAATAAGGTAGGGGAGCAGACAAAGAAAGTTCTAAACGATCTATACTCTGTTAGTATTAAGTAATATCTCACGAGATATCTCGGCATCACTCCAAGGAATCTTCGAACCATTAGGACCCATTATGTATGGATCCGTACCCTTACCAGTTATCAATATTACATCATTAGTTTTCGCACTCTTGACCGCTTCAGTAATAGCCATCTTCCTATCCATAATAATCTTAGGTTTCTTCATGGTAACACCAGAAGCCACATCATTAACAATTACGTTAGGATCCTCATCGTAAGGATCCTCATTTGTAAGTATAATCTCTCCACAATACTGATCAGCAATCTTGCCCATCTCATTTCTCTTAACCCTATCTCTTCCACCACCAGTTCCTCCTAGTATACAAATCTTTCTTGTATTAGGAAAAGCATCATATAACTTCTTAAGTGAATCAGTTGTATGTGCGTAATCAACTACAACTTTGAAGTCTTGACCGACATCAATGAATTGAACACGACCTAATACTTCTTTGAAATTAGATATTGCTTTTCTAGCGACCTCTTCACTAATACCTAGTGTTGTACATAATGTAAATGCTGCAGAAACATTGTACTTATTAAACTCTCCGAGTAGGGGAGTATCAATATTGTTTTTTATACCAAACTTCACCTTGTTCTCTGCATCAAATGCAAGAAACTTATCACTTACCACATCATCTTCATTCACTACTATTGTTCTAGGTCTCTTGCTAGATCTTGAAACCAATTTAGCTAGTTCTAGTTTTGCATCTCTGTAATTCTCATACGATCCATGTGCCTCTATGTGCTCAGGAGAGAGATTTGTAAATACTAATGCATCAAGCTCAATCCACTTATGACGATAATTGAGTACACCTTGTGATGTCATCTCTAGGACTAGATAGTCACAATTAGCTTTAACAGCCTTACTAATTAAGTTCTGTACGAAGAAACGTCCAGGCATAGACATCTTGTACTTATTCGGTGTAGATTCATTACCAA
>JBIIIW010000033.1:0-3000 GCA_044234345.1 Minisyncoccia bacterium
GGTTTAGTCCTGTTAGATCTGCGAAGCATTCATCTATACTATATTCTTCTACATCATCTGCATATCTTCGAACTATATCAAACATCTTCTTTGAATAGCTTGCGTATGAGTTATAGTTTCCGGAGAGTATTACTACACTTGGGAAATCTCTCTTAACTACGAATGTCGGTATACCTCGAGTTACTCCTAGAGCTTTAGCTTCATATGACAATGCTGTTACTATCCCTCTCTCATGTCCGGTTACGACAGGTAGACCTTTGAGACTAGGGTTCTTTGCAACTTCTACACCAACAAAGAATGCATCTCCATCCATATGTAGTATTACTCTATTAGTCCTGTTCATGTATACATTATATAGTGAACAGGCGTTCACTGTAACTGTGGACTAATTATTTAATTAGGTATATCTTTATGTCATGCATAAAGCTCTTTGTGTCTCGCTCATAGTAGTTGGATCTATCATCCTACTTCACGGAATCAATGAATTCCGCAAAGGCAGATCTTTGGCGTTTAGAGGGTTGGTATTTATTCTTACAGGCGCCATCATTGGATTTGTCGGATATATGACATGGCCTATAGCACAAATCGCGCAGTAGCGCGGTTTTTTATTGCCTAATATCCTCTGAGAAGTTACCTATAGACTTCATAGCTCTCTCATTTATATGATACTTACTTCTTAACTCTTCAAATGGAATACTGTTGTCTATTAACCCTATCCTGTATGCTAGTTCATCTGAATATGCAGGCATTAGTACTTTAAAACTAAATGGTATTCTTCCTGGTACTATTTCATTTACATGAGATACGATGTTTGTAGTACATGTACTTGTTAGAGTGTTATAGAATTCGGGTTCTGTAGCAAGTTTGTTTGCTCTGTTAAGCATTGAGACAAACAACTTTTGCATATTCTCTTTACTTGTCATGACTGGGTATAGGTATACATCATCCTTTCTGTAGTTTGAGCGGAGTTTGATAACATCACTTTCATCAGCTATTACATATACTAGTTCGTACTGACGTAATAACCCTTTTATAGCTCCGAATGATTCACCTTTCTCTTTTCGTATTTCAACTGATATAGATACATAATCTCCATTCTCAAAACCAAATGACATTAGAGTATGAGCCGCTCCAGCTCCGTGACCTGTAAATGGTTCTACCATATACCATACTGAGTTTAGCTTATCGATATCATATGTCTTGTCATAGTACTTAACATCGTAATCTGTTGTAGATCTGTAATTTATGTTTCTTACATTAGTTATTTTTACCTTACTTCCATCAAACTCTGCTCTAGCTAGTACTTCTTGATCTTTGTTCCAATCTCGGTCTAGAGATGGACGGATAGCTATGATTAGGATGAGGTAGGCAAGGAGAATTATTGATATTAGGATGAGTATTGATTTTATTATCCTCTTTTTCATAATGGTATTATAATACCATTATGAATGAATTTAACATCCCCAATCATTTATCAATTGATCTAAGCACCTTCGGTTTTGTGCTAAGAGAGAGGGATTCTAATGGTGGAACTATACGTAACCGTTGTGGTAGAGATTTCCTATACTACGTCTTACATCATTACGATCCGAACACCTTTTCTCCAACTAAGTTATATCCTACCGAGATAGAGCGTAGGAGAGTATTCGGAATCAAGCTACCAGCTATACTGATTTGGACTGGATTAACCTTTAAGAATATTCCTACTCTTTTTAAGGAAAGAAATTTGGATTTGAGAATAAATGATTTGGTTATCAATTCGTATTGGGATTTAATGAAAGCTATTACCTTTGTTAAGCCAAGACCTTTTGATGAGTCGATGGGTATAATTCGAAACCAAATTGATACAGGTAATGTTTCCGGTATTGATATTAGTATTCGTCTTAGCGGTCTAGTGGATCATGTAATGTTTGTATATGGGTATGACAATGAGAACCTATATGTTTTCGATACTAATATGGTTGATGGATTGGAGTATGAGAAGATTACTAGTGATAGTGATTCTAGGTTTATAATGAAACTACCCTTTTCTGTTATTGAAAAGCGTTGGACTAGGTGGAATAGGGTGTGGGTGGTTAGGAAGATTTAGTCTTGAATTTTTCTATTGTAGCATTGAGTGAATCTTCATTCAGAATTTCTACACTATTTAATACCGGCGCGAATTCTTTCTTTATTAACTCAAGCTCCTCGATAGTTAGATTAACAAACATCTTAGTTTCAGTGGGTACATCTATTCTCCAGACAATAATATATCCTGATATATTTCCTGTTCCGATAAATACATCTAATTCTGCTCCATCTTCTGCTATATATCCATCTATATATCCGTAATCTACTGGATATGTAACTCCCTTAAGGGGGTATGATGACCATATTGGATCAGATTCAGTATTAAATGACTTGTATGATCCTTTTGGATTCTCTATTATTATTTTGTATTTTGATAGGTCTATCATCGTGATATTATACCAGACTAAAGTGAACCTCTACCATATCACCGTCCATGAGTTCTTCCCTTTTCCTCACACTTTTCTTTATAGCTAATATATACACACCAGATTCTAGATGAGGAAAGAGTGATGTGTTCCATTTAGTATTGCCGATACTAGCACTTATCTTTACGAAACCTCTAGGGTACATTGTTCTGATTTCTTTAGATATCTTCTTATCGAGATTTATGAAGTGCCAGCCCATATCTCCTGGCCAGCGCCAGAGTTTTGCGGAGAGGGAGAAGTGGAGGGCTTGGGTAGGCATTATTGGTAAAGTCCTATTTTCTTAAATTTTCATCAAGAGTGTTTCCATCTTTATCCTTCCAAGCAGTCCAACCATTAATTGCTCGCCCTGATAACGTAGCAGCGGCAGCAGATGGACTCTTAAACAATACGTCCTTTGTTAGAACGTAGGAAACACCATCCTCAGTCATTTTTAGCGTCTCATCTACAACAAACTGCTTTCGTGCAGCAAGAGACCATCCAGTAAAACTTTCTGTTTCCTTCACAC
>JBIIIW010000017.1:0-11510 GCA_044234345.1 Minisyncoccia bacterium
ACATTTAAATGCAGATATAGTTATCGAAAACATAGATCCAAATAAGGATGTAGACGGACTAACTTCAAATACAAAGTTTACACCAGCAACAGCACGCGGAATATCACAATTACTTGCATACTATCAAATACCACTTAAAGACAAGAAGGTAGTTGTAATGGGTAGATCTAAGTTGGTAGGTACACCAATTGCAAACATGTGTACAGAGGAAGGAGCAATAGTTACTGTATGTCATAGTAAGACAGAGAATACTGCAGATATAGCTAAAGCATCCGATATCCTAATTGTAGCTATAGGTAAACCTAAGTTTGTAGATGAGAACTATGTTAATGATAAGAGTATTGTAATAGATGTAGGAATAACTCGTCATCTAGAAGAAGGATTGGTAGGGGATGTTAACTTCGAAAAGGTAAAGGATATAGTAAGTATGATAACTCCAGTGCCAGGAGGAGTAGGACAAATGACAGTATTAGCCCTTTTCGAGAACCTAGTTGATTCATGCTATAATGTTAGTAAATAATTAAAAAAAATATGAAAAATCAAGAACAAGTTTGGAAGGTAGGTAAGTGGGTAGGTATATTCTTAGCCGTGTTTCTTGCAGTGCTTTCAATAAAGCAGTTAATATCACTCTCATATGTTGGAAGAGAATATCCAGCAATGACAAGTATATCTGTTAATGGAAAAGGAGAAGCAATATCTATACCAGACATTGCTACATTTTCATTTAGTGTAAATGAGTTCGCTAAGACAGTTAAGCAGGCTCAGACACAAGCAACAGATAAGATAAATAAAGCACTTGTTGCTGTTAAGGCTGGAGGAGTAGCAGAGAAGGATATAAAGACATTGTCATACACAATAAATCCACACTATGAATACTCACAGGGTGTATGTACACAGTTTGGATGTCCAAATGGTAAGTCAGTACTTACAGGATATGATGTATCACAAACAGTACAAGTAAAGGTTCGTGATCTAACAAAGGCAGGTGAACTATTCGATACACTAGGAACTACTGGAATACAGAATGTAAATGGTCTAGCATTCTCAATCGATGATATTGATAGTGTAAAGTCTATAGCAAGAGCAGCAGCTATCGCAGATGCTAAGGTTAAGGCAGAGAAGATAGCTAAGGATCTAGGAGTTACTCTTGTTAAGATTACAAGCTTCTATGACTCAAGTGATAGTTACTATCCATATGCAGAATCAGCTATGGGAGGAGATATGATGTCAGTTAAGTCTGCGGTACCATCTATACCAACAGGGGAGCAGAAAGTTACAGCTAATGTATCAGTTACTTACGAGATACGTTAATATCACACATATTGACACAAACCTTCAAAGGGGGTAGTATTTAGTTACTACCCCCTTCGGGGTTTTTTAATAACAATCTAAATACGAATATGAAAATCACTGAATACATAAAGGAAACACGTGCAGAAATGGCTCATGTAACATGGCCAAGTAGAAAACAAGCTATAGCATATGCAGTAGCTGTAGTTCTAGTATCATTTGGTGTTGCTGCTTTCTTGGGTCTCTTTGACTTCATATTCGCAAGACTATTAACACTATTCGTATAAAACTATGTCAAAACAACAAATTGGTGGAGATAGAAGTTGGTATGCAATACATACATACGCAGGATACGAAAATGCAGTTGCACGTAATCTAAAACAGAGAATTGAATCTCTAGGAATGGAGGATCGTATTTTTAATGTAATCGTACCTACAGAGAAGAAGATAAAGATAAAGGGAGGGAAGAGAGTTGAAGAAGAAGAGAAGATATATCCAGGATACGTACTAGTAGATATGATCGTAACAGATGATTCTTGGTATGTAGTTCGTAATACACCTCGCGTTACAGGATTCGTAGGGTCTGGAGTATTCCCAGTTCCACTAGAGAAGAAGGAAGTTGATACCCTATTCGGACGTATGAACAAAGATGAGGTTAAGCATACAATTGACCTTGTTAAGGATGAGAATGTAAAGATTGTAGACGGTCCATTCAAGGATCTAGAGGGTAAGGTTAGTGAGGTAGATGACAGTAGAGGTAAGGTAAAGGTTCTAGTTTCTATGTTTGGTCGAGAAACACCAGTAGAGCTAGACTTCTTGCAAGTTAGTAAGATTTAATATAGTATCTCTATACCTCATGCTTCTAGAGGCATTATCTATAAAACAACAAAATGGCTAAAAAAATAATTAAAAAAGTAAAAGTTATAGCTCCAGCTGGAAAAGCTACACCAGCTCCACCACTTGGACCTACACTAGGACAGGCAGGAGTTAACATCGGAGATTTCACAAAGAAATTCAATGATGCTACAAAGGGAATGATGGGAGATATGATACCAGTAGTTATCACAGTTTACGATGACAGATCATATGACTTCGTTCTAAAGACTCCACCAGCAAGTTCACTAATCCTGAAGGCAATCGGTGCTGAGAGTGGCTCAGGAAAGCATGCTGTAAAGAGAGCAGGAACAATCACAAAGGCACAAGTTCGTGCAATTGCTGAGCGTAAGATGCCAGATCTAAATGCAGGTAGTATCGAAGCTGCAATGAGAATTATAGAGGGATCATGTAAGTCAATGGGAGTGGATGTTAAATAGTTAAAACAAAAAAACAGGTGCTAGGCACCTGTTTTTTTGTTTACCTAATCCTTCAACTTAGGAGTCCCGCTATAGTCCACCTTGTATTCCATAAGTAGGGAACCACTAGACTCTGAAGCTTGAGAAGATACTAGCTTAAGGGAATAGTGTAGGTCTTCATTGAATATTGTCATTCCTTTACCAAACAGTACTGGTTCAACAGTTAGATATACAGTATCAACAATATTAGCCTTCATGAACATTGTATACACGTGAGTTCCTCCACATATAGCTACCTCCTTGAATCCACGCTCTTCTAGCTTCCTAATTAAATCTAGTGGGCTATCCTGCGTCATCTCCACACCATCAAAACTCTGATTCTTAGAGTACACAATATTAACTCTCTCTTTAAGTGGCTGACCTATAGTCTTGTATGTAGAAGATCCCATTACAACCACTCCTGCACGCTTTGTAAGCTCCACAAAGCGTTTTTTGTCAGCCTTGCTACTCCAGTACATAGGGCTATGTTGGCTATCCTTTGCAATGAAACCATCTGCTGATGTGGCTGCGATAATGAAGACTTTTATCATGCTAATAATTGTAACACATTAGTAATGCTAGATAGTACCTCTGGAATTCATTACTTCCTCTGACCATTTTTTTACGAATTCCTTATCTCTAAAACTATCTGCCATCTTAGGAAGAAAAACATTTTTTATACCAGCACCAATCATCTTTTGCCAACAATCCTTACAGCACCAAAAATGACCATACATGTATACATTAGCGCCATTTAAGCTATCATAAGTATTATTCTTTTTTGATTCTCTAATTAAGTTTGCTTCAGCATGATTGTCTGTGTGACATCCAGGACATAATTCAAACCCCTCTCCGCTTTTGAATTTCTCTAATCCCTTGGCCTCTCTCTCATCATTAAGATATCTTCTAATACATCCTTTCTTATGTCCTGGGGCATTAAGATTATTCTCGTGATATCCATTACCATTACCAGACCTAGCAATTATTTGACCATTCTTCTCAGCTACCATCCCTATCGGGAATACAGATGTAAGAGAGAGGTCTATAGCTGCTTTCCTAGCTGCTTCGATATACTCATTATTATCTTCTATGAAGTTATACAAATCGGGGTTCTGAAAATACAGTATTTGATCATCAATATTATCAAATTTTATACTTAAATCTGGTCGCTTTGTAAAGCCATTATTCCGTATGTTTTTGGATTCATCCATGATATGATTTTATCATAATTTTAATTAATATGATTAAAATCAACAAAAAATATACCCTCAAAGGCTTGAATAAGAAAATTGACGGACTTCGTAAAGAGGGCAAGAAAATTGTACTATCTTCTGGTTCTTGGGATATGCTGCATGTAGGACATATGAGATATCTAAATGCAGCTAAGCAGAAAGGAGACTTCTTGATAGTAGGGGTAGATTCTGACAAGAAAATTAAGAAGAGAAAAGGACCTGATAGACCTATAGTTTCAGAGAATGAGAGAATAGAGATGTTGTCACATTTGGAATCGGTTGATGCTGTTTTTCTTAAGAAGCATACAGACGAAAGCGGGCACCTGGTAAGATCTGTTCAACCAGATGTATTGATCGTATCTGAATCTACTAATCACTCATCAGAGCATTTAGACGATATTAAAAAATATTGTAAAGAAATCTGCATTCTTTTGCCCCAAGCTCAGACAAGTACTACTGCGAAGATTAGAAAACTTCATTTAGATGGTAAGAAGGATTTAACTAAAAAGATACTATCTGAAATGCCTAAGTTTATACAAAAGTTTCTAGAATAGTATACTATTTCTTCTTGTATCCCAACTTAACCTTTAGAGATTCACGAATTTCTTCTGGATCAGATTCTATAGAGTTACCGGAAATTACATGTAAATGTACGTGCGCAACAGAAGATCCATTTTTCTTCATATCACCAAAACGCAAAAACATACCACCTCCAGTCATCTTTGCACTTTCCAACACCCAATTAAATGCTTTTCCAATATCTTGCCAATCCTCACCTGATATTTGTGCTGGTTCTGTGATGTGTTCCTTTGAAACTATCAAGTAGTGATAATTAGTTCCTTCATAAGGGAAAGCTGATTTGGTTACGAAGAATCTACCAATTTCAATTTCTATCGGCAGTCTGTGAATAACTTTCAAGCCATCTGGACAAAATGGACAAATGTTTTCTTTATCAGCCTCTTCCATTCTGATTTTTTGTTCCTCACTTCTAACGTTGTACTTATTTAAAATATTCATGGTGTTTTATACTGCACTTGGTATTCTCATTGGTTCGTGAGGGTTATAATCAATCAATTCAAAATCTTCTTTCCTGAAATCTTGGATGCCTTCTTTGATATTAATTACCTTTAGACTTGGTAGTGTCCTGTCTTCACGAGAAAGGATTTCTTTTGCTTCAGCTAGTTGATTTTCATAAATGTGGGCATCAGATAGTTGAAAGATTATACGTCTTGCCTTTAGTCCTGTAATTGATTCCATCATTCTAAAAAATGATGCATATGTAATCATATCGTTAGGGAAGCCGAGTAGTACGTCAGCAGCTCTATGCCAAGAAATCATATCAAGATTACCGTTAATAACTCTAAAATGTACCCATCCGTGACAAGGTGATACCACTGTGCGCTGGGTCGCACCCCAACCATTATAGAATGGTATCCATGGACTCATATATATAGTTCTACGATTTCTCAACTTTTCGTCTTTCAACATTCTAATAATATTATCTATCTGATTGAACTCACCTCCATCAGGAGTAGGGAATGCAGCAAAAGCTCTGCCATATGATCCATCACCAAGACAGTCTGGTTTTGCACCTACTTTCTGAGTTTTATTCTCAGTTACCCAAGGTTCCCAAAATGCTTTAGGAACTCCATATTTTTCCTGCATTATTTTAAAATTCTGTTCTGCATTTATGAATGCACACATCTCGGCAATTGGTCCATTTATACCCATCTTTCTCTCTGTAATTATTGGATCGCCATTTGATATGTCATAAATTAGACTTTGAGTAGTACCGAAACATGTTAGAGCATTAACATCCTGTGGTGTAGAAACACTTTCTCCATTCTTTAATATAAATTCAATTAAATTCTTGTATTGTCTGTCTGGTATTTTTTGCATTAAATTTATTTAGACTTTTAACTGTTAAAGTATATAAAAAATAACTAATCGGGGGTAGTCTTGTTTGTGTATATTATGTGTGCTGTGGTGGTAAAAATAACAGAAGCGCTACCAATTTGCGGTAGCGCCTTTAAAGATGATCAAATACGATCATCAACCAATTCTCGTTCTTCTGGTAACAGGTCTTCCAGACGGCATGCACCTGTGCGTAGCTTCTCGAAAACCAGAACACGTCTGGCGATAAGCTCCATTTTTTCACGACTTTTGCCGATGGTAACCTGCACATCACCAGTTCCATCCGGCACAATGATGTTGGTGTGGAGATGAAGAATGCTGCCAGCATTGAATTCAGGAGAGCCGAATCTTCCAACACATGCTCCAGCCTTGATACCAAGGACGTCCCTAGCATACAGCCAGATTTCTCCCTGCTTCGTCCAATCCCATCCGGTAATCTCATCTGGGTTGGTTAAGTGCCGAACTGGCGCCATGATAAGGTGTTTCGATGTGTGCTTGAGAGGGAATGGATTCTCCCAAACCCTCCAAGCAAGCTCTCCGCCATCTGTCTCGAACAAGACCTTGTTCTTAGGACCGAGCGGGTCACAAAAGATACATTTGCCATTCAAGAAGGCTTCGATTCCATCGCTGTATTGCTGTAAACTGCGACAGTTCATGAGTGTCAAAACTTGGTCTCTGCTGAGACCAGGTATTTTAGGTAGTGTCATGTCATCCTTTTATTGTTTGTCCAAAATCAAATTACCTCTATTTATACCACTTGTCAATGATAAATCTCATCCACTATTATACTTTTTGTTGTATCATATCCATATGAAAATAAAGATAAAAAAGCTATACCCAGACTCCAAACTCCCAACCTATGCTCATCCAGGTGATGTTGGTATGGATATGTACTCAACTGAAAGCTACGTCCTTAAACCCGGAGAAAGAAAAATATTCTTTACTGGCTTTGCACTAGAGTTTGAGGTTGGATACGCTGCAATTGTTAAAGACAAAAGTGGACTACCTAAGAATGCTGGCATACATACTATGGGTGGTGTATATGATGCTGGGTATAGGGGAGAATATAACGTGAATCTAATCAATTTAGGACAAGAGGAATATGAGATAAAGAAGGGGGATAAGATAGCTCAGCTTGTAATATTACCTGTAGTTATAGCTGATCTAGAGGAGGTAGATAGCTTGAATGAAAGCTCCAGAGGAGAGGGGAGATTTGGTAGTACGGGTAAATAAATCAAGCCACTATCTCTGTAGTGGCTTGTTGCTCAACCAAATTTCGGCCTCATAACCGCTAGCAGTTCCTCTGCTGCTAATGGAGATGCACTGGGTGGAAAGAGTTCTTTTTGCATTCCCTTTAACTCGATCACAATCTCATCATACATTTTGGAGCCAATCGGACATCTCCTTACCTTCTTCTCGCGTTCAGCGAGTAAGGTATCCATAGGTGTTTGAAATTGTCTCCATGTTCTACCGTGATCGAGCCTTATGTTGTATATCGGGAGAAGCTTGTCCAATACATACACAAAACAAGATTCAGGATCCTCGAATCTCTCATATGCTTTAAGAGCCTTGATTAGATCCGGAAACTCTTTAAGCTCACGTTTGAGCCGTTCGATTGCAGCTTTTTCTCGCTTTGCTTTTCTATCTATCGATTGTGGACCATCAATGAATGCGCATGGATCACCAGAATAGATCTCAGGTAGATCGTGAACCAAGGCATACAGGATGCACTTGTTCAGATCTAACTTTAATCCCTTGCTATTAATCACATACCAAACAAATAGGGCTAATTGGTATGAGTGCTCTGCATCGTTTTCCCACCTCATCTCACCAGTTGCACGAACAACCCGCTTAATCTGCTGAAAAAGATGGGTCAACCTTATGAAATCAAGCAATCGATCCGTTTCGGATTTTTTGGGTCTTTTCATAATACAAGTATCTGTCCGTATCATACTCCTCATTTAGATATATGGTCCATATTGCCCAAATACTCATTCTGTTTCATAAAATATATATTTTTTGATATACCGCTATTAAGTGATAATATCTATGTATTAAAAGTAATTCCAAAATCCCATGAAAGATATACAAATAAAGAAACTAATTGATACAGAGAAGAAGAGACAGAAGAGTGTAATAAACTTAATTGCATCTGAGAACTATGTATCTGGTGATGTACTCGAAGCTCTAGGTTCAGAGTTTGTAAACAAATATTCAGAAGGATATCCAGGAAAGAGATACTATGGAGGTAATGAGATTGTGGACAAGATGGAGAATCTTTGTAAAGACAGAGCACTGAAATTGTTTGGTCTTAAGGACTGGTCAGTAAACGTACAAGCCCTATCAGGCTCCCCAGCCAACCTTGCTGTGTACGTAGCTCTAGTTCCACAAGGAGGAAAGATTATGGGAATGTCACTTGATCAAGGAGGACACTTAACTCACGGACATAAGGTGTCAGCAACTGGAAAGTTCTGGACTCAGATTCCATACGGAGTCGACAAAGATACAGAAGTACTTAACTACGAATCATTGAAGGAGATTGCAATGAGAGAGAAGCCAGCAATACTAGTTGGAGGATATACAGCGTATCCAAGAATAATAGACTTCAAGAAGTTACGAGAAATAGCTGATGCTTGCGGAGCCCTACTTATGGTAGATATGTCTCACATTGCAGGACTTGTAGCAGGTAAGGTATACCCATCTCCATTCTTGTATGCAGATATCGTAACAACCACAGTACATAAGACACTCAGAGGTCCTAGAAGTGCATTAATATTTACAAACAATGCAAAGAAGATAGCAAGTAAAACTGGGAAGGAACAAACATTAGGAGAGCTAGTTGATAAGGCGGTATTCCCAGGACTACAAGGAGGACCACATGATAATCAGGTTGCAGCTGTCGCTGTGGCATTGAAGGAAGCTAATACACCAGCGTTTAGAAAGTATGCTGGACAGATAAAGAAGAATGCAAAGGTATTGGCTGAAGAGCTATCAAAGAAAGGATGGAGGATAATATCTGGAGGTACAGATAGTCATCTAATACTAGTTGATACTTGGATGGATGGAAAAGGAATTAGTGGAGGAGAAGCAAGTGACAGACTAGAGAGACAGGGGATAATTGTAAACAAGAATGCAATACCATACGATACACGACCACCTGTAGATCCATCAGGTATTAGACTAGGTACTGCAGCCGAAACAACAAGAGGAAAGAAGGAAAAAGATATGAAAAAGATTGCAGACAAGATAGACGCAATTCTTAGAAAGTAATTCTTTACAAAAGAATGTTTAAGGGGTAGATTAACGGAGAATGAATGCAAAACTTGTTCTTCGTTGTCTTAAAAATGGTAGCATCCAACCAGAATTTCTCAAAAAATGGATGAATATAACAGGAAGTAAAGGATTTGACAGTAGCCATCTACTATCATCTGTGTTTGCTTCTAGGGTAAACCTAGTTGCAGGTTTGATCTGGGTTATGTGTTCAATATTACTCCTGTATATCTCACACGATAAGTATAAGTATTATTCTATACTTCTGCTTGTTGCAGCAATGTCGTTTGCATTCGTATCATATTGGATCAGATATATATCCAATCGTGATATGTGGATAGAAGCAAACCTGTTTGCAAACGATTTTCTAGTTTTAATTGGAATTTACCATCATAATTCAGGTAAGGTTCCGGTTGATAGAATTCTAAAGTATACATTGCCAAGTCTTCATATGGAAGGTGAAAAGACTTTAGAACATAGGGACATACCCTCGCTGTCTGATGTTTATGACGCGTTGTGGCCTATTTTTTTCAATCGAACTATCCAGATTCTTGATACACCTGATTTCGTTCCGAGCGCGCACATAGAATACCTGCGCAGACTCATGCTACGTTTCGGATTCACAGGCCTCAGGCCTACGCCATAACAATGGCTTCATCACAGCCACCTTCGGGTGGCTTTTGTATATAAAAAAATCCTCTCACCGATTGCCCGATCGGTGAGAGGTATCAGACTGTCATCTGATAGAGAACCTTTCGATACGTCTGCCATCTAGACAACCCCGATGTCTAGCGAGACGATATCTATCAATCCCATCTATTCGTGGATGCGAAATAAAATTGACCAGTGGCGCCGTGCACCACTGGTCGGATTTTTGCCTCCCCCAAACAATTGAGGCAGATTCTCCCGAACCTGGGCAGAGCCAAGAGAATCAAATCCACATATACAATAACAGACATTTGGATATTTTGCAAGTTTCTTACCATTTCCATCCTTTGATGCTAGAATGATAGAAATATGGAAGAGATATCAAAAATACTAACCAAGGCTTGTATTAAAGCTGGAATTGAAAAGCCAGTTGTTAAGCTTGAGCACCCTGAAGACATGAATCATGGAGATTTCACAACAAATATAGCAATGGTCAATGCTAAGATGCTCAAGCTATCTCCAAAAGTACTAGCAGAGAATATAGTTAAGGAAGTTGAGAAGGGAGATGTGATAGAGAAAATAGAAGTTGCAGGTCCTGGCTTTATAAACATAAAGATAGTTGATTCATATTTCGTTAATGCAATTGCAAGTCTCTCAAAAGACAAAGATAACCTAACTTCATTCGGGAAGATTACTCGAGACAATGGAAGAAAAGTAATGGTTGAGTATACAGACCCCAATCCATTCAAGGTTTTCCATATCGGTCACTTAATGGCAAATACAATAGGAGAATCTATATCAAGAATTGTAGAATTCTCTGGTGCAGAAGTTATCCGTGCTTGCTATCAAGGAGATGTGGGACTACATGTTGCTAAAACTATTTGGGCAATATCTAAGGATGGAAACTACAAGAACGATATATCATATCTAGGTAGCATGTATGTACTAGGTTCAGAAAAATATGAGACTGATGAGGTAGCTAAGAAGGAGATAGTGGATATTAACAAGAAGATATTTGATAAGTCAGATGCAGTAATAAACGAGATATATAATAAAGGAAGAAAACTAAGTCTAGAATACTTTGATGGTATATATGAGAAGCTTGGTACAAAGTTTAATAACTTCTTCTTCGAGAGCGAGGTTGCAGATGATGGGATAAGGATAGTTAAAGAATTCCTTAAGAAAGGTATATTTGAAGAGAGTGAAGGAGCTACAATATTTCCTGGAGAGAAGTATGGTGAGCATACTCGTGTATTCATCAACTCTCAAGGACTACCAACATACGAAGCTAAGGAATTAGGATTAACTAAAAGAAAGTTTAACCTATACCCAGACCTGAGTGAATCAGTTGTAGTTACAGCAAATGAACAGAATGCATACTTCAAGGTAATACTTGCTACACTAAAAGAGATATATCCAGATATAGCGTTAAAGATGAAGCATTTAAGTCATGGAATATTGCGTCCATCGTCAGGTAAGATGTCTTCAAGAAAAGGTAATGTGGTATCTGCTGATGAGTTAATAGGTGAGTTTGAAACTTTGGTAAATGAGAAGATTAAGGATAGGGAGTTTACAAATGAAGACAAAGTAAAGATATCAAACATGGTAGCAGTATCTGGACTTAAATATACAATCCTACGTCAGGCAATAGGTGGTGATATAATCTATGATCCAACTAAAGCCCTATCATTTGAGGGAGACTCAGGTCCATATCTACAATACGCAACAGTACGCGCACAAGCTGTAATATCAAAAGCAGGGGATAAGGAAATCAAAGCATTACCAGAGAAGACAAGTGATCTAGAAAGACTACTTGTTCGCTTCC
>JBIIIW010000018.1:0-11438 GCA_044234345.1 Minisyncoccia bacterium
TGTTCCATTGATACCTTCCTCTGCTATCAGCATTCTTCCTTTAATATTCAATTCTGCACATTTCAGTTTATGTGCATCGGCTAGTTCCTTGGGGTTATCTATATCTATGAACTTATAGAAGAGGATGACTACGTAGTCTTTTCTCATGGAATAAATATACAGTTTATGTGACAAAAAGAAAAGCACCGAGTTTACGGTGCTTTTCTGGTATATCTATTACCTATACCTCACTAAATGTAACTCCTGCTGGTATTCTAAACTTTGTCTCATCTACTGTCCAATCCTTACAATCGTAATCTCCTATCTGCTCTGAATTAAATGAGTATGTTGCACTCTTTGGTGCATCTGTATTAACTTCCTTTTGATCTGCTACCTTAGCTTTGTAACCCATGTTTGGAAGCATTGATGTCCATGTGTATGAGTATCCATCTCTAACAATGAGCGTTGTATCTACACTTAGGTTTTGAACCTTAGTGTTGTACTCTCCTCGTATCATTCCTTTGTTAATGTATGTTGTTCCTACTGTATCTATATTGTTTACACTTTGGTTTACTGTACACTTGTATGCCCCTCCTTGTTTTACGAACTCTGAGAATGCCATTTTCTTTCCTGAGGTTTCTGGAGTTGTTGTTGATACTGTCTCTTCAGTAACCACAACACCATCACCCTTCTTGAAAGCATAGTATCCTCCTGTGGCTACAACTGCTGCTATTAAAACTGCAATAATTATTTTTGTCATATATCTATTTATCATATCCTAGTTCTTTGACGCGATCAATTAGAGTCATAGTAGTTTTTGCCAGTTTTGTATGATTCTATCATAAATGGAACTGATGCGAATAGCGGTGATGGTAAGCTATCAATGTCATACCAATCCCATGACTCGTATCTGTCTGGTTCCAACAGCTTTACTTCTCCATCCTTCCAATCAGCTATTAGGCAAATGTTGCAATAGTGTTTAGGTGCGTACTGAGTTAGGTTGGCTACAAGTAGAAACTTAATGTTTTGTATTTCGATTCCACATTCTTCTCTAGTCTCTCTAATTGCACAATTACTAAATAATTCCATATATTCCAAATGTCCTCCTGGAAATGAATATTCTCCTGCTCCATGACTAGTTTTTCTCTTACCTAGTAGTACTTTGCCGTCTTTAACTATCATTACGGCAACACCTACCTTAGTCTCTAGACTCATTATATGAACAGACTAGCTAGTAGAGCGGTTAGTAATAGTGTTACTAGATTAGATGATATATCTGAGAAGAACTTCTTCCATGCAATACTCCTGTCACAATTACTCCAAAGTATTCCTGTACCTATTGTTGGTACAATGAAGCATAGCCAGTTCATTACTACAAATCCCATTGCTAAACTAAATGATGTTCCATTTCTAACACTCAATAGCATAACTAGTACTACAGCGAAAGCTGTTAGGAATGATAGCGACATCTGAGCGATGTACATCTTGAACATCTTAGGTTTAGCTTCCTCTATACTCTTCTTTTTTTCTTCTTCACTTAGTTTATCGAAACCGAGATACTTCATATGTAGTCTACCCATAGGAGTCTTATCTGAATACCATACTGTACCTACTACAGCTGCTATTATTGCACCGAATACTGAAAGTGAAATGATTATAAACATATATTTTATATTAATTGATTATATGGATTATATCATATACAAGTTATGAAGATGTGTCTCACTTAACTAAAGATTAACAATATTCTTTGGTTCATTATTCAAATATGACTCAATATTATTCACTATCATATCAGCCATGTTTTTAAGTGACTCGTCTGCTAAAAATGCCATATGAGGCGTAACTACTACATTATCAAATTTAAGCAGAGGGTTATTTAAGGACCAATCACTTATAACATCAGCACCGAGGCCAGCAATTCTTTTTTCTGCAATTGCGTCGGCTAAATCAAATTCATTAATAAGCTCTCCTCTAGCTATGTTAACTATAATAGAAGTCGGTTTCATTTTTAATAGACTATCTTTATCTATAAAATTTTTTAAACTTTCGTTGAAGGCCATGGATAACACAATTACGTCACTTTCTCTTAGGATGGTATCTAGATCTGTAAATTTAACACCTTCAACTTGTTTTGGTGTACGGTTATATGCAATAACGTTCATACCTAAACCTTTTCCTAATTCAGCTATTCTACTTCCAATTTGACCGAACCCGATTATTCCTAATTTTCTTTCATTAATATTCCTACTTATATATACATCATGCGCTCTATTTGCCGGATTAAGTTGAAAAGGCTTTTGATGCATTGCTGTGTTACCGATATTAATATTTCTTAAGACATTAAACATTAGAGCGATAGCGTGTTCCGCCACCGATTCAGTCGAAAAACCTGGAAGATTAGAGACCGATATTCCCTTATTCTTTGCTGCGACAATATCTACAAGATTGAACCCTGTACTATTTAAACATAGCAGTCTAAGCTTGTTAGTACTTTCGAAAAAGTCTTTATTTATTGAAAACTCAAAACTATCAGCAATTACAATATCTGCATCGTACGCACGCTCAATTGCATCTTTTAAATTATCCGTATTCGGATATTCAATTACTTCACCGAGTTTCTCTAATCTTTTTATGTGTTCCCTTGTGAAGTATGAATGATTTAGTATAGCTATTTTCATAATATTAATTATACAAGGCTTACTTGCTGCCAGACTTGGAATCGAACCAAAATTAGAAGCTTCAAAGGCTCCTGTCCTACCATTAGACGATCTGGCAATGTATATAAAATACCTTAAAAATGGATATATTTCAAGTAAAGTAAAAAGCCCACTTGCATTGCAAGTGGGCCTATGCGGCTTCCTGATCTTCAGGTGCCCATGATGCGGACCTGTTTGGCCTCGATCTCCTCCCTGAGGTGATCGAGATCTCTTTGGTCGACCACCATTTCCTGCCAGTGTCCTGCCACAAACCTACAGATGATGAACATGGTATGCCTTTCAGCTAATGGTTGAAGTGACTACAATGAACTCCGACCCTCACAGTATACCACCCCTATTTAACTAAGTCAATAACAGCCAATTCAAGTGGAATACTGTCAATATATGCATTTCCTGTAGAGTCATATACCTCAAGAAGCGTCTTCAACACTCCTGATGTTATCCTACTCTTTTCATCCTTAGCTATAGCCTCTATAGCACTCCAATCATCTTCACTAACTTGATCCTTTAGTTCTTTAGCGAGATTTGGTGCATTCTTCAATATCAAAACTATTCTCACTCTCTCAAGTAGAATGCTTACAAATGTCTTTATAGATATATTGTTCTCCTTTACTGTAAGTATTACCTTAAGTGCTTTCTCCTTTTCTCCATATGCTATTGAACTAATGAAATCAGTTACTAGACTCCCCTTTGGCGCTCCAGTTATATCCTCTACTTCCTTCATACTTACCTTACTATCCTTTGTAGAGCTAATAACTTTCTGAAATATTCCTAGTGTATCTCTAAATGATCCATCTCCAAGAAGAGCAACTAGATCAGCTACTCCTGCTTCTAAACTATATCCCTCCTTCTTAGAAACCTTAGTTACTAAAGTCTTTAGTATCTCTCTATTTGGTTTCTTAAAATTAAATATCTGACAACGTGACAATACTGTTTCTGGTATCTTATCAGTCTCTGTTGTGGCTAGTATAAATATTACGTGTACTGGAGGTTCTTCTAATGTCTTTAGTAGTGCATTAAATGCTTCCTTTGTAAGCATGTGCACCTCATCTACTATATATACTTTGTATTTTGATTCAAATGGCAGAACACTAACTCCATCACGTATCTCTCGTATATCATCAATTCCTCTATTAGACGCAGCATCGATCTCATACACATCGTTATCACTTACTCCAAGTGATCTGGCGAATATACGAGCGATAGATGTCTTACCAATACCTCTGCTTCCTGAAAACAAGTATGCATGTGCTACTTTGTCTTGTCTTATAGATCCTTCTAACACCGAAACTATGTGATCTTGACCTATTACATCACTCCATTCGTATGGCCTGTACTTTCGATACAGTACTCCTTGAGATTTTGCTTTTTCTGGCATGGAGAGATTATAGCATAAAAAAATTGACCCCGAGTCTTTCTCCAGCTAGGGAGGGTTAGACTCGGGGTCGGGTTGACCGCGCACGATCGCTTGTGCATCAAGCGACAACAACAGCAGGGGCGTTAAGAAGTGCAGACATATGGAGGATCTCCAGGGGTAGCACGCTTGAATTGAGATTCTTTAGACCAATTCAGATAATCTGCAGTACACAGGTCTTCCTTGGTCTAAGAACCGGATCTAGTGGTGATGTTTTGCATCAGATCTAGCAAAATATTACACCTTAGACATTTTTCTTGCAAGTATTTTTATACCACTTTTCCACAGGTCCAGTTTGTATTTGTATACAAAAACGCGCCAGAGAAAGCTCTGACGCGTAATGAGGTATTTGAAGCATACCTGGGTTCGGCTTTACAGTAGTTCATTTTGCAGCCTCGGTGCAAATGAACATCGGCATGCTTCCGGCTGATATTCGATTGTCAGCCGCCAATGGTGGTGGTGTTGGTAAGTGCAAGCATAGAGTGGTCCTCCATAGTTTGCGGTGCCATGCGATTTGTTTCTGCTTACATCGATTGCAGATCAACAACCTCGCTTGTGAATAACAGGAGCCTATAGCCTCACTTGTCTAGATAGAATCCTACACCTATATCATTTTCCCTGCAAGTATTCCCCTACTACTTTTTCCACAGCTTCTAGATCATCACATTCCATTAACTTAACTCTAAGTTCTTTAGCTCCATCCCATCCTGAGACATATGCTTTGAAATGCTTTTTCATTATAGAAAAACTTTTTATATCCCCCAATTTAGTATTAAACTCTCTCGAATGCTCTAGCATCACCTTTAGTCTCTCTTCTGGTGATATATCATTTAAACTCTTACCAGAGAAAAACCAAGGATTACCAAATATTCCTCGTCCTACCATAGCTCCATCACATCCGCTTTGCATTACCTTACTCTTACCATCCTCTATACTAACAACATCTCCATTACCAAGTAATATTGTATCCGGAGCGATTTCATTCTTAATTGCAACAATTCTAGGCATTACATCCCAATGTGCATCTACATCAGACATTTCTTTTCTTGTTCTTAGGTGCACAGTTAGAGCAGCCACTCCCTCCTTAAGTATTTTTGGTATCCAAGTATCTATCTCATCCTTGTTGTATCCGATTCTAGTCTTTACTGATATTGGTATATTAGGAGCTCCTCTTTTTGCAGCTTTGATCACTTCAATTGCAATATCTGGATTACGTATGTGTCCTGCACCAGCACCTTGTTTCTCTACAGCTTTGTCTGGACAACCCATATTTATATCTAGGCCATCAAACCTTAATTCTTGCACTAGCTTAGCAGCTTCGTACATCTTATCCGGATGTCCTGAGAATAGCTGAGCAACTATTGGTCTTTCTGCATCAGAGAATTCAAGGTCACGTAATAGCATTTTTTTACCTGGCAAGCATAGACCGTCTGCTGATACGAACTCGGTCCACATAACGTCAGGCTTACCATACTTTGCAAACATAGCTCTAAAAGCTACATCAGTAACATTAGCCATAGGAGCTATTACGAATATAGGTTTATTGAGTTTTAGCCAGAAATTAGACATGTGCCATATACTACTACTTAATTGCCTCTTCGAGCAAATCTAGTATATCTGCATCTCTTGCTGAACTTCCAAGCATCATTATCCCATACAACCTCTGTTGTCTGCCGAGTTTAAACAATGCAACACTAGTTCTATTAGCCTCTGGTGTATATCCATTCTTTCCTCCTGCATATGATGTGAGATTGAGGAAGTGAGTTGGATTAGTCCATGTATGTGTACGCATTGAGTATGATTTCTGTAATGTAATATTAAATATCTCTGGCTCATTGTCATATATCCACTTAGTAATTATAGCCAGATCTTTTGTTGTACTTACATTTCTAGGTGACAATCCTGATGGGTCTGCAAAGTATGTTCTATATGCTCCTATGCTATTAACCCAATCATTCATTTCTTTTATAAACTCCTTACGTCCCTTTGGATGCGCACTAGCCAATGCTTCTGAAGCATCATTACTAGATACCATAAGTAGCGGATATATTAACTCTTCCACCTTTATCTTTTCATTTAGTCTAAACTTTGCTTCATTACCATACGTAGCTAGTATCTTCGAACTCATTACTACTTGATTGTCTGTATTTATTAATTTCCTCGCAACTACTGCTGTTACAAGTTTTGTAACTGATGCGATTGGTAATAGCTTCTCTGAGTTTTTCTCAAGAATTATCGCATTCCTATCCATATCAAGTACTACATATGATGGTGCAGTTATCTTTGCATTTGCTGTGTGGGGTATAGATTTCTTAGCACTCTCTATGATATCAAGACCATCATCTGCTGAGTAGACAAATACTCTTGAGAACTTTGATACGAAGGTAGGATCTTGATCAGCTTCTTCAAGTATTGATATATCAGCTGAGTGTATCTCTGATTCTGGTATCGCGGGCTCTGGCTCCTTATCTCCAACCGATATGAGCCTCTCGAACAAGAGAATACCAATTAGAGATATTGCTATCCCGAAGGCACAAGCAGTTAACATTGAAAAAAATAGTTTCATTATTTAGTCAGGTAGAATACGTTATTGCCAAATCGAAGATTTATATATTCAAAGTTTGATATTGTCGTTGTACCAATCTTCTTATCTAGAGCGTTGTTCCAGAATGTAATTAGATTAGACATTGTCTTATCAAATGGAGTCCTATCATCAAAGTATACCACTGCAGTTCCCTCCTTTATGTTGTTTATATACAATTCATAGCTTCCATCTTCAGAAATTAGCATACCTGTACTAACCACTTTAGAACTATTAAGTCCTGATACAAAGTCTTGTAATTGATTGAATCTTTCTAGATCAATGAATGGTTCTCCTACGGTAATACCCTTTGAATTGGATGTTACGAAGTACTTATAGTACACACCGTCAGTTAGTATTGGAGCCTTCTCATATACAATTCCATCGGTATCGGCGTAATAGCAGGTATCATTGTTTTCGTCCTCTCTAAATCCTTCACATACCATAACATCAGGATGTCTTTCTGAAATCGTAATATTAAGTTCTGTCAGTCCATCTACGTCTATCTCCACATCCTTTATCTTACTGATATCCTTTAAGATTGTTTCTTTAATCTTAGATTTTGGATACAGGAATATACTTGATCTAGGTATGATATATCCGTAATTACCAGATATAAATGTATTAGCAATACTCTTTACACTCTCTTCACTAACATCCTCAATTCCGTCTACCTTAATATTCTGTATTCTAAGAAATGGTAGCCATGATACAGCAATTACTAGTATTGTTAGTACTAGTAATGCTATCGACGCATACGAAACATTTGCAATCAAGGCTTTACGCCCCTTTTCAATACTTTTTGTTGATCTTAATGTGCGTAAACGTCCAATCTTCATGTATTTATCTTATCTCCCCCTTACCCATGTATTTATGTAGTACCTCTGGTAACTTTATCGATCCGTCTGCTTGTTGATAGTTTTCAATTAGTGATACTAAGATTCTTGGAGTTGGTATTGCTGTACAGTTTAGTGAGTGAGCATATCTTAGTTTTCCATCACTGTCCTTGTAACGAATATTACATCTTCTTGTTTGGAAATCGTGGAAGTATGATGCTGATGATATCTCTCTGTATGTATTCTCTTTTGGAACCCATAGCTCTATATCATATTTCTTTACTTGTCCGAGTCCAAGATCTCCTCCACAGTTAAGTACTGTGTGATATGGGATACCTAGTGATTCAATGAATTCTTCTGTATTTCTGTTAAGTTCTTCATGTAGAGCAACACTTGTCTCATGACTAGCTTCTGATAGCACTAATTGTTCTAGTTTGTAGAATTCATGTACTCGTATTAGTCCTTTAGTATCCTTGCTATGTGCTCCAGCTTCTCTTCTGTAACATGGAGAGAATCCTAGGTATCTAATTGGTAATGATTTAGCGTCTAGAACTTCTTCACTATGCATACCCATAAGCGCAACCTCTGCTGTACCTGATAGCACATCACCATCTTGAGTTGAGTAGAAGTCTTCCATATCTCCAGGTAGATGTCCTGTACCGTATAGGTTTACTTTTCGCACAACTGAAGGGGCGATTACTGGTGTAAACTTCTTGTTACTGAAGAATTCCATTGCATAGTTCCAGATTGCAAATGATAGCCTTGCTCCATCTCCAGTTAGGAAGTATCCTCTAAATCCGTGAACCTTAGTTCCACGCTCAATGTCTAGCATTCCGAGCTTTGTCATAATCTCAACATGGTCCTTTGGCTCGAAATCAAACTTGGTCTTCTCTCCCCACACTTTTACCTCTTTGTTATCAGCATCACTATCTCCATCTGGCACAGACATATCAGGAACATTAGGAACACGTAGCATTGAATCTTGCCATGATTTTATGATCTCCTTAAGTGACTCCTCTTCCTTCTGTAGAGATTCTTTAACAACCTTCATACTATCAATCATCATAACCCTCTCCTCTGGAGTAGCTGTAGGCATCTTTTCGCTTATAGCATTCTGCTCAGATCTCTTCTTTTCAATCGAAGAAAGTACCTCTTTTCGCTTGTCATCCAATGCAATTAGTTCATCGATATTAATATCAACATGCTTCTTCTTAGCACCTGCCTGAACAACCTCCTTGTTTTCGCGTATAAATTTGATGTCTAACATAACATACATATTATCAGAAAATCTATATAGAGGAAAGTCGAGTTTAGTTATGAAATCTTAATGAAAATTTCATTTAGATTTTATCAAAATTTTATACGGATTTTATCTCGGTTTGGTAGAGTAGAACCATGATAAAAGAGTTCAAAGATGAATACAATATAATTAATAAGCTATACTGTCCTTACTTTAGGGACTACGTATATTTTACTAGAATTGGATATGAGCACATATTTTTTAAGAAGAAATTCAAAGCGAGGAATGCTCTCGACTCGAAGATGAGAGTTAAGATGTTTCCATTAGCGGTGAAATTGCTAAACGCAACTCACACAATACAAGATATTCAACACAGAAACAGGTTTGAAATAAGATATATAAATTCTAGAAAGGAAGTAGCTCTTGTCTCTGTAGTATATTACGAATTTATAGCTGTTATAGATGGGAGAAAGATTAAAACTGTGTTAAAGCAAATTATTGGTGGAAATATAATATTTCTAAGTATTATTCCACTACTAAAACAAAAATCACCACCTTTTGAGGGTGATGGTTTTGGTTAGCACTTGGTTACAGCTGAATGCCGTTATGGGTATCCCCTCCAAATGCCTAAGATGATATTAACAAAACTGTAACAAATGTAAAGACATGAATATACAAATATTAAATAATATGCCAAATAGATTAAACGAGATACCAGAACCTCCGAAGAAGCTATACATACGCGGCATTCTACCAAGCAAAGAAACAAAGATGTTATGCATCGTTGGCTCTAGACATAACTCTGAGTATGGAAGGCTTGTAGTTGATAGCTTGATATCTGGACTTAAAGGTTATGACATATGCATCGTATCTGGATTAGCAATTGGTATTGATAGCATTGTTCATGAGACGGCTATTAAATACGGTATTACCAACATTGCTTTTCCTGGATCTGGGCTCAATGATTCAGTAATATATCCAAAATGTAATTTAGGTCTATCCAAGAGGATAGTTAGTACTGGTGGTGCATTCGTATCTGAATATGAACCTGATCAGAGAACACAACCATGGATGTTTCCTAGGAGAAACAGGTTAATGGCTGGTATATCTCATGCTGTTATCGTAATACAAGCTGAGAGATTGTCTGGTAGTTTAATTACATCGAGATTGGGATTGGACTACAATCGTGAAGTTGGTGCTGTTCCTGGTGACATCCTATCTAAGCTATCAGATGGACCTAATGACTTAATACGTAGTGGTGCAGTACCTATTACATGCTCGAATGATATTTTGGAGATGCTTGGTTTTGATATTCCTAGCCAATCCTTGCTTTAGATATCTCCATTAACTCCTTCCTCCTCTCTAAGTAATCAGGCATAGTCCTCTCTACTAGACTCCAGAAATTCTTTGAATGATTGAACTCACCTAAGTGACATAGTTCATGCACTATTACATAGTCTGATAGTCTCTGTGGTATATTTGCAATCCTGTAGTTAAAATTTATATTCCCTCTCTTAGAGCAACTTCCCCATCTGGTCTTTTGATTACGTATAGTTATCTTGCCTATTTTAAAGTTATATATCTTGTTAAACTCAGCTATTCTTTCAATAGCGATTCTATACGCTTCGGTTTTGTACTTTATATACTCTGCGCTTATACGCTTCCTCCTTACCCTTTTCTTCTTGAATAGACGCCAAATATATCGAACCATCAATTACTTAGTCTTAATTGCAGCTTGTACTATATCAGCACTAAATCCAGCGGGGATATTTCCAGTCTTTGCATAGTTATATAATACCAACTTAAATATTTGTCCTAGAGTTGAAGAAACTACTGATATTGCAATTACGTATATCACAAACAGTATTCCAACAGAAATGATCATACCTACTGTAGGAACGATTACGATTAGACCAATGAATAGCGCAAATACTAGGAATGTGATTACAGAGAAGAATAGCGTTACTCCTAGACTAACTATGATTGTCTCTCCCCAAGTCCTTCTGATAATTGTAGCTGATTCGTTGAATGATTCCTTTATAGTTGTCTTACCAATTATCAATGCTGGTAGACTAAAGAACGTAAGGATATTCCATGCGGCTCCGAATATACTAGCTATTATTCTTCCAACTAGCTTGAACTTATCAGCAATGATCTGTAGTACCAGACCAACTGTTGCAGATATTAGGGACCAGATAAATATCTTATTAATATGCTTCTTGGCTTCATTAATACCATCTTTGAAACCTATATTAACTCCGTTGAATCTTGATTGAACTACGAGATATAGCCCGGCCTGGAAGAAGTTTGTAATGAAGAATCCTACTAGGTAGCAGATGAATAGGACAGAGTATATAACTACATTTGATAGAACTTTATTAGACTCCAGATCAACTGATTCTATATTTCCATTAAATATTACGAAGTAACCTGTGGCTATTAGAACGATTGTGGCTAGTAGAGTAGTAATTGCTGACATAACAGGAAACCACATGATCTCCTTGTCTTGCATTAGTACATTAAAACTTTCTTTTACAATTATCTTACTTGCTTTCCACTTACCAATCTTTGGCTTTACCTCAATATTTTGTGTTTCCATGCACTAATACTAGCAAATGATAGTTGTATTATCTAGTTTCGCCCTCAAAGTCCTTTACCCATTCTCCAA
>JBIIIW010000034.1:0-2502 GCA_044234345.1 Minisyncoccia bacterium
TACCTTTAGAGATTATATCTTCAACAACTTTGAAGTCAGTAGGTTCTTCAGAACAAGTAAGGAGGAGAGGAGTCTTTGATCTTGTTTCAGTATCAGCAGAAATTACCCAGAAAGCATGAGACTTGAAAGCTCTTATCTCTCGTTCTCTCTCCATGATTATTCTGAGTGCTGGTGATTGCACACGTCCTGCAGATAGACCATATCGTACCTTCTTCCAGATGAGGCCAGATAGGTCATATCCCACCAACCTATCAAGTACTCTTCTTGCTTCCTGTGCTAAACGTAGATTCTCATCAATCATACGAGGATGCTTCATAGCTTCCACAACTGCATCCTTAGTAATCTCATGAAATACTACTCTCTTAGGATTCTTCAACTTAGTAGCCTCAGCAATATGCCAAGCAATAGCTTCTCCTTCACGGTCGGGGTCAGTTGCAAGAATTACTTCATCAGCTTTCTTCGCAAGAGACATAATCTCAGATACAACTTTCTCTTTACCCGGAGATATCTCATAGTGAGGAACAAATCCAGCTTCGATATCTATAGCTTTCTTGTTACTCTTTGGAAGATCACGAATGTGACCTACAGATGCTTTTACAGTATATTCACCATCTAAATATTTAGAAATAGTTTTTGCTTTTGCAGGGGACTCTACGATAAGTAATTTCATATTGTGAGTCTAGTATTACATGAGAAAGGGAAGTGTGGCAAATTTTAGAATGAAAATACCTCCGGTTTTCGCCGGAGGTTTCAGTCGTCATTTCATGGAGAGAGAAGATTAATTTATAAGGCGAGTTCAAAAATACAGACTAGCTAATAACTAGAGTCATGCTAAGCGGGTTTGGTCTATGTAAAAGAGAAACCCGTCACCAATAGGAGAGTTTCCTGTGGTAACGGGTCATGGAAGCCATTCAGTTTCGAGTTCTTGTTGAGAAACTGAAACAGGAATCAGTGGCAGGTTTCTGTATACTCGTTCACTCATTGGTAAACGGTAAACTAGACGTTTGCCAACCCGGTCGATTACAGCACTTGCGCTACATGCTTCGAGACCTAGAACAAGAAGGATGATATTGCATGCGTGGGGTATAGGTGCAGTAAAGTCATTCCAATCAGGAGTCTCCAAAACATACTCAGCAGGAAAGTGTATGAATACCTCCAGATACTTTTTGTCAGGATGTTTTGGTCTCAAGATGCGGTATGCTTGTCTGTCATTTTCGTGTGATACTTTCCCTGTATGCACCTGAGTGGTAATGAGGACTTCGCCCCAAAACCGACGCAGTCCGTTTTTGAATGGAGCGAGCAGTCTTTCCTCAAAGTCTTGCATAGAATTCCTTGTAGTGAACTAAATAATACTATAATAAAAGTAACACTTAAATATATACATGTCAAATTATACTAGGAAATAAAAAAAGACCAGCAAACGCGATTAAACGAAAGCTGGTCAGCGCTAGAGGGCCAACCCATGAAGCTCTAGCTACACGCTGGCATTCGAATCGATGATGTAACCGACTATGCCAACCTCCTCGATAAAATACTCTACAACATATTAATTAATTATGCAAGTGTAAGATATACTATATATGATACAATATATACGTAGAGGTGATCATCGACAACGAATAGATTAGGTCAGATGAATATATCGGCTTTCCCATGACTTTCCGTCCACCAAGTACTCTCAGCGCATTTAGCCCCGATATATTTCTTTCCTTCCCCATTCCCATTTCACCTCATTGTTCTTTTGAAGCCCCGGCCACATTCGTGACCGGGTTTTCGTTTATATAGACAAAATTAAATAATTATGTTACTGTATCAATAAGGAAAAAACATAACACTCCTTAATATATACATATGGAAAACTTTAAACACGGAGGAAGAAAAGGAGGATTTAGAAGCGGAGGAGCAAGAGGCTTCAAAGAAAGAGGAAATATGAGAGATGCAAGACCTATGACAATGCATAGTGCTATTTGTAGTTCATGTAGAAAGCCTTGTGAAGTACCATTTAGACCTACTGGAGAGAAGCCGGTGTACTGTAGAGATTGTTTTGCAGGACGCGCAGCTATGGGTGGAGAGAGATCACAGAGAAGAGATGAAAGAGCTCCAAGCTATACACCAAGTAGACCTGTAGCTAATGTAGTACCACAGAACTCAGGAGTAAATGAAGAACTAAAGAGACAGATAGACTCAATGAATGTAAAGCTTGATAAGCTTACAAATACTATACAGAACCTTGCTGAGAAGATGAATGGAGCTGTTAAGGAAGAGGTTGTAGAACCAGTTAAAGTAAAGAAGAGTACAGTGAAGATTGAGGAAAAGATGAAGAAGGGGAAGAAGTAATTGTTTGTTGGCGGGCAATTCAAATATGGGACTAAAGATAAAGAAACTATAATATAACTTTAAATTTTGTCTAAAAAGTGTTAAAATGTTGTTGATATTATGCATAAAAAGACATTATCGGAACAAGACATCTGCTCAAAGTTTATATTGCCAGCAATAACAAGT
>JBIIIW010000009.1:0-29529 GCA_044234345.1 Minisyncoccia bacterium
TCATATCATTATTCTCACTCTTAGGGAAAGGTATGTAATATGGCTCTTCAACGTTTGTTGAGATCTTACCATCCTTCATTACTAGATTGAGCTCTTTTGGAAAGAGATTAACAACCTTAGGTGTTACCTCTGGTGATAGAGCACTAATTAGAACTATAGAGAAAGTGATGGTATAGAATATTGATATAACTAGTGTTGAGAGAAGTACTACTTTTGTAAAATATGATAATGCAGTACCTAAAGTTGTATCCTTTGCTTGGCTATAGAAACTTGGGCTATAAACAGCATCCTTAATTTGTTTAAAAATTTTCATTAATTAAGCATAGCATAGTACAATTTAAATAACTAGACAAAATATTAAACTATACATATAGTATATGTATGATTCCCAAGGACAATATGATATTACAACTAGACAATCCTGTACTTAGAGCTAAGGCATCTCCTGTTAAAGTATCAGATATTACAAGTAGCGAAATTGCTAAAGTAATAGCGGATATGAAGCATGCTATGGATAGTCAGAAGGATGGTGTAGCTATTGCTGCTCCACAGATTGGTGTATCTCTTAGAATATTTATGGTATCTGACAAGATACTTGCTGAAGCTGACAAGGAGTACAAGAGTATTGGTAAGGATCTAATATTCATTAACCCAGTTATAACAAAGCTATCTCGTGACAAGCATGATGTTGAGGAAGGATGTCTATCTGTAAGATGGAAGTATGGGAAGGTTAAGAGATCTATCAAAGCTAGTATTGAGGGATACAATGAACTTGGTGAAAAGGTATCACGTGGTGCTAGTGGTCTTCTAGCTCAGGTATTTCAACATGAGACAGATCACCTAGATGGTAAGCTATTTATCGACAAAGCATTTGATGTTGAGGATATGCCACCTGAAGATTTAAAAAATGATAAATAACAAAATTAAAATTGGTTTCTTTGGTACCCCACAGTATTCTGTAATCACTCTTGATGCACTTAAACAGGCAGGTTTTGATATTGCATTTATCGTTACTCAACCTGATCGTCCTAAAGGACGTAATATGGTTATAACTCCCCCTCCTGTTAAAGTTTGGGGACTGGAGAACAATATACCTGTACTTCAGCCAGAGAAATTGAGAGATGAGGAGCTATACACAATACTTAAAGAGTTTAATTGTGATGTTTTTGTTGTTATAGCTTACGGAAAGATTATACCTAATGAGATTTTAAACATACCGAAACATAAGTCTCTTAACATTCATGGATCAATATTACCTAAGTATCGTGGTTCTTGTCCGATAGAGACTGCAATATTGAGTGATGATAGAGAATCAGGTGTATCTATTATCAGAATGGACGAGGAAATGGATCATGGTCCACTAATTGCTACTGAAAAAGTTATTGTTACTCCTTGGCCACCTAAAGCAAATGTTTTGGGTACAGCTATTGTTAATGCTGGATCAAAGTTAATTGTTGATGTTATACCCAAGTGGATTAAAGGAGAGATACAGGAAGTAGAGCAGGATCATAGTAAAGCAAGCTATACTAAGATGATTAGTAAGGAGGATGGATTGATTGATCTCAATGGTGACCCATACAAAAACTACTTAAAGATACAGGCATACCATACTTGGCCTAATACCTTCTTCTTTGTGAATGGTAAGAGAATTAAGATAACTGAAGCTAGTTTTGTTGATAACAAGCTTGTTATTGAGAAGGTTATACCTGAGGGTAAAAGTGAGATTAGATATTCAGACTTAACTCATTAGAGCTAATACTGTTCCCTATTGCTTCTGCTTTGTTAGCTAGGTAATACAATACTGTCCAAAAACACATTAGACATACTAGTGCTATACATAACCATTGATTTACAGTTTGTTTAAGAAACGCTGGCATATTATTCTCTGTTCCAAAGTCCTTTTACCATATTCTTTACCTTCGCTCCTCCTCTTCTAAGTAGTGACTGTCTCTTGTCCTTAGATGACTTTAACTTTCGCATTACTTCATCTCTTACAACGTCTATAGCTGCGTACAGGTCTTCCTTCTCTACACTTGCGTATATGTTTTGGTCTTTAGCAATTATGTGTATTTCAGCCTTAAATATATCTCCATGCTTATGGTGATTTGTAGTCTTTGCTAATTCTAGGTCGAACACTACTGTAGGATCATTTTCTAAAAACTTCTTTACAACGTCTAAATGCTTATCAACATATTCTGAAATCGATGGTGTTAAACTTATTGTTGTTGTTTTTATATTTATGTTCATCCCTATATTATATCTCTTTACTTTCAATACTCAAAATCTTACTAGGTGAATAGTGTCCTGAGATGATACGTATAGCTGAATTAGGGTACTCTCCATGCATTATCTCCAGTATTCTGCTATTAGCATTGTTGTTCTCTGCCTTCTCCTTTACGGATATCTTGTAGCTATCATCACTTACCTTCTCTACTACTTCCTTTCGGCTATTAGCTGTTATCTTCACTTTTATATACATATTTGCTATGATAGCATTGTTCCTTTAAAAAAGAATATATTCCGCGGTAGCTCAGCTGGTAGAGCAAGCGACTGTAAACGGCTCCTATCTGGTATAATAATCAAAAATGCCTGATAAGAGAAAATACTCAGACCGAAGAAAAGCCTTAATAGAAGCTGTCAAAAAGAGACGGTATAAGGTTAAAGCTATGTCGATTGAGTACAAAGGAGGAAAGTGTTTAATTTGTGGTTATAACAAATTTCAAGGTGCTCTCGAACTTCATCACATTGATAGAAGTAAAAAAGAGTTTGGTATAGGAGAGAAAGGATATACTAGATCTTGGAGTAAAGTTAGAGCCGAATTAGATAAATGCGTTCTACTTTGTGCAAATTGTCATAGAGAAGTCGGTGCTGGTGTACAGCAGCTTCCAGAAGAAATTCTGGTTGAAAAACGAGGTGAATTCGGTGAAACCCAAAATCTGGGCAATACCGAGCCAAGCAAATAATAAAAATTATTTGAAGGTGTAGAGACTATCCTTAACTGGAGTACTATCTGAAATTTGTTTCAGACGGGAAGCCCCTCGCCTCTTAATATGATACGCATATTATGGGGATGATATAGTCCGTACCATTAGTAATAATGGATGATACGTAATCGCTAGGTCCTAGGTTCGATCCCTAGCCGCGGAGCCTATAAAAAATCACTTCATCATTTGAGGTGATTTTTTGTATATAAAATTACTTATTTTATCTTAATGTTTCCGGCTATTGAACTATTACAATAGATTTGACACACATTACCTAATGTATTAATTTAGAAGAAGATTTAAATCTCTACTAGAGAGCAACTAGTGAATAGGGAGGAGAAAATGCTCAAAAAAAAATAATGAAAAAGGGGCGGTTGCGAAGATTAAATCCAGTAAACCGTTATCTACTGCTGCTTTTCTAGTGCTTCATTCACAAAATCCAGAGTGGAAAAGAGCACGCAAAAATAGAACGGGGCTCAAACTTGCCAAGGCTGTATGGTAAGACACCAAAACATCTTAAACCCACTCAACGTAACCCCTCGCTCGCGAGGGGTTATTTTTACACGTACTCTCGTATATTTCGAAAATCGTCCGCTAGAGCGAGCAAACGTATCCCTCCCACTACCTTAGCACCAGCATCTCTCTTGGAATTAGATTAAGACCAAGATGAATCCTTTGATTGTTGTAGTATGACAGATATTTCTTAAGAGCACGATTAATTTTCCACACATTTCTTTCAACTTTGTCTAAACACTCTTCCTGTAGTGTTCTGTTGAACCTCTCAATATGTGCATTGTCATTAGGTTTACCAATTCTGGTATATCTATGTTTTCTTTTAATTTGAGTTACGAACCATGAACTAAATTCAGGTCCATGATTAGATTGAAGCATATCAAATCTAAACGAGGAAAGACGTTGTGCCTCATCTAGAAATCTAATTGTAATTGCTCCATTCATTCGAGCATAACATTTAGCGTAAGTATATCTTGAATATACGTCTATGAGTACAAATACGTATATTCTTTCCTTCTCTCCAATCATGAGGTGAATTGTATCCATTTGTACTAAATCCCCAGGTTTAAAGGGTTTTGGACGTTCCTGATGGGGATGGTATCTCTTCCACAGACTTCTTTTCTTGAGACAATGATTTCGCTCAAGAACTCGGTGTACCGTACTTCTTGGTAGTTTAATTCCTTCTCTTTCCAACATGAGTTTCAATGCTTCCGTACATCTTCCTGTCTCCATACGAAGTTTTACAATTCTTCTTTCAATCTCGATGGGTATCTTCCCTGGTTTCCTTTTTGGTTCCGATGATCGTGTGAGTATTGGTACATCTCCCACAATCATTGAACGTTTAACCCACTTCATTACAGCTGTATGATGGTATCCAAGATACCCCCCAATTCTTCTCGCACTCCACTCTTTATGAAAGAGACGTGCTGCATCTCTTCGAACACGAGGCATATTTGTATTTGTTGTATATGACATGACTTTGATATTAACTCATCAAAGTGGTGCCAAGGTGGTGGAGGTATACGGTTTCATTGACTTATATACATTTTAATGTTAGCGTAATTTTAAATTGTCAGAGGTAAAAACCTCCCTTTACAAATGAAAACACGCCATATTCTTACTCTTCTATGGGTAATCGCCTTCTTCAGTGCTTGTTCACAGAAGGAGGAAGTTGTTCTTGTGCAAACAACAGACGATCAGCCGAACTTGGTTATCGTCGGCACCGACAGAGCGAGTGCATTTGTTCATCCAAGTGAACTTTTCGCTTGGCTCTCTGAACGTAGGCCTAATAGAATCTACATTGGTCAGATAAACATGTTCCGCGTAGGAACAAATGTTTATGCTGTAACAGCTCCCCATGTGTTATCTTCGTCTGATCTACAATACCCCTTCCCAACTTCGCAAGAATTGGGAAATTGGAGTAATTCAGTCGATGGAAAAGAAATAACTTTTGCGAAACTTCGCGATTGGAGGAAGTTGGGCTTTACCGTCGAGCCAGTCGAGACGATGGAGCCACAACTTAATACACCAGCAACCATCAAGACAACGATGTTTACTGGCGCCAAGAATGGAGTTAAGAATCTTGAGATAGTAGGAATCTTGGAACTTGTTTCTTCTCCTGAACAAATCAAACAAGTTGGAGAAGTAATGAACCAAGGCACATCCTTTAGAGATCGGCTCCTAAGTCGCGCTCCTACCCAGCCTTTCCTCGCCATGGTTGTCCATGAAGACTCACAGGAGTTTCTTGTGGGTAGCTCTGGCTCACTGGTTTGGCAAAATGGTCACCCTGTCGGCGTATTTGTCGCAGCGTTCTTTACAAAAGGCCAACCGCCCTTGGTGTTCATTGAACCTCTCCTCAACTCTGTTGTCACAATGAAAATGTAAGGATTGCATGTTCCCCGCCACGAATCGAAAAACCCTCAGTTCGCGGTGGGTTTTCTTTTATACTCCTTTCCACGTACTTCTAAAATCGTATGATAGAGCGAGCCAATCATTGACATTCACTCCTAAATGAGTAGATTATAACAAGAAAGGTAAATGTTTAAGTCTATGATCTTAAAAAGAAATCTGGTATTTGTCCGACACGCACAATCCATCGGCAACACGACAGATCAGGATGGACGTGCATTGATGGAAGTTCCAAACCACGAGTATGAACTTACCGAATTGGGAATGAAACAATCCATAATCACTGGAGAGTATCTACGAAGAAATTATGGAGCTGCGGGTTTCTCTTCATTCTTTCATTCAACATTCAAAAGAACATCTGAGACATTGAGGATAATACTCCAATGTCTTGAGGCTGAAGATGCCCAACCTATTTGCGACTCACGTCTGGATGAAAAATGGGATGGAATATTCCATGAACTTTCGAGAGCTGAGATTGAACTTAGGTATCCGGATCAGTTGAGACTAAGAAAACGTTCTGGTTATTATCATTTCAGAGCACCAGGCGGTGAAAACTGTCCAGACGTAGAAATGCGTATCAGAAGTTTCCTTACCGAACACTTCAGCTCGCCTGATAACGGCAACGGGCTCATTGTAGGCCATGGGCGCTGGTTTCTCATCCTACAAAAATTACTTCATCGACTGAATGTTGAACAATTTCTTACGCTCAAAAAAAGAGACGATTGCAAGAATTGTTCGATTACCGTCTATCAGATTGAGACCGATTTATCGGTCGTCCCGTCTCCGATTACACCTTGGGAAGGTCAAATTGAAGAAGTTGCCTCCGAGTGTGCTTAATCTGGTAGTAGTTTTTTGACATGCATACTGGAGTTAGCTGCTGCACAAAGGACATTACGTGTCATGTGGGTAACAGCTAACTAGTTTGATAACATAGAAAAACCAATCGAAATAAATAAAGGTTTAGTATGGCTAATATCCTCATTGTTGGCTTCGGAGTAGAATCCAAGAAACTGCGCGATCAGATCGATACACTCATGGCACAACACGGCTGGGCCAATCCTGGAGAATCGGCAACGATCATCCTCGATATTGAAACCAAATGGTGCGGGAACAAAGAACCTGCACCATACCTAGTTGTCCAACACTCTAAGGCCCACATGGCCGAAGAGATCGGCTTGGCACTTCACTCAGCTCTCAACTTAGACACTCAAGTTGAGGTTAGCTATAGATACTATGCGAGTGTCCACAAACTACCAAAAGCGTAGTCACACCCGCCCAAACCGAGTAACTCTCCGTTTGTGGCGGTTTTCTTTTACATGAATCAAGATTTACACATCACTTTGATATGAGTAATTTTGCTAAACTTAAGACAATATAAATCATTACGATATATTGACAGTATAAGTATAGTAATGTATAGTATATTTAGAACATAAGGTATACATTGGGTACATCCCTAGCCTGCGTTCATCAAAACAAAAGCCTATAAGGCGAAAGGTTAGCCATGAAATGGAATAAGTTCTGCGCACTGCAAGCCAAACACCCATCCCTCGCTCGTGATTTGAGGTTACATGGAGACGAGCGTATCGATAAGGAATTCGTCAGAAAAAAGATTGACTTTATTGCCTTCCGTCCTTTCGAAGGATTGGAACTCTCTGCAAAACCTTCATCAAGCGGGATACCACTCAAGAGCAATTACCCCAACGTAACAGTGGAAAGTTATGAGTCAGTGAATTACAGTATCGTTTTCCACGTCGAAGGTGAAAATGATGGGACACGTCTGCGCTTTGTTGCCGATGATATCGGCGACGGCAGTATCCAGGCTCATATCGACGAGATAGCCACGTGGTTTAATAGCTGTGATGCTTTTTGTGGTAAACAGCTCATTTGGGAGAGAGTAGTTAAGAAAAGCATACGTGGAAGTTCACTTGTTGGGATGACCAGTATTAGACTGGAAATCTACACCTTTCCTCGGTTCTACCGATTCAGACCAATACCTATGGCCCCACTACCTCCACCAAACCCAGGACACAGAGCCTATATGAGCGGTGGAGCTATGCCGCCAATCATTCCAGGGTCTCTGGATTTTGCTGGGTAAACCCCACCATCATGACATAGGAAACCCCTATCGTTCGATGGTGGTTTTCTTTTTATATATCCTTCATTATCGTTCTGAAATTGTATGTTAGAGCGAGTAATTGTAAAGTAAAATGTATTTAGCTAAATATATTTTCTTTTTGTTTTGTCAACAGCTTAATCAAGACAAAGGCCCCAACAAGGAAACTTCCGTACTTACCAATCCCATAGGTAAGACTAAGTATGATTCCCCCACCTTCAATCATATTGGCACTAGGCGTTGTAAGTAAAAAACCAAAATATGCAACAAATAAAATAACAGAGAAGATTATATAAGTTACGCATATTCTATTAAAACGGTATCCATAAAAAATAAAAAGCAGAGAAATAACTAAAATACCAGCCAAAGTAAGACTTACATTATCACTGCTTGGGCGAAACCACCCACGGGTTGCTCTTGTAAAATCACTTATGAATAAAAAGGCAGAAATGGTTACCAGAGAAACTAGTATCGATAATATTCTATTAAGGTTTTTCATAATATAATTTTACCAAATTAGTTCTGAATTACCAAAACCTGAAATATACTTAAAACTTCACTTCCTCTAATTCCCTCTTTATTTCTGCCAATTAAGAGTTCTGAATGCGTCCACTAGAGGGAGCAAATATAAAGCACATAAAAGTATCTAGAAATACTATATTTTGATATAATTTCTGAATGATAAAATCTGAAAAGAAAAATGGAGTAATTAAAATAACGCTAACAGACTCAAGTCCAATAACATTGAGTAATTTCAATCCTATTCCAAAGACACTATCTGAGGTTTTTCTAGTATTAGTAAACTTACTGCCAATGTTTGGAATCTGGTTTTTAAATTGGAAACTATCAGATATCTTTATTCTTTATTGGGCCGAGAGTTTAATTATAGGTTTTTACTGGTTCGCTAAATTAGTTACTATTTTTATTATTGATAAAAACAGACGAGAGTGGCGTTCTAAGTTTGTAAATACTTTTTTCTTTTTCTTATTTCATTTCGGAATATTTATGTTCGCTCATCTTTTAATGATGATGTCATTCATTGTTTTCCATGGTGACCCTGCAGATCTAGATCTTATGTTTTCTACAGCTAGAGATGCTTTAGCTTCCCTGATAGTACCGCTAACATTTCTTTTTATAAGTCACAGTTTCTCCTTTATACAGAATTTTATTATAGGAAAAGAGTACGAGGTCTGGCTTAAAAAACGCAGTGAAGTTCAGTCTGCACTACCATACGGAAGAATTGCTGTTATGCACATATCAGTATTCCTAATTGCCGCACTAGTAAATGCTGGTAAATATATTGCACCATTTTCTTCGATTCTTATAATTATTACAAAAATAATTACCGACCTAAGAGGACATAGAATAGAGCATAATAAGACAGCAGCTTAAGTTACTTGGCTGTAGGTACCACTAAACACTAATTCTATTTTAATCCTGGCCAAATCAGTATTTCTGAATACACCCTAGTCATTGAACCATTACGGTCTATTTGACAAGAGCAATTAAACATGATATTATACAAAAAAAAGGCTTTTCGACAATAAACTCAAACTATCAGTTGCATCATGAAAACAAGAGTAAATTCGGCATTCACGCTGATCGAACTTCTGGTGGTCATTGCGATTATCGCGGTTCTAGCTTCCCTGCTATTGCCATCCCTATCTCGTGCCAAACATAAGGCGAGATCGGTAATTTGTCAGAGTAACGAGAGACAGGCGATGATTGACTTCCGTGCTTCTCTAATAGAAGACCAGGGAGGTCAAGTGTGGCTTAATTCTGGAGATGGTGGATTTCACCAGCCAAGTGCGCCAAAAATTGCACTCTGCCCAGAAGCATCGAAGGTAACCTCATCCAAGCCGAGTTATGTCGGTAATATTGAGAGGGCGTATAAGTTCAATGATAGGGTGTCAAGCTACACCCAAAATTTCTTCGTTTTGTATCAGACTTACGAGCATCCTGATGCTGATCTGGACAACAAGATCAAGGAACATTCACGAACACCCCTCATCCTTGATGGAACATTCATCTTGATTAATGCAGACCCAACGTCTCTACCGGCTACAGACCTATATCTTGGTCGCAGGGCGAATGACGAAAGCACAACTTCGATGGCTGCGATTAATATTCCACGCCATGGAAATCGTCCCAACGCCGTATCGCGAGACTGGTCAGCAGAAAAACCGTTGCCAGGTGCCATTAACGTCAGCTATTACGATGGACACGTTGCACTGGTGAAGCTCGATCAGCTCTGGTTTCAAAGATGGTATCCAGAGTATATTGAGCCCGACAAGCGTCCTGGTCTAAAATGACCTCGCCCGCCCTCGAACATGAAAGCCCTACAGCTTTCAGTTCGCTGGCGGGTTCTCTTTTATACTCCTTTCCGCGTATTTAGAAAATCGTAGATTGGAACGGGCCAGATAAATCACCTTACGATTCTAACCTGATATACTAATGCAAATGACTTGCATTAAAAACTACATGTGATAGTGTATTAATGGAAAGGATTTTTATGTGCAAAATATGTGGTCCGGGTAAAATGCGTCTCGCTGTTACAACAGAAATCAAGGATAGGTTGAAGGCTAGATACCCCTCCCCTCTCTTAGGGAATGATTCCGCCTCCTTGATTGATGCTGTGTATGGCTCTATGTCACACAATGGAGAATTTGCTGTATGTTGCCTTGTATCATTGATCAAGGCCATACATGTATTGGATGGAGCAAGATACTGTCATATCGTATTGAACGGTGGTGTATACGAGATCGGTGATGGTAGATGGGAGGTTCTTAGAACTTCATGGAACAACTTTGATAGGGAGCAAGAAATTAGTGAGTTACTTGCGGGTTATGGTATGAGTCTTAGCTTTCATGATGACTGCATTACCATCAAGAGAGCAGACGATACTGATAGCATACCTCATTATGAGGAAGAAAATGCTCTCAGTTTTCTTGAAGCGGTATCAGATTGTTCGGTAGACATTACGAAGTAGCAGTTTGGGGCCTAAAAACCCTTTTTTTATACAATAAGCATAGTTTGATCGCATACTAAAAATTGCTAACAAACCGCTAATACACTAACTATATGAGAATATCATTTGTCGGAAAAGGTGGATCTGGTAAGAGCACGATTTGTGCTTCTTTTGCATTGTACCTATCACAAAATTCGACAAAGCAGATCTCTGTCTTCGATGCAGATATTAATATTCATACACCCAAACTACTTGGATTTGAACAGATACCCTACCATTCACACATATCTCACCCGTTTGTATCTGAGTTGATTAAAAAATGGCTCATAGGTGGTAATGACATTAAAAACTTAGGAGCATTTCGTAAATCTACACCACCCACAAGGAAATCAAACTTAATCAGTATTGATAGCATACGGAATACTCCGATCGGAGAATATGGCGTGTTTAGAGACAATCTTTCTGTATTTGCCGTTGGTACATATCAGGATGAAGATATTGGTGCTAGTTGCTATCATAACAATCTTGCAACTCTAGAAAGTATACTGTGCCATACGGACGACAAGGGTGGGTACTTAATAGCTGATATGGTAGCCGGGGTTGATTCGTTCGCGGGTACGCTTCATGCTCAATTTGATCTGACTTGTCTCATAGTTGAGCCTACCATGCGGAGTATAGAGGTATATACAAACTACATGAAACTAGCTTCGGAAGCTGGAATTGCCGATAGTGTAATGGTAATAGGTAACAAAATTAGAAACGATAAGGATGTTGAATATATTAATTCACACATACCAGTAAACAAGATTATTGGCATGTTTTGGGATGATGAACACATCAGAGGGGTTGATCAGGATAGTGGCGCTATTTGTGTATCTAACTTAAGTGATGTAAATCAGGGTGTGTTATCCTCTATTCACAAGTTAGCCGATTCACTGCCTGACAACAGAGACTCGAGGTTAAAAAAGATTTGGAGTATTCATGAAAAGTACGTATCTCAAGCGTATATTAGAGAAAGATTTGGTGATCTCACAGGCCAAATAGATAGAGAATTTACCTTCATAAATGCAAACAAGAAATAACGAACAAAAGAATCTCAACGTCTTCGAAGGCAGTTGCTCTGTTCTTGATTTTCTTAATCCAGAGAACAATCCGCATACCCCCCTAGTAGAAATCCCAGACAGTCTAAACCCGTATCGTAAGCAAGGTATTAGAATCTTTGCAAAACTAATGAATGCACTCCCCCTTAACAACATGAAGTCTCTACCAGCATACAATATGCTATTAAATGAGATGAATAGTGGGAAGTTAAAAGGTATTGATACTGTTATCGAGAACTCATCAGGTAATACAGTCTTTTCCCTTGCTGTAATAGCACGATTGATGGGTCTTCACCACACTAAGGCTGTTTGCTCACACCAAGTAAGTCTTGGAAAACTCAATATTCTTAGATTCTTAGGTACAGAAGTTATGGTTAACGAAGAACCAATCTGTCCGGACCCTAATGACAAGACGAGTGGTATATACAAAGCAAGAATGTTGGCAGAGAAAAATAATTGGTTTAACCCTGGTCAATATGACAATGTATCTAACCCAGATGCACACTACAAGTGGACTGGACCCCAGATTTGGGAACAGACCAAAGGAAAGATATCTATACTATCAGTTGGTCTAGGCACTACTGGATCTGCTGTTGGTATTAGTAGATTCTTAAAAGAAAGGAATCCGGATATCAAAGTTATAGGTGTATCTAGAGCAGCAAACAATCCAGTTCCTGGTGTTAGGACAAGTAATCTTTTAAAAGAGATAGCTTTTGATTGGAAGTCGGCAATCGGATATGAGGAAGAAATCGGTACCATTGAGTCGTATAAGATGTCGATGGAACTTTGTAGATTAGGGCTTTTTGTTGGACCGAGCTCAGGATTCGCTCTTGCTGGGCTACTAAAACATCTTTCAAAATCTAATCCTAATCACAAGGAGCATATAGCGGTATTTGTCTGTCCAGATAGTCCATTTCCATATATAGATGAATACTTCCAATACCTCGACGATTCTTGTTTTCCGAAGATACAAAACGAACACCTATTAAAAGGAAAATATAGCAACCATACATCAGACTCTCTTAGTATGATAAGTGAGATTTCTTCTGATGAAGTTTTCAATCTAGTATTTGGAGATACTAATGATGTATGGAGAAGAATAAGGGATAAGGAAACTATTGCAGTCAAAGAAGGTTATACAATAGTCGATATACGTGAAGAATACGAGTATGAGGAGCATCATGTACCATGTGCTATCAACATACCATTCAATAAAATTGATGGTTACTTAAGTAAGAATAAGAGTAAACTAATGAAGGGGGAAATAGTTTTTATATGTAGGCATGGGAACATGAGTCGTTTGGCCGCATATAAAGCAGAGAAACTTGGTATAAAATCAATTAGTGTAAAGGGTGGTGATACAGAGTGGAGCAGACTTAATCTCCCTCGGATTCGTAACGAAAAATGTATTCTGAGATTTAATCTGGAGCATAACAACTAAGGATTACACCAAGTACACATACCCGGATCCTCGTACTCCTTATCATTCCTTGTTATTGTTTTCTCGGTATTGCATTTTTGGCATCTCCACATATGAGATAGTGGTGACTTGGTTGGTCTATCGCACTGTCCACATCTCATATAACTCTTAACTTCAGACATCACAAAACCTGGTGCACCACATTCCGGGCATAAAGAATTGATGTTAGATATTAGATTATTAGTCGCATGCTCAATCTTATCCATACGTGTAGGATTCATATGGGCCCTCATATCTGTCTCTATATATACCCTTCTAGTGAATATGCCACTTAAAAGTTTTTTTACTTCTCTAACTAGTTCATCCCTAGATTGTATACCCTTCTGTATATAGCTATTTCTTTTCTCAGACTTACGCACCACAACAGCATGATCTGGAAATCCCACCTCGTCTGCAAACCTTATAGCCTCCTCCACGCTAGTAACGTACCTTCCAGACATATTGGTATCTGGTGTCCTATGGTATCCTCTAATCTCTAAATTGTTTTTAGTGTCAATTAGAATAACTAATTCTAGATTGGATTGTATGAAAGGTATTGATGGATCAGTACCAAAACTTCCCTCACTAGCAACACCAATGTCAGCACCAGTGAGCTTCATAGCGGCAAGTGCCTTAAAGCGAGCAGCTTCAAGTTGGCTTCCTGTCCTGGCTTTGTCTCGTGTAAATGTTCCAAACTGATCACTGTCAAAATTCTGAGGTATGATTACTTTAACACCGAGCTCTTTTTCTAGAATTGGTGCTATAACTTTTTCTTTACCATGCATCGTGGCAAGTACAACAGTTCTTCCTTCAAAAAAGTTATTGCTACTCATAAATTAATATAGTTCTATCAAAACCTCATTACGAATCATCCATGGAGGAGTCCATGGTGCATTGTATCCAGCATAAGAAGCATTACCTGTATTCGAAACCTCATCACGAGATAGAGCAAGTAGTAATTTTTCTTTAACATTATTAAACTTTGCATCTGATCGATACCATGAGAAACGCATCGCAGCATACTTCTTGGCTGGAACTAGTATGATTTTAACCCTAGGGTCATTTGGTATGGGTAGTGTCTCAAGTGTGTATGAGCTAGGCATACTAAAGGAAATTGCGTGGGAGTTACCATCAACCATAGACACTACCGGTGCAGTCATTGGGATTCTTTCTGAAACCTCTTCATTATCCATATTCTGCACGACCACAGGTGCTGTCATGGCAATACTTTCCCTTTTAGTGTTTCCTCCGAAAATGTATCCTGCCACAATACTGAAGCCTTTGTTCATGGACTCATTATGTGTTCCGTCTACTATTGTCTGCGCCACAATGTGTGACGGATACTCTCTTATCTCGTATCCATTCATTTTTTTGACTACGGTGTAGTTAGTCTGCTCTACTCGAGAACCAAAAAACCCCCAAAGTGACCAGAGAATAACGACTGCGAGGACAACAACAATTGTATATATCATATTTTTATTCATTACATATATCATAACATTTTTGACATGTATGAAATAGCTATTTGGCACCAAATATATTGTTGATAGCTAAATTAGTGATAATGCGTGATATATTTGCTTTTTATGTATAACTATGGTATATAAAAAGTCGGTTAGTACCCCAAAATTATGAAGACCATCGAAATGTTAGTTGCACTCATCATGTGCATAGTCTCAGTCTCCACCGCGTGGGCTCAGAACCCGCCGATGCCGGACATATCACTGGACAAAGATTTCACATGGTTCAATGTAGCGCCACCACCCGCAGGGTCGTGGATCACGTATAGCTCGGCGCCAGACATGGCGGCACAAGCGCCATTAAACGGGAGAAAGAATACACAAAACGTCAGGTATTTGGCGTTTGGGCCATTAACAACGACCTACTTCAGGTCACAAGCCAGTTATGAACTGACAAGGTTGAGCAAGCCGGGAGGTGGGTTCTACAAGCGATACCTAGTATCGTATTGGTGGAGAATGTTTGCAACCACACCGAGCGAGAACGATCAGCTGTCAGTGGACGTAAGGAATGCCGGCAAGGAACGGTTTGAAGTAGTCAGGGCCAATGACCTCGAATGGAGGAGACGACAGTTTATAATCATCGATTCCAACAACGGACCGCTCCGGCTAGAGTTTGCTCTTACGAAAGGAAGCAGCTCACGTGGGCTGGAGGCCTACGTGGACTGTGTCCACTTTATGGGTATCCCTGACACTGTCAGTAGTGATTTTCAAATCGTGGCAGATGACATCAGCGTGAGCCTGAGATGGAATTCTCTTGCATACTCCACGCAGAAGCTGTATGCGGCACCTACACCGGCTGGGCCTTTCTCGCAAGTAGACACGCGAATTTGGCCGGTTGTCAATGAAGGTGATTGGAGAAAGGTGACGATCTACACATCAGATCGTTTTTATAACTTCAGACTCCAGTAATTCGATTCAATGAATCGCAAGGTCGTACCTGTTTAGGTACGGCTTTTTATATTACCCCCTCTTTGGTACCAAATCTCTAATTATCCTAGCTAGTCTAATCTTAAAGAAAGATATATTTGCACCGAGCTTTTGTTTGGCTTTGGATAGGGTTACTTCTTCCCCGTTATCAACTATTTCATCAAAAACCTTACATATCTTTGTATACTGTGCATGCGGTATTTCTTTCTTAAGATACGATATGTCTATCTCTTCCCCGTCCAGTTTAAGTTTTTCTATATGTTCCAATATTGTCTCTGGTACTAATCCTCTAGTCTTCGCTATCTCCTTCGTGCTCTTTTTCTTCTGTATTAATAACGCTGTTTCCTCATATGTTGATAGTTTAGCTTCTTTTTTCTTTGGTTTGATATGGTTTAGGAACGCTATCTGTTCTTTGATTATGTTATCTGGATTCTGAAGAGAGAAGCTTTGTTCTGATAGTCTAGATGATTCTTTCAATTTTTCATCAAATTCCAACACTTCTTCATTAACTTTAAGTGCCATATCATTTATTCCAAGTATTGTAAGTCCTGATAGGCTCTTTACTCTCGACAGAGCTACATATCCCATACCAGGTTCAAATGACTTTGATAGGTCTACCTCAACTGCATCCAAACTCATACCCTGACTCTTATGTACAGTTATAGCCCAAGCAAGTCTTAGAGGATACTGAAGTATTTCAGCCTTTACATTACCCTCTTCCTCTATCTTCCAACTTGCTCTCTTTATCGTAATCAACTTACTATTTGTTAGACGTATCACTGGATCGCTATTCTTCTTGCAGGAAACCACAGTACCTAATGTTCCATTTACATATCCATCTTCAAAGTTATTCTTTACGCACATAACTCGAGCCCCCACCTTAAGTTTTAGTGTAGGCTGTGCCAGACATGACTTCTTCAACGTTTCCACAATGAATGTCTGTCCTTTGGACTCCATCTCGTGTTCAATTTCTTCTGAACTTTTGAGCTCCTCCAATTCCTTGAAGTTAATATGATCTACATCTCCATTGTGGGTGAATAGCTTTGTTGGATTAGTTATATCTATTTCTGCTTTAATTCTTGAATGTAGTAGCTTCTTAGACTTCTCAGATACACTACCTGAGCGTATTTCATTAAGTATGGATATTACAATATCATCACTTTGTCTGAATTGTTCTTCTAGATAGCAGATTGTAAATCCTGCAGATCTCCATGCATCGGAATGGTATATGAAGTGTGACTCAGGTTCACCGAATCTGCTTACCGGTGGTAGTTGGAAGAAATCTCCACAGAGTATTACTTGTACTCCTCCAAATGCATCGTTATTACCTTTAGCATTACGTAGCACTTGATCAACTAAATCTAGTCTGAAGTGATGCAACATTGATACCTCATCTATTATTAAAACCTTTACCTTCTCGAATCTCTTGGATAGGTATGGTTTGTCCAACATACCCTGTATGTCTGATTCGTCTAGATATGCACTTATCCCTATCCCCGCCCAAGAGTGTATAGTTACTCCACCCATATGTGTTGCCGCTATCCCGGTAGATGCAGTTATGCCTACCTCTACATCGTTCTCCTTAAGATACTTGATATATGAGTTAATTAGATACGTCTTACCACTACCAGCAGGACCGGTTACAAATACATTTCTACCAGTTTTTAGTAACTCTAGAGCCTGCTTTTGTGTCATTATAATTTAATTACTCGTATTTTATGGCATTATACACTATTTCAAAGAAACTTTTTTTACGAATAGGTCTAGTAGTTTACCTGTATTTACTTCCCTTTCTCCTAGTTCTGAACGTAGAACTATTACAGCTATTGGATATACAATTCCATCAACCTCCCTGTTAAATATCGATACCATGGCCTCCTTAGCTTCATTAGTTCTACCAGTCTTACCTCCTAAGAAGTCTCTTGAGTTTACATATGGATTAATGTTTACGAAATGATGTGATCCATGATCTGTGGTTGTAGCTAGTTCAAAAACTTTTGTTCTAGATATTTCAAGAATATCTTTTTCTGAATTATACAGATACCTAGATAGATTAAAGAGGTCTGAAGCTGATGATACATTCTGAGGACTTAATCCTGATGAGTCTCCAAAATGTGTATTATGCATTCCAATCTCTTTAGCAAAGCCATTCATCTGCTCCATAAACTTCTCCATTCCAAATGTTTCTGAGAATGCCACAGCAGCATCATTACTTGATTCCAGTAGCAATGCATGGAGTAGGTCATTGGGTAATAGCTTTTCATCAAGCTTAAGATCGCCAGCATTACCATATGCATCTAGCATTGTTTGGTTAATAGATATTGGTTCTTCTAGGTCGAAAAGATGATGTACGACTAGGGCGGTGTATATCTTACTAACTGACGCAATTGGAAACACCTTACTTGAATTGTAATCTATGTATCTTTCTCCAGTTTCTAGATTAGCAACAAGATATGCTTCTGCAGATACCTCTGATTTCGGAGTTGGTTGCTTTGTCTTTACTGCAATTGGCTTCTCATGATCATCAATCAATATACTTTGATCAATCACAATGTCATCAACATACGTACCAGGCAAAACAGACTCAATTACTTGAGCCTGTTGGCCATCACTAGAAAGGTTTAAGACGAAGTACTTTCCAGTACTTGCTATAACTATCACTGCTATACAAAATGCAATTAGATGTTTAATTCGATTCATTCACTATATTATACCCTATATTATCTAGATATGGTTATTGCACCCTGTATCTCTCCTGCAGCTGATACAGTTACTCTACCATCAAGATCTTGTTTTATCAGATATTGAGTATCGTAATCAGTGAAGTTAACGAACCTAGCACCTGGTAGAGATGGATCGTAAGGTAATGTAGAGATGTATAGCGGGGATATACATGCTGCTATATCTATACCTCCACCTGCGGTATCGCTTGATATGACTTCACTTACATTTGGAAGTGATACATTGCAAGTAAAGACACCTTTGTTCTCTGCCATATTCTGTCCAACTGCATTAAGTATTGCTGTGACATTAGCAGTTCTCTGTGAATCTCTAGCAAGCTTAAATTGTCTCGCTGGATTGATTGCAACTATAACTATAGTTGAGAGTACAGCGATTATTCCGATAACTACTAGTATTTCGATAAGGGTAAAACCTCTTTTATTTATTCTATTTTTATTCATATTTATTTTAATTAAATCCAATCTTATTAATCTTCTCTTCTGGTACGTTTATCAAACTTCGTATTATCCTACAGAGATCAAGAATTACACTCTCATGCTCATTCTGTCTGTTCTCTATGCTTTTTATCCTATCCACATCATTCATAACAACTTTCCTCATAGCCACAAACATGCGAATTATCTGAATACTAGTCATTACTGCCCTGTCGCTATTAAGTACAGCTGACAGCATGGAAACACCGTGTTCAGTGAATGCAATTGGTAAACTACGTTGATTTCTATGCCTTTCTGAACCGGTCACAATTTGTGACCGGTTCAGATCACGAAACTCCTCCGTACTCAAACGAAACATAAAATCATTTGGAAATCTATTAATGTTTCTCTTAATTGCTTGATTAAACACTTTCGTACTTACTCCATACAATTGAGCTAAGTCTGAGTCAATCATTACCCTATTACCTCGTATTACATATATCTTGTCTTTTATATCTATTTCATCTTGCATTTATTTTTTGTTAATTAATAATATGCTGATTATACAAATAGTCGATAAAATCCGTATAAAATTTTGATAAAATCTAAATGAAATTTTTATTTAGATTTTATCTACCCCATAACTATATAGACTGACTTTGGTCAATATTCTTACAACAACTCCTCCAACCTCTCCATGTGTTCGTATTTCTATATATCCTCCGTTATCAATTACACTATCGATATGGCAGTTGAAATACTCAACTTTGACTGGAGTGTTTGACCTATAGAAATAGTCTTTGGTTAAGTTAAGTATTGCTTGATCAGCACAACTTAAAGCATTGTAATAGCTGTTTAATCTATACTCCTTCCTAACTGTAGAGTCGAAGAAATATCCGATGCTTAAGTATTTATATGACAAAAATACTAAAGTCATAGTACTTACTATTAAAACTAATGTTAATGCTATAAATCCTCTATTCATAAAAATTTTGTATTAATAGGTCATAGTTATCCTCACTGAAGTTAACATCCTTATTCATATTACTAATTGAAAACATGATGGATGAAAACACACCAAGTATTAGTATTGATAGCAAACTAATATATATAATTGTCTCAATTAATGTCATTCCCCTATTCATATATTTCAAGTATTGATATTCCTTTGCTATTACCACTTGCAAAGAACATGTTATTACCATCACATGACATCTTAAAACTTTGATTTGATAGAGATATGTAAGCCTTCTTTTCTAAAGAGTCTGCATCGTAGATCTGTAACTCTTTGTCGCTTGAATGCGTTAATACGAAGATATCATTTAGACCATTAACAATTCCGTACACACCGCCTGGTATATCTATCGACCTGTTATAACCAAAGACGAATAGCTCGTGGTTAGTGTTTACATTAAATCCTCCTACTGTTCGCCCTAGAGATAGTACTCCTTCAAAGTATGATAATGCCTTACCTGCTTGTGTATGCCAGCCAGAAGAACTGAATGAGTCTGTAAGTATTGGATTACTCTTGTTCTTTATATCTACTACTCTCATTTGCATCTCATCAGAGGTTGCAAGGTATGCAATATCATTTACTACATAGATATCATTTATTTGAGTATTGGTTTCAAAACCACCAATTACAGTTGGACTATATATATTTGATACATCAATTATGTGAAGTTCCTTACCACTCCATTTAGTAGTACCTAGATATACATATCCATTGTGATACTTAATTGATACTGTAAATGGAGCAGTAGTACTTGCTGTTGGGAGTGGTACTTTAACTTGTGAGATTAGTTTGGGATCTAATCTATTACTAATATCTATAACTTGGAGTTGGTTAATACTACTCATAACACCTACAAATGCATATGGTCCAGCTATATCTATACTTGATAGCCCTGGTCCGGTATTAATTGATGATATAACTACAGGATTACTATGATCAGATGCATTAACTATGAAGAAATCATGCGTTGAGGAAATTGATGAATCAGCTGTTAGATATACATAATCATTTCTTGCTTCTATATCAGTACTTTCATTTGTATTACCAATATCTATACCTGTATCGATATATCTGTAGTCGCCAAACTCTAATCTTGGATTGCAGTTATCTGATCCCCAGGATTCGATATAGTTCGATTTAGATATATCAAACATATTATTTGATATGACTTTAGTATAATTTCCATAACTTGTACTACTTCCTATACCCTCATTAATCTCATGACTGTATTGTTTCATTTTTGAAAGTCGGTCTATAGACCAAGACTTAAGATCAAGCATGGAGCTTGAAAGCGTAAAGAGAGTGATTGTTAGTATGGTAAAGATTGAGAATGCAATCATCATCTCCACCATTAAGAATCCTTCGCTATTTCGATATGTGATTCGTGATTTCATATACAGGTAATATTATTGATATCGCAACCGAGCCTACTATAAGTCCCATAAACACCATTAATACAGGTTCAATCAATGATGATACTTTCTTTAGTGTGTTATCTATATCCTGCTCCAATATTCGTCCACAATTACCCAACATCAAAGCAAAATTACCAGTCTTCTCTCCAATTGATGACATATCAATTATTAATCTTGGAAAATACTTAATATGTTTAGATATCGATACTGAGAACGATACTCCTCTTAGTGATTCCTTATATATCTCGTTTAGTATTACTCTATATACCAAGTTATAACTTCCATCGCGGGCGAAAGATATCATATCTGGTAGACTTCTACCTGACTGAATGATCATCTCTCCCATTGTGCAGAATGAAGATATATACATGGTTCGATACATACCAATTCTTAAAACAATATTGTGGAATATGTACCTAACTCTATTACTCTTAACATATACAATACGAGATACAGCTATAACCACTATTGAGATCACAAGAATATATAGTCCGTAAGATACTAATATATGATAAATACCTAATACTATTTTAGTAATTAATGGAAGCGGTACATTTAGACTTGAGAGCAGAGGGAGAATCTTTGGAAAAATGTACATTATCAAAAACAGAGTCATTGCTATGGTAGAGACTATAATGAAACTTGGATATATTAATGTTCCGACTATCTTACGCTTCATCTCATTTCTCTTCTCGATATATGTATACGCCTTAAGTAGTGCATCTGACAGGTTACCACTCAATTCCCCATTCTTAATTAGATTTAGTAGTAGGCTATCTATTTTAATCTCGTTATTCTCGATACTTTTAGATAGCGATACACCTTTATCAATATCCTTAATAACTAATGAATATATTTCCTTAACCTTAATTGATACTTCCATTCCCTTCATCATATTTAGAGCATGTATGATAGATACTCCGGAGGATAGCAATAGAGAGAGTCTTTGAGCGAAGAAGGTTTGGTTCTTAATACTTAATATTCTTTTCATAATAACTCATAATTATTATTTACTAATCCTTAATATCTCCTCATCTGTTGTTATTCCCCTCTCAACCTTCGCGAGTCCATCTTCATACATTGTCTTCATTCCCTTACTCTTTGCGTATCTAAGTATTTCTGATATTGGAGTTCGTGACATTATGTACTTCCTCATCTCATCATCAACCACTAGGGTTTCAGAAACCACAGTTCGACCTTTAAATCCTAAGTTCCCACATATTCCGCAACCAGCCCCATTACATGTAATACATACCTTCCTCACTAATCTTTGGGCAATGACAAGTGAGAGTGTGGAAGCAACTAGATACGGGTCTACACCCATATCTATTAGTCTTGGTACGGCACCTATGGCTGAGCTTGTATGTAGAGTTGATAGCAAGAGGTGACCAGTTAGAGATATATTAGTTGATATCTGTGCAGTTTCTGCATCACGTATCTCACCAACCATTATTATGTCTGGATCTTGTCTTACAATTGATCGAAGTCCGTTTGCGAATGTAATACCATTTCTTGAATGTATTTGTATTTGTCTCACTCCGGGTATTGCATACTCTATCGGATCCTCTAGTGTAATTATCGAATTCCTGTCATTTGATAGCATTGAGAGTAGAGTGTATAGAGTTGATGTTTTACCAGAGCCAGTTGGTCCTGTCACCAATATCATTCCATTGTACCTATTAATACATTCCACTATCCGGTCAATATCGTGATCTAAGAATCCAAGATTACCGAGAGTTGGTATATCACTTCCATTCTTAAGTAGTCTAAGTACTGCATTCTCTCCGTAATGAGTTGGGACTATTGATACTCTAATGTCACAGTCGCATATTGTTTGAACAAATCTAAATCTTCCGTCCTGTGGGACTTGATGGATATCAGTTCTAAGTCCTGCCATTATCTTAATTCTTGCTATGAGCTCGTCACGTAACAAATCAGATATTGTATCGATGTATGTAAGTACTCCATCTATCCTGAATCTGATAACTACTCCTTCGGTTGTCGGATCTAAATGTATATCTGATGAATTCCTATTGAATCCATACATTATAATTGAATCGACAAGTTCAACTATCGATCTAATCTCATGTAGCATCCTGTCACTATTTACTATTTCATATATCTTTTCTTGCATGTACATACAGTAACAAAACGATATGAAATCCAAATAAATTATTGATAAAATCTGGATAAAATTTATTGAAAGTGTTGATAACAAAAGAATCTCTAACTAATGATCTATGTTTACAGCCATTATTGCTATTATATTTTTTGTATTGTATATTATTGCAAGCTGTTCTTCTCACTGTCATGATGTAAGAATGTAGCTAAAACTCAAACAGGCGGTATTTGTTGTTTATGGATCACAGGCACAGACTTCCAACAAAAGGAGAGCATATTCATGCTCGTTTCGGAAATGGAGTTAAAGTTTTTTCCCTCGGTGCCCCATGTGCAGGAAAAGGTCAGACAGGGGCTCATCTCGTTAAGACTTACGGTGAAAGCCCTGAAAATGGTTTCTGGACTGTCACCGTCGGTGATTTGGTTTCCGCAAGAATTAAAGCGGATGAGCAATTCCGAACCATGCACGCTGAAGCAATCGCGGACCGTGATCTTCTTCCAAACGAAGTGATCCGTCCGATGATGCTTGCAAGGTATCATAAAGGCATCGAACTAGGTTACAAGAATTTCTACATCGATGGAGATGGTAGGAATGCAGGTCAGATCGACGAGCTCGTCGAACTTGATCTCCTTAATCAGACTAACTCGCTTTGTTTCATTTTTGAGGTTGATTTTGCGGTCTGCAAGCTGAGACTGGAACACGCACTCAGAACCGGCGATAGGAACCACAGGACAGACAATGGCAAGCTCAGAAAAGGGTTTGATATCTTCACGAAAAACATTGAGTCCGTAAGGGCGGCGCTCCTGAGGCACAGGATCGACCATGAGCCGATCGATGCGAATCGCGAACTCGATGAGGTCAAAGAGAATGTTTTGATGTGCGTCATGCGCGCACGGCCGATTCCTGTTTGATCTGGCAGATTCTGCATGATAACTATGTGCAAAGCGGTCGCTTCCCCAAGCGACCGCTTTTTTCTATCCTACCCACTCCTCAATCATTAGTAATTTCTTGTTTGGTACTGGCATATCCTTCCAAATCTCTTCTGTAACGTATGGAATGAATGGATGCAATGCTTTCAGTAACTGAGTCAGTATTCTTAATAGTATTTGTTTTCTAGACTTTATTTCCCCCTCGTTACCATCTTTTAATACTGTCTTACTTTCTTCAAGAATTTCATCAGCGAATCTATGCCAAGCGTAGTGGTATAGCTTTTCTCCAGCTAGATAAAGTCTGAAGTTTTCGATATCTAGTGTTACGTCCTTTAGTATATTAGTAATCTCTTCATTTAGTTTTATATCAGCTTCACTCCAATTACTAAATACTGGATCTAGTACTTCTCCCTCTACAGAGGTTAGTACGAATCTTGTAATATTCCATAACTTATTACTAAAGTGTTTGTATCCCTTTATCTTGTCCTCTGATAGCTTTAGATCATTTCCTGGTCCATTACCAATTATCAGTGACAGTCTTGTTGCATCTGCTCCATACTTAGCAATCATATCTAGTGGATCGATAATGTTATCTAGTGACTTAGACATCTTTCTTCCCTTTCCGTCTCGTACTAGTCCATGTAAGTACACAGTCTTAAATGGAATGGTATCTAATAGACAACCAGTCATAAGTATCATGCGTGCTACCCAGAAGAATATTATATCGTACCCAGTTTCTAGAACTGTAGTTGGATGGAACATCTTTAGATCTGGTGTTTCCTCTGGCCAACCTAGGGTTGAGAATGTCCATAATCCTGATGAAAACCAAGTATCTAGAGTATCCTCATCTTGTTTCCATCCTTCACCCTCTGGAGCACTTACTCCAACATATATCTCCTCTCCCTTGTACCATACTGGTATTCTGTGACCGTACCAAATCTGTCTTGATATACACCAATCACGAAGGTCATTAATCCAATTGAAATATGTTTTCTCGAATCTGTCTGGAACGATAGATATCTTTTTACTCTCCACTGCATCTATCATCAATTCCTTCAGAGTTCTCTCTTTACCATTCTTTGTAAAATTTTTGTTTACGGCGATAAACCACTGCAACTTTGGCATTGGTTCTACAACCGCTCCAGTTCTCTCTGCAGTAGATATATTCTGAACGACATCCTCTTCTTTCTCTAATAGGTTATTATCCTTTAGCCATAAAACTATTTTTTCTCTTGCTTCAGCAACCTTTAGTCCTTCAACGATACCTGTATTAGGCATCATCTTTGCGTATTCGTTTATCACCTGAATACTAGGTAGGTTATGTCTTGCTGCAATCTCTGCATCTATACTACTATGTGCTGGTGTTACTCCTACAGCTCCTGTTCCGAATTCCTTCTCAACAGCTGTATCACCCACTATCTCTATATTAATCTTCGCTCCAGCGAAATCTATCTCATACTTCTTTCCTATGTATTGTGTGTATCTTGCATCTTCTGGATGTACAGCAACTGCAACATCTCCAACCTTTGTCTCTGGTCTTGTCGTAGCTATTGATATTGGGAAATCTTTTGAATACTTAAATGTATATATTTTTCCTTTTCTTTCTTCATACACTATCTCATCATCTGATATTGTTGTTTGTCCCTTTGGATCCCAGTTTACGATTCTGTTGCCTCGGTATATAAGTCCCATGTCATACATTTGTTTGAATGCGGTTCGTACGGCAAACGATCTCTTGTCGTCTAATGTAAATGCTTCTCTAGACCAGTCTATAGATGCACCCATCTTCTTAACTTGATTGGTTATCGTATCGTGACTATCTTGTGCAAACTTGTTTACTCTGTTTAGTAGCTCATCTCTTCCAAGATCATATCTACTCTTACCTTCCTTCTTGTATATCTCCTTTTCTACCTTTGATTGTGTAGCGATAGCGGCATGGTCTGTTCCAGGTAGCCATAGGGTCTTGTAACCTCTCATTCTCTTGTACCTCACTAGTATGTCCTCGATAGCTATCATTGCAGCATGTCCCATGTGTAGTGTTCCTGTAACGTTAGGTGGTGGTAGGACAATTGAATATGGCTCCTTGTGGCGCTCTGGTAGGTGGTCTGGGTTAAAGTAGTTACTCTTTAGCCATTCACTATATATATTCTCCTCTACTTCCGTATGGTTGTAGGGTTTAAGGAATTTCTCATTCATGAGGGATATAATATCAGAAATATGGTTTTTTTGCCTTATTTCCTCTCTTTTATATAGCTATTGACTATATACCTCTTTTATGCTATTATATACACAGTTAGTTGTTCACCTAATCTACTCTTCTGTGCGTGTGTACAGGTGGAGAAAAGAGAGGGTTTTGACAACAGAATCGAATTCAAAAATGAAACCTGTTGATGCAAAGGTATCCAAGGGATACATCCTGTCGACCTCTTCCATTCCGGCTGGGGCGGATTATTGGCTCATTAATATCTGCGAGTCCGTAGGGCAATTTTGGGTGCCAAGACACGAAATTACTGTTAGTGTTAATCCGGGTGTTACAGATATTGATCTTCAAAGAGAAATTGCAGCCAAGCTTGATGAAAAAAAGAGGTATAAGTTCCGTATCACATTTACAGACGGCAAAGTTCCTCCTAGTTCTATTCCTGCATCTGAATGGGTCGTTGCAGACTCATCAGAAGTGGATCCAACGCCTGCTAGTGCTGCTAACTCAACTGCTAGTGCACCTAGCTTCTGGGAGCAGAATGGCAAGAAACTCATTACAGTCATAGCCATACTCGCTGTTTTACTACCTATCACCTTCTATGCGATCTACAAGGGTAACAGGACGGTAGGTCGTAGTGAAGTGGACGGAACCGGCGCTGACCAGACAAATACAACGCCTGCAGTAACTAGCGAGATTTCCACTCAGCTAGCTGAACAAAAAATAGTGATCGACGGTCTGGTAGCACAGATTGAGACACTCGAAAAATCGAATGCTGCCCCTGTGGTAGCTCCGGCACCTAGGATGCCTGCAGACATCAAGACCAACATCGTCGCAAGCGGAACAAATATTGTTCTAGATACCACCTCTGGAAAACTTGTTCTCGGTGTTAATGGAAATCAAAACACCATCAACATCAATAACGACAACAGAAGTGGGACATTCTACGGTGCAGATGGTAATGGTCATGAGAGGTTGAAAGGTCTTCCAAAAGGAATGCCGTCTCATGCATCAATCACGAACAATATGGGTATCTTTGAACAAGTGCCCAAAAGTTCTGGTGTTCAGAACATGACCTACACCGTCCAGCCCGGAAACGGCATGATGTTCCTCACCACCCCAGGGTGGAAAATGGAGATCATGAACATTGAATACTCGAGACACTACGAGCACAATGTTTGGGTTGAGGTTGGAACGGTGGATAAGCCCATGTGGATTCCAGTTCCAGAGAAGGACGAAATCAAACCTAATGCTTGGTGGGTGCAGTCCTACAAGGACACACTCATCGTGCAGGTGAGATTAACCCCAAGAATCGAATAGCACAAAAGTGCTAACAAAAAGACCCAGAACAATGCTCTGGGTCTTTCTTTATTATAAATAGTATTTCAAGCTTGACTATATCAATATTTTGTGCTAATATTATATTAGTTAACATTGTTCGTAATCATATATTCTCTACGTGCTTCGTACGCTAGAAAACATAGATTATTTTGACAATACAGTTTCAAGGTTGATATGAAAACAAAAAGTATTAGTGAGTTTTTTGGCAAAGCAACATACGGCAAGTTTGCTTTAATCTTTTGTATTGCAGGGATACTGTGTAGCATCCCCTTCTACTGGCCAATCGGTTTCAGTAAAGTCAATTCACTATGTATTGGGTTTGGGATAATAACATATCTAGTGTTTTTCAAATATCTAGATCTCTTTGTCATATCCCCAGATGCAAATAAAGGAGTTATAGTTCAAGACTATTTCATTGGAGTCGAAACTCCTGGTGATACAGTAAAGGTGGAAGAGTTGAAAATACCAGAAGGTCAAGACGCCTTATTTACTGGAATTAATCTGGTGTTTCCTTGGGTGAGGCCAGTTGGCGAACCCATTCCTCTAGAAAAAGAGGAGCCGAGTGAGAGAAGCATCGAACTTACAGGTCTACCAGGCAAAGGAAGGTTCAAGATAACCTGGGTGGTTCCACTTACTCCGGTAAGAAATAAGTATCTTGTGCGATACAAACTTGTTACTCCAAAAGTTGCAGAAGATTACGTTCACTCTATCGTTGCTGCGGCAATATCAGATGCCTTCGTGGGAAAAAATGGCGAGGATATATCCAAAAATGTCAAAAAGTTCAGCGATGATACACTCTCGGAACTCTTCGGTGGGGAAAACAGAATTTGTGACGATGAAAATCGTATTGGGCGTTTTACAAACAAGCCCTTTATCAAAACCATAGTCAGAACAGACGAAAGTGCAGGCACCGATGAACTTGCAAATCGAGCAGCTGTAATTGCTGGCGCAGTGTCTGATATTATCGCCGCTTCAGGTAGTAACCAGCTAGCAGCAGCGATGGCAATTGCATCTATAACTGGACAGAAACTTGACCCTAACATACTCGTAGGTGTAAATCCTGCCATCGCGACAGCTACCGGAGGAACTACTCCATGAGCATAAAACCATACGGTAAAGTAATCGGAGGAGTTGTAATAGTGCTCCTCATCTTAATCATGATTGCCCACAATAAGGGCAAAAGTGATGCACGTGGAACTAACAGCGGACACGAGACGAGTTCACAATTCATCTCGATAACAAAAGAGGTGTCCACTGCGATCAATGTTCCATTGGGCTACAAAGTGCCCTTTGGGATCATCGAGAGAGATGTTTCCTACATCGTCCACTACAACCAAGGACGGGATGATGCATGGAATGTTCCGGTTCCTGCGATAAACAAACGTCGTCCTAACTGGGTGGGTGAACAATACCTCAGCCAAGTGAAGACAATTGCTTTCTCAATCGATCCAAGTTCAGAAAAGGAAAGTGCGAGAATAGAATACACAATCATTCCAAAGTGATGTGCATGCAAAAAAGGGAGACTCTCGAGTCTCCCTTTCTTTATTATACAAACCTATAGAAATGGGTCATCTGCTCCTACGGTAGCTGCGATGAGTCTGATGATTCCGTACACAGAGAACATTATCGCCATTCCTACACTTCCCCATAGAATACTGTTCTTTCCGTTATCCCTTTTCTCTGAATCATCTGGGCTAGATATCATTCCGTATATACCGTAGACGAAGGTAACAAATGCCAGAAGAAACATTACCCCTATTATCGGAGAAAGTATCTCTTCTGTAATCTTAGTAGTTAAATCTTTAACTACCGGATTTCCCATAACTTTCGAGAAAGTTTGGGCATTAGCTACTCTTACAATAT